>JAGQRB010000617.1 GCA_020425925.1 Planctomycetota bacterium
CGACGGTCGACCGCTCGCCACTGCGGTGAGCAGCGGCGAGACCGGCGACCTGCTGGCCACACGCGCCGATTGCGACGCAGACGGCGTCTACGCGCTCGCGGGTCTGCCGGCCGGCGAAGTCGAGCTCATCGCGCGCAGCTCGCATGCTGCGCTGGCGCGCACGTTCGCGCTCGCCGCCGGTGAGCGCCGGCGCTGGGATCCGCTGCTCGCGGGCGCCGCCGCGGCCGCCGCGCGCGAGCTCTGCGGTCTGGTCGTCGGACCCGGCCGCCGCCCGCTCGCCGACTGGACGGTGATCGTGCGACAGCTCGAGCCGGCCGCGAGCACGGTGCTGCAGAGTGGCAGCGACGGGCGCTTCGCCATCGCCTGCGAGGCCGACCGGCGGTTCGACGTGCTGGTCTACGAGCCGTCGCAGCCGCCGAGTGGCTTCGCGGCTGCAACGCGCGCCGACTGCAGCCCCGACGACGGGCTGCTGCTGCTCGCGGTCGATCCCGACCTGCCGGCCGCGACGCTCGCCGGTCGACTCCGGACGCCCACCGGCGAGGTCGCCGCCGCCACGGTCTACTGCTGGCACCGCGACCGCGGCCAGACCGTCGAGGTCGCGGCCGACGACGGCGGCGCGTTCGAGTTCCGCGGCGTGCCGCCAGGTGACGTGATCGTCGCCTGTCGCTGCGCGGGGTTCCTCGCCCCCCACCTCGAGCTGGTGCTCGGCGCCGGCGAACGTCGCGACCTCGGCGTGATCGCGCTGCGCGCCGGCGCGATCGTGTCCGGACGCGTCACCGCCACCGACGGCAAACCGCTGCGCGACCTCGCGGTCGCGATCGAGACCGCCGACGGCAGCCGCCTGGCCGCAACCTGCAGCGACGCCGGTTTCCGCTTCGAGGCGGTGCCGGCGGGCCGCCACCGACTGCTGGTGCACGGCGACGGGATCGCGGCGAGCGCCGTGCCGATCGCGGTCGAGGCCGGGGTCGAACTGGTGCAGGACATCCGCGTCGAGCCCGGGGTCTCGCGCGCGATCTCGGTGCACGACCCGCTCGGTAGCGGCGGTCGGGTGACGCTCGAGCTGGGGCGCGCGGGCGAGCCGCGCGCGCTCGTGCTCGCCGGCGGCGGCGCCGACCCCCGTCCGGTCGAGTTCACCGCCTGCATGCCCCCCGGCACCTACGACGCGGTGGCATGGAACGAGGCCGGCCGCCGCGGCAAGGCCCGCGTCACCTTCACCGCCGGCGGCGCGCCGCCGGTCGCGATCGAGCTGCGCGAGCGGTAGCCGGCAGGAAGGCAGTAGGGCCGTGACAGGCGGTTCGGCCGGTGCGAACATGCCCCGAGCCATGTCGACGTCGCCTCGCCGTGCTCCCCGTCCGGTCCGTATCGCCGCAGCGCTGCTCACCGCCTGGTCGGCGGCGCCCGCAGCGGCCCAGGATCCGGCGCCGGTCGAGGTATTCGACGGCGGCACCCTCGCCAGCGACTTCCTCGAGGGGGTGCGCTACGGCCGCGACATCCGGCCGCTGCTGGCCGACCGTTGCTTCCGCTGCCATGGCCCCGACGCCAATACCCGCGAGGCCGACCTCCGCCTCGACCGCCGCGACGACGCGCTCGCACCGCGCGACGGCGGTGCCGCGATCGTGCCCGGCTCGCCGCTGCGCAGCCTGCTCTACCAGCGCATCTGCAGCGCCGATCCCGACGAGCGCATGCCGCCGGCGCATGCCCAGAAGCCGGTGCTGACCACCGAGCAGATCGGGCTGATCGAACGCTGGATCGAGGCCGGCGCGCCCTACGAGGAGCACTGGGCGTTCGTACCGCCGGAGCGTCCCGCCGTGCCCGCCGCCGGCGACGGCTGGGCCAGGAACCCGATCGACCGCTTCATCGCCGCCGACCTCGCCGCGCGCCGTCTGCAACCGAACCCCGAGGCCGGGCCGGCGACGCTCGCGCGCCGCGCGTTCCTGGTGCTCACCGGCCTGCCGCCGACCCCGGCCGAGCTCGACGCGTTCCTCGCCGACACCCGACCCGACGCCTACGACCGGCTGGTCGACCGGCTGCTCGACGAGGAGCCGTACCGGAGTCGCCACGCCGAGCACCTCGCGGCGCCGTGGCTCGACGCGGCGCGCTACGCCGACACCTGCGGCATCCACATGGACGCCGGCCGCCAGATCTGGCCGTGGCGCGACTGGCTGCTGCGATCGCTGCGCGACGACCTGCCGTTCGACGAGTTCGTCGTCGATCAGCTCGCCGGTGACCTGCTGCCAGACGCCAACCTCGACCAGCGCGTCGCCACCGGTTTCCTCCGCGCCCACGTCACGACCGACGAAGGCGGCGCGATCGACAGCGAGTACCTCGTCGAGTACGCGGCCGAGCGCACCGCCACGGTCGGCAGCGTGTTCTTCGGCCTGACGCTCGGCTGCGCCCGCTGCCACGACCACAAGTTCGACCCGATCACGCAGCGCGACTACTACTCGCTGTTCGCGTACTTCTACAACAACGACGAGCCCGGGCTCTACACCCAGAGCCGTGACCCCAACCGCGCGCTCGAGCCGGCGCTGGCGGTGCCGTCGGCCGACGAGAACCGCGAGCGCAGCGCACTCGCGCAGGAGCGCGCCGCGGCCGCGACCGCACTCGCCACCGTCGACGCCGCCGAGGTCGCCGACCAGGCCGCGTTCTTCGCCGGACTCGCGCGCGACAGCGGCATCGCCTGGCCGCCGGTCGCGGTGCTCGACGCCGCCAGTACGGCCGGAGCCACGCTAACGGTCGAGGCCGACGGCGCGGTGTTCGCGAGCGGCGAGAACCCGGCGCGCGACACCAACGTCGTCACGCTGCTCGCGAAGGCGCCGGACCTCCGTTTGCTCTGCGTCGAGGCGCTGCCCGATCCACGCCTGCCGGAGCAGAAGGTCGGGCGCGCAGTGAACGGCAACGCGGTGCTGAACCACGTTCGCCTCGAGGTCCGCCCGGCCGGCAGCCGCGAGGAATGGCAGCAGGTGCCGCTCGGCTGGGCGATCGCCGACGTCGAGCAGCGCGACGGCGACTATCGCGTCACCAATGCGCTGTTCGACGACGACCGCGGCTGGGCGGTGGCCGCGCACCAGCTGCCGCCGGGTCCGCGCCGCGCGCTGTTCCTCGCCGACCGACCGTTCGGCGAAGCGGCCGGCACCGAGATCCGCGTCACCCTCGAGTACGACTCGATCTACGCCCAGCACGCCTTCGGACGGGTCCGGCTGCACGTCGGCCAGATCGGCGAGCCGATGCTGGCGCGGCTGCCGGCGGCCGCCAGCGGCTTCTATCGGGTGGAGCCGTTCGCCGGCACCCCCGAGGAGCTCTACGACGCCGAGCACGGCCCGGAGCACAGCGCCCGCATCGACCTCGCCGAGCGCTGGGGCAAGAAGCGCTGGGTCTTCGACCCGCGGCTCGCGACCGGGACGGTCTTCGACGGCCTGCCGAAGGGCACCAACGCGAGCTACCTCGGCCGCGAGCTGTATTCACCGACGGCGCGCACGTTCGCGGCGGCGGTCGGCAGCGACGATGGCTTCCAGCTGTTCGTCGACGGTCGCCGCGTCGCCGAGCGCCGCGTCGATCGCCCGGTCGCCGCCGAGCAGGACCACATCGAGTTCGAGCTGCCGGCGGGGCGCCACGCGGTGGTCTACAAGATCGTCAACACCGGCGGCTTCGGCGGGTTCTACTGGCGCGACGACGAGGCCCACGCCGTGCTCGCCGACCGGCTCGCACTCTGGCTGCTGCCGCCGCACACCCGCACCGCCGCCGACGGCGAGGCACTCGCCGTCGCCTGGCGCGAACGCTTCTCGCCGGGCTTCCGCGCCAAGCAGGAACGCGTCGCTGCGGCGGATCGCCGGCTCGCCGAGCTCGATGCGATGACCCCGCAGACGATGGTGATGCGCGAGCGTGGCGAGCGCCGCCCGACCTACCTGCTGATGCGCGGCGAGTACGACAAGCCCGACCGGTCGCAGCCGCTGCAGCCGGCGCTGCCGGCGATGTTCGGGATCGCGCCGGACTCGATGCCGCGCGACCGGCTCGCGTTCGCGCGCTGGCTGGTGTCGGAGCGGAACCCGCTGCTGCATCGGGTCGCCGTCAACCGTCTGTTCGAGTTCGTCTTCGGCACCGGCATCGTGCGAACCAGCGAGGACTTCGGGCGCCAGGGCGAATGGCCGAGCCATCCCGAGCTGCTCGACTGGCTGGCGCTCGAGTTCCGCGCCCGCGGCACCAGCATGCGGTCGATGCTGCGCCTGCTGTGCACCAGCGCGACCTTCCGGCAATCGGCGCGCCGGAACGAGGCCGCCGCGGCGGTCGACGGCGACGACCGGTTGCTCGGCTGGTTCCCGCGGCGGCGGCTGACGGCCGAGGCGATCCGCGACAGCTCGCTCTACACCGGCGGGCTGCTCATCGAGCGCTTCGGCGGCCCGAGCGTGAAACCCTACCAGCCGGCCGGGCTCTGGCGCGAGGTCGCGATGGTGCAGTCGAACACCCGCGTCTTCGAACGCGACGACGGTGACGCGCTCTGGCGCCGCAGCCTCTACACCTACTGGAAGCGGGCGTGTCCGCCGCCGACACTGCTGACGCTCGACGCGCCGACGCGCGAGTTCTGCACCATCCGGCGCTCGATCACCAACACGCCGCTGCAGGCGCTCGCGCTCTGGAACGACGAGCAGTTCGTCGAGGCGGCGCGCGCCCTCGCCGAACGCACGCTGCGCGAGACTCCCGACGACCGCACCCGGCTCGCGGCGATGTATCGCCGCTGCACCGGCCACGACCTCCGCGACGCCGAGCTCGAGCGCGCGCTCGCGACCCTGCACGAGCTGCGGCGGCGCTACCACGCCGCGCCGGCCGACGCCGCGACCCTGCTCGGGGTCGGCGACTCGCCGCGCGACGAAGCCATCCCGGCGCCCGAACACGCCGCGTTCACGCTGCTCGCGAACGCGTTCCTCAACCTCGACGCCACGCTCTACATCGAC
>JAGQRB010000618.1 GCA_020425925.1 Planctomycetota bacterium
CATCCTGCTCGAGGCCGCCCGCACGCTGCGCGCGCTGACGATGGAACGCGACACGCTGCGGCTCACCGAGCGGCTGATGCCGGACTACGCCGACATCGTCTACACCGGCCGCTGGTTCCACCCGGCACGGGCCGCGCTCGACGCGCTGTTTCTGACCGCGACGAAGTGTGTCACCGGCGAGGTCCGGGTCCGGCTGTTCAAGGGTCAGGCGACCGCGATCGCGGCGGAGTCGCCGAACAGCCTCTACAGCGAGGATCTCGCGACCTTCGGCGCCAGCGCCGCGTTCGACCAGGCCGACAGCCGCGGCTTCGTGCGGCTCTACGGCCTGCCCGGTGCGGTCGCCGCGCGGGTGCAGGGAGCGCCGGCGTGAGCGCGCAATCCGGCACTCCGGGCACCACCCCGGGCGGCGGCCAGATGTGGGGCGGACGCTTCCGCGGCGAACTCGACCCGCAGTTCGCCGCGTTCCAGAAGAGCCTGCCGGTCGACCACGTGCTGGCGATCGCCGACCTCGAGACCAATCTGGCCTGGAGCGAAGCGCTCTGCGACGCCGGCGTGTTCACCGCCGACGAGCAGGTGCGCGTGCGCGACGCGATCCACGAGCTCGCGCGGCACTGGGAGGCGCACGGCATCGCACCGGACGACCCGGCCGAGGACATCCACAGCCTGGTCGAGCGCGAGCTGGTGGCGCGCTGCGGCGAACTCGGCAAGCGCATCCACACCGGCCGCTCGCGCAACGATCAGGTCGCGACCGACCTGCGGCTCTACCTGCGCGACCGCATGTTCGCGATCGTCGACGGCGTCGAACGGCTCTGCCACGTGCTCGTCGAGCTCGCGGCGGCGCACGCCGACGCACCGATCCCGGGCTACACCCACCTGCAGCGCGCCCAGCCGATCACGATCGGTCACCACGCGCTGGCCCACGCCGAAGCGCTCGGCCGCGACCGCGAGCGGCTGATCGACGCGATCGCGCGGATGGACCGCTGCCCGCTCGGCAGCGCCGCACTCGCCGGCACGACGATCGCGGTCGACCGCGACGCGCTCGCCGAACGGCTCGACTTCACCGGCGGCGCGACGCGCAACAGCCTGGACGCGACCTCGGCGCGCGATCACGTCTGCGAGCTGGTGTTCGCGTGCGCGATGACGATGACGCACCTCTCGCGGCTGGCCGAGGACTACGTGTTCTTCGCCTCGTTCGAGGCCGGCTTCGTGCGCTTCGGCGACCTGACGTCGACCGGCTCGAGCCTGATGCCGCAGAAGCGCAACCCCGATGCGATGGAACTCGTGCGCGGCAAGGCCGCGCGCGTGCAGGGCGCGCTGACCGCGATCATGACTCTCGTGAAGGGGCTGCCGATGGCCTACAACCGCGATCTGCAGACCGACAAGGAGACCCTGTTCCCGGCGCTGCGCGAGACCGAGGACTGCCTCGCGATCACCGCCACCGCGCTGCGCGATGTCGTGTTCGATCGCGAGCGTTGCCGCCGCGAGGCGGAGCGCGGCTACCTCAACGCCACCGACCTCGCCGACCTGCTGGTCGAGGCCGGCGTCGCGTTCCGCGATGCCCACGAGGTCGTCGGCCGCGCCGTCGACCGCGCCGTCGAACTCGGCGTCGAGCTGCACGAGCTGCCGGATGCCGACTGGCTGGCGCTGCTGCCGCAGCTGCCGAACGACCGGCGGCAGCAGCTCGCGCTCGAGCACGTGCTCGCGCGCCGCAGCGCGATCGGCGGCACCGCCCCGGTCCGCGTCGCGGCCGAGGTCGAGCGCTGGCGCGGCCGCCTGACCGAGTGGCGCGCCGACCACGAAGAGGAGGAACTCCGAGCATGAGCGAGATCCAGGTCCGCCCGGCCCGCGTCGACGACGCCAAGCCGATCCTCACCCTCGTCAACGAGCTCGCGCTGAAGCAGGTGATGCTGCCGCGCTCGCCGGCGTCGGTGATCGAGAACATCCGCGACTTCCTGGTCGCCGAGGTCGACGGCAAGCTCGCCGGCTGCGGCGCACTGGCGATCACCTGGACCGACCTCGCCGAGATCCGCTCGCTGGCGGTCGCGCCGGCGGAGCAGAAGCGCGGCGTCGGGCGCGCGCTGGTCGACGCGCTGGTCGCCGACGCCGAACGGCTCGGGTTGCCGCGCCTGTTCGCGTTCACCTACGTTCCGGGGTTCTTCACGCGCGTCGGTTTCGAGATCTGCCAGCACGAGGACCTGCCGCACAAGGTCTTCAACGACTGTCGCCACTGCCCGAAGTTCCTGGCCTGCGACGAGATCGCAATGACGCGCGTGATCGACGCCGAGGCTTCGCCGGCCCACCTTTTCGGCAAGCCGCAACGTGCGATTCCGCTCCCCCAGCGGACTCCCTCGTTCCGTGCGCCAAGCCTGGCGCCGACCCCGGCCGAGCCCCCGCCGGAGGCCGCCGATCCCATCGGCCCGTCCGACGGAACCGCCTACCAGAACTGAATTTCCGCACCCGCTCGAGGAGCGGGACGGACTTGACGGCGGGCCGCGAATCGCGACAATCTCGACCGTCCCCGGCGCCCGGAATCTTCCCCTCCTCCGGGCCCGTTACGTCGGCGCCCGCGGAGGCTATCCGTCCTGGCCTCTCCCTGTCCCATTCCCCAGGGTAAGTTTGCATTGGGTATGTCCATGACTCGGATTGCATCACCTCGTTCGTTCCCGCACGTCGCCCTCGGCACCGCAGGGCTCGCCCTGCTCGCGGGGTGCTCGGGCTCCGACAGCAGCACCACCGGAGCCGGCGGTATCAGCGGCAACTTCGTCGTCGTTCGGACCGAGCCGGTCAACAACGGCACGATCTATCTGAACGATCCGGTCCGCATCGACTTCACCCGCGAACTCGACCTGGATTCGGCGAATCTGAACACGGTCACGTTCACGGTGCTCGATCAGATCGGCCAGCCGACTGCGGAGCTCGTGTCCGGTTCGTTCACGCTCGACAAGAGCCCCGGCGACGACTCGGTCGGGCGGCGACTGTTGTTCACCCCGCGCTTCGCGACCAGCAACGCCTATGACAACGGCGGCTTCCGCGGCGGCCGGACCTACCTCGTGCAGCTCGTCGGCGGCACCAGCCTGAACGGCACCGCGATCCGCGATCGGGGCGGGCGCGCACTCGAGGCGCCGGTGACCTTCTCGTTCCAGACGGTCGAGGGCACCTCGCCGGCGCAGCTCTACCGCAACCCGAAAGCGGGCGGGCCGCGGCGCACGACGACCGAAGGACTGACGATCTCCAACACCTCCGATCTGCAGAACGTGCCGCTGAACATCTTCGGCGCGCCGCCGACCGAGGTGCGGCTGAAGTTCGACCAGGCGCTGAATCC
This sequence comes from Planctomycetota bacterium, assembly GCA_020425925.1. Classification (GTDB taxonomy): domain Bacteria; phylum Planctomycetota; class UBA1135; order UBA1135; family UBA2386; genus JAGQRA01. The sequence goes on from JAGQRB010000618.1 coordinate 3,323, forward strand.
GAACGACACCAACGTCCCGGTCAACTTCGACACCAACCCGGCGGTTCGCAGCCAGGCGAACCGCGGTCGCATCTTCCTCGAGTACGACGACCCCGAGTACGGCGCCAACACCTGGATCCCGGCCGATGTCGCGCTCGAGCGCAACAACCCGTCGGGCGCGACGGTCGTGCTGCGCCCCGCCGGCGTGCTGCCGAACAACGCCGACATCCGCGTCATCGTCGAAGCCGAGCTCGAGGACATCTCGGGTGAGTCCAACGTCGGCAATCTGGCCTACAGCCGCGTGTTCGGGACCTTCCACACGGTGGCGTCCTACGGCCAGCGCTTCAACGGCATCGCCGACAGCTTCGACGCGTTCGACAACATCGACTTCGCGGCGCCGTTCCCCGAGCCGCAGGCCGTGGTCGGCCCGGGCTATGTCCGCGCCGGCTTCGAGTTCGAAGGCGCGCAGACGAGCCTGGAGTTCGAGCCCAACGTGCTCGAGGTCGTGCTCAACACCTCGTTCACCCAGGTCGTGCCGAAGAGCGGGCTGCCGTTCAACGTCTCGGGCGGCGTCTTCAACTTCAAGAACGTCACGATTCCGCAGGGCGTGCTCGTCAAGGGTCAGGGCCCGAACCCGATGGTCTGGCTCTGCAGCGGCAACTTCACGGTCGCCGGCCACCTGTCGGTGGACGGCGGTGAAGGCGCTCGCGTCGACACGCTGAACTCGGCGAACTTCTCGAAGGCCGGCGGCGTCGGCACCTGCACCGGCGGCAACGGCGGTCCGGGCACTCCGAGCGCATCGTCGCGCGACCTGCGCGGCGGCACCGGCAACGGTGGCCTGCAGATCCCCGGCCTCGGCGGCGGCGGCGGGCGCCTCGCGTGCCTCGCGGGCTGCTACACCGGCTCGGGCTACAACGGCTCGGGCGGTGGCTCCGGCGGTGGCGGCGGCACGCTGTCGACCCAGGGCGACCCGTGGTACGACAACACGTCCTACACCGGCACGCAGTTCCAGCAGAAGCGCGGCATCGGCGGCGCCGGCTGCAGCGGCACCTCGGCCAACCGCTCGGCGGTCCTGGCCGGCGGCGACGCGGCGCCGCTCGTCTTCACCGACGCGCGCGACGACAACGACTTCTGGGGCAGCGGCATCGACCTCAACCCCGCCCGCAACATCCGCATCACCGGTGAGCTGGCGGTGCCGATGGGCGGCGGCGGTGGCGGCGGCGGTGGCGACACCGCCCACAACACCAGCTGCAGCGTCACCGACCCGTCGTTCGCGAACGACTACAGCGGTGGCGGTGGCGGCGGTGGCGGCGGCGTGCTGATCGTCAAGGCGCTCGGCACGATCGAGATCACCGCGACCGGCGAGATCACCGCCAACGGCGGCAACGGCGGCGGCGGCGAACAGGTCGGCGCCTGCGGCGAAGCGGGCGGCGGCGGCGCCGGCTCGGGTGGCCTCATCGTCCTGATGTCGGCGACCAAGATCCGGATCCACGCCCACCACGACGCCGGCCGCTACACCTACAGCGGTGATCCGGCGCTGCCCAACAACGCGTCGACCAACAAGAACTACGACTTCGCGATCTCGGCCGACGGCGGCATCTGCCGCACCGGCACGTTCGGCAGCCCGGTGGTGCGCTCCAAGTACCCGGGCAACGGCCAGACGGTGATGGCGGGCACGACCTACGACGCCAACCCGCTCGGCGCGCTCGGCGGCATGGGCATCGTCCAGCTGATGACGCCGCCGGGCGACAACTCCGACGGCACCAACACGTCGCTCGATGACAACATCGAGTTCGTGCTGCCGACCAACGCCCCGACCGGCATCGACAAGCGCGTCATGCTCGGGTGGCGCGGCTTCCCGGATGGCTCGGGCAGCTACTTCGACGAGAGCGGCAACGTGATCCCGTCGACGTTCGGCGCCGGCGACATCCGTCCGCAGCCGATCCTGCTGCCGGTGCCGTTCAACGCCAAGTCGCGCGCCCGCAGCAAGTGGATCGACACCGGCGCGAGCCGGCGACGTCTGGTCGCGACCGAGAGCGGCGTCCGCGCCCTGCTCGACAACGGCACGAACGTGGTCGGCCCGCAGTTCGAGTTCGCCGGCCTCGACAACTCGACGAGCACGCCGGGCTACGTCCACTACGAGCAGCTCAGCGAGACGGCGGTGCGGATCCTCTACCCGCAGGAGGTCGCCCCGACCGCGATCGCGAGCGTGAGCGCCAACGCCACGTTCCTCGGCAAGCCGGCCTACGCGATCGAGCTCGCCAGCCCGGCGCTCGGCACCGAGGTCGATCGCTACAGCCAGTACGAGGCCGAACTGCTCAACGTCACCGGCGGCGTCGTCGGCAGCCTGCGGATCCTGTCGCACGACGAGGACTCGCTGATCTGCGCCACCGACGGCAACCTGCTGCCGGCGGGCGCCGAGCGGCTGCGCGTCGTGAAGAAGTTCTTCAAGATCGTCACCGGCGGCAGCGAAGGCCTCGGCCGCACCTATCGCGACGGCGACGACACCGTGCCGGAGGCGAACGTCCGGATCGGCTTCGCGTTCCACCAGGATCCGCAGAGCTCCGACCCGATGGATCGGTATCCCGAGGGCACGCAGGACTTCATCTACGACCTCACCGAGGCGGGCTTCCTGAACTGGATCTCGCAGCGCGGCACGCCGCAGTTCGTGCAGTACGACGTCACCTTCGACATGGTGTACTCGCACAACGGCTCGTTCGGCCCGACGCTCAGCCCGGCCTCGCCGCGGCCGGAGCTGCAGTATCTGCGCCTGCCGTTCCGTTTCTGATCGCGCTGGGCGCGATCAGAAACGGAACGTCGTTTTCGCCGACGGCCGGGCCGATGGCTACGCCGGCGGACTACGCCGGGGGCCGGCCGATCGGCCGCCGGGGCGCGAACGGCCGCGGGCGTGTTGATGCGGCCGCGCGGCTGCACAACGGCTTCGGGTGTCGCTCGGGTGTCGCTTCGTGAACGGCGGTTCTGATCGTGCTGGGCGCGATCGGGAACGGAACGTCGTTGTCTCCGGTGGCCGGGCCGCTGGCTACGCCTGCGGACTACCCCGGGGGCCGGCCGACCCGCCGCCGCGGCGCGCAACGGCCGC
>JAGQRB010000619.1 GCA_020425925.1 Planctomycetota bacterium
AGCACCTGGCGCGGGCTGGTGCCGGCAAGGCGAACGACGACCGGCGACCCACCCGCCGACGTCACCTCGAGGACCGCACTGCCGATCGCGAGGTCGCCGGCGCGCGGCTGCACGAAGGCCTGGTGTCGACCGGGGCGCAGGCCCTCGACGTTCTCGCGCCCCTTGTCATGGTGATCGCCACCGCGCGGTCGCGCGTCGCCGGAGCTGAAGAAGCCGCCACCGAGCGGCAGGATACGCAGCACGTAGTCTTCGACCGGCGTGCCGTCATCGGCGCGCACGGCCAGGATCGAGACGCCACCGCCCTTCTGCAGCACGATGCGCACGTCGTCGCGGCCCCACCGGACTGCTTCGCCCACGCCGGGGTCGGCCGCCGAGTACGAGCTGTGCACCGCCGAGATCCGGATCTCGTCGGGCGAGTTCTCCTGCCGCAGCACCCGGAAGTGCCCATCGCAATCCGTCGAGTTGATCCGGCCGGTGTTCACGCCGGTCGCGTGGACCATCGCACCGCGGATCGGCGCGCCGCTCTCGTCGACGACGACGCCCGTGATCGTGTCGCCCGGCTCGATCCGCTGCAGCACGACGTCGACGAAGAGATCCTCGCCCGAGAGCGTCACCTGCTTCGGCGCCTCGATCGGGTGGCCGTCGATCGCGAGATCGTAGTCGCCGGCGAGCAGCGCCCACCGGCTCGCGAACGTGCCGTCGTCGCGCGTGCGCGCGGTGCACCAGGTGTCGTAACCGCCGTCGCGCGACGCCCGGCGATCGCCGCTGGCGTTGATCCGGATCTCGACCTTCGCCACCGGCGCACCGTCGGCATCGATGACGCGGCCGCGGAGCAGCGCACCCGCCGGCAGCGTCACGTCGCCGGCATCGACGTCTGAACCGATCGGAATCTCGTTCCAACGCTGGCTCCAGGTCGCGCGGCCCGGCGCCTGCAGCCGCACGAAGAACTGGAACGGCGGCGGCGGCCAGAACCGGAATTCGAAGACACCGTCGGCGCCGGTGGTCTGCTCCTCGCTCAGTCGCTCGGGCTCGGGATGATCGCGCAGCCAGGCTTCGACGCGCTGGCTGTTGCCGCCCCAGCCGGTGAGGCCCGCCGCGACGCCGGCGATCGGGTTGCCGTCGGCATCGAGGCAGCGACCGCGCAGCGTCGAGCGCGGCCCGGCGTCAGCGTTCGTCGCTGCCGCTTCCGGTTCGGGGGCGGCTTCGCGCTCGATCGCGACGGGCGCGTCCAGCGCCGCGGTCGCTTCGACCGCCGCCGGCGCCTCGACGGCATCCGGGTCGGCCGGCCCCGCGCCGCTCGGGACCGCCGGCGCGGTGTCGGCGAGGAACCAGACGGCGGCGAACACGGCGAACAGGGCGACGACTCCGACCAGCAGCACACGAGCCATGGCGTTCTCCTTGCAACGGGCCGGCGCAGTCTACTGCGAAGCGCACCGCGCTACCCGAACGCGGCGAACTCGGCGCCGTAGCGCACCAATCCGCCGCCGGCCGGGATCCCGCCGGCCGCGAGTTCGAGCACGAAGAACGCGTCGGTCGCGCCGTAGACGTTGTCGAGCCCGCGTCGATCGGCGCGCTCGAAGCCGAAGCGCGGGTAGTACGTCGGATGCCCCAGCACGACGACGAACGGGACCGCGAGCTCGCGGCAACGGTCGAGTCCGGCACGGATCAACGCGCTGCCGAGCCCGCGATCCTGGAACCCGGGCCGCACGGCGACCGGGGCGAGGCCGAAGCCGCCGCGCTCGCCGCCCAGGGTCACCGGGCTGAACGCCGCGTGGCCGACGATCGCGCCGTCGAGTTCGGCAACGAGACTCAGCGTCAGGTTGCCGGCGCGGCGCAGCGCGTCGACCAGCCGGGCTTCGGCGCCGGTCGGGAACGCCGCGAGCAACACTGCCTGGATCGCAGGCGCATCCGCGGCACGCGCCGCCCGCAGGTTCACGAGCCGGTCGTCGCGGCCCCGAGCCCGTCGGCGGCCGCCGCATCCAACAACACGAGCAGGTTGCCGTGCCGTCGCAGCGCCGACGCCGGACACGCGGTCGACGTTTCGCCAGCGAGCATCGCGCGCACGGCATCCTGCTTGGCGGCGCCGAACGCACACAGCACCAGCCGCTCGGCGGCGAGGATCGTAGCGATGCCCGAGGTCACCGCGCGGCGCGGCGGCTCGTCCGGCAGGAAGCGCGCGCGCGCGTCGCGGCGCGTCGACTCGGCGAGGTCGGTGGCGTGGAAGCCCGAGTCGAACGGCGTGCCGGGCTCGTTGAAGGCGATGTGGCCGTTGCGGCCGATGCCGAGCAGCTGCAGCTTGACGCCACCGAGCGTGCGCAGCCGTTCGGCGTGCGCCGCGAACGCGGCATCGTCCTCGACGCACGGCACCGGCAGGAACGCGCCGGCGTCGAGCATCGCGCCGAGCGGCGGACAGTGCGACACCAGCTCGTGCACCATGCCGCCGCGGCGTTCGGGCGCAAACCCGACATACTCGTCGAGGTGCGTCGCGACGAACTCGTGCGGCACCCGGCCTTGCTCGAACTCGCGCGCCAGCGCCTGCAGCATCGCGGTGTAGG
>JAGQRB010000620.1 GCA_020425925.1 Planctomycetota bacterium
CGACGGCGTCGGCGTCGACGCCGGCAGCGCGGAGATCTACTCGGTGCTCTCCAACATCGTGCTGCTCGCGCTCGCGGGCGAAGCCGCCTTCGACGAGTTCGGCATCGCGGTCGCGGGCGCCGGCGATCTCGACGGCGACGGTCTCGCCGACGTCGTCGTCGGCGCCTACCGCGACGATCACGGCGGTCTCGATGCCGGCCGCGCCGTCGTCGAGGCCGCGGGGTTCACCGGCACCCCGAGCCGCGAGCGGACCTACGGCGTTGCCTGCCCCGGCACGGCCGGGGTGCCGCGCATCGGGCACATCGGCCGCGCCCGTCTCGGCACCACGCTCACGCTGCTGCTGCGTGGGGCGCTGCCGAACGTGCCCGCGATCCTGCTGATCGGCGATCCCGCGATGGTGGCGCTCGACCCGCTCGGCATGACCGGCTGCACGCGCTACGCCGACCTCGCCGGCCTGAGCTGGTTCACGTTCACCGACGCCGACGGGCTCGCCCGCCTGCCGCTCGCACTGCCGCCGGCCCCCAACTTCCTCGTCGGGCTGCGACTCGACTGCCAGTGGGCGACGGGCGATCCCGGCAGGAACCCGGCGGGCCTGGTGTCGTCCGACGCACTCGCCGCGACCTTCCACTAGACGCCTCGCCCGCGGCCCGGGCGCACGTAGGATGGGTCGATGACCGATCGCGCCCGAGTCGCCGCCGCCCTCGTCGCCCTCGCCTCCGTCAGCCTGCCGCTCACGGCGCTGACCGCGCAGCAGGACCTGCGCCAGCGCATCACCGGCTTCTCGGCCGACCTCGCCGACCTCGACCGGCGCTACGACGTGCCGCTGTCCGGCGAGGCCGCCGAGCGGGTCGGGCAGCGCCTCGAGACCGAGCGGCGCGAGCTCGGCGAGCTCGCATTCGACGAGCTGCCGCGCGACGCGCGCATCGACTGGCTGCTGCTCGGCAACCACGTCGAGCGCGAGCTCGAGCGACTCGCGGCGCGCGTCGAGGACGACGCCGCGATGGCCGCGAGGCTGCCGTTCGTGCCGCGGATCGTGCGACTCTGCGAGGCCTGGCGCCGTCTCGAGGACATCGCGGCCGAGGCCGCCGCGACCGAAGTCACGGCGATCGGCGAACTCGCGGCCGAGGCCGCGCAGAAGCTGAAGGACCGCGCACTCGGCGAGCTCACCCCGCCCGAGCTGCTGCGCTGGGCCAACGACGTGCAGGCCCTGCGGCGCGCTTTCGGCCGCTGGTTTCACTTCCGCGACGGCTACGACCCGTCGTTCTCGTGGTGGGTCGCAAAGCCCTACGAGGTCGCCGAGGAACGGCTCGACGCGTTCGAGGTCGCGCTGCGCGCCACGGTGCGCGCGCAAAGCGGCGACAGCTCGCTGGTCGGCGACCCGATCGGCGAGGAGGCGCTGCTGCGCGAGCTGCGACACGAGTGGATCCCCTACTCGCCGAGCGACCTCGTCGCGATCGCCGAACGCGAGTTCGCATGGTGCGATGCCGAGCTGCTCAAGGCGGCGCGCGCGATGGGCTGCGGCGAGGACTGGCGCCAGGCGCTCGAGCAGACCAAGAACGACTACGTCGCGCCCGGCCGCCAGCCGGCGCTGATCCGCGACCTCGCCGCCGAGGCGATCGCGTTCCTGCGCGCGCGCGACCTGGTCACGATCCCCGAGCTCGCCGAGGAGTGCTGGCGCATGCGCATGATGTCGCCCGCGGCGCAGCGCGTGAACCCGTTCTTCCTCGGCGGCGAGACGATCCAGGTCTCGTTTCCGACCGACACGATGTCGCACAGCGAGAAGCTCATGAGCCTGCGCAGCAACAACGAGCACTTCTGCCGCGCGACCGTGCACCACGAGCTGATCCC
>JAGQRB010000621.1 GCA_020425925.1 Planctomycetota bacterium
GATGCGTTCGGCGTGCTGCCGCCGGTCAGCAAGCTGACGCCGGAGCAGGCGATGTTCCACTTCATCTCGGGCTACACCGCGAAGGTCGCCGGCACCGAGATGGGCGTCACCGAACCGCAGGCGACGTTCTCGGCCTGCTTCGGCGCCGCGTTCATGGTCTGGCACCCGGCCAAGTACGCCGAACTGCTCGCCGAGAAGATCGCGAAGAACGGTTCGCAGGCGTGGCTCGTCAACACCGGCTGGAGCGGCGGCGGCCACGGCGTCGGCAAGCGCATGAGCCTGAAGATCACGCGCGCGATCCTCGACTCGATCCACGACGGCTCGCTGGCGCAGGCGCCGACGGTCGAGGACGAGACCTTCGGCCTGATCGTGCCGACGAAGTGCAAGAACGTGCCCGACGAGGTTCTGATCGCGCGCAACACCTGGGCCGACAAGAAGGCCTACGACGAGAAGGCGAAGCACCTTGCGGCGCTGTTCGTGAAGAACTTCGCGAAGTACGCGGACCAGGCCAGCGAGAAGATCCGCGCCGCGGCGCCGCGGGTATAGGGCGCTCCCGGGCACCGGACCTGCCAGGGGCGGTTGCGGCCTGACGCGCACGGCGTCATGCTGGGTGCTCGGGCGGCGCAGATCCCTGCGCCGCGCCATGCCCACGTCCTTCTCAGCAAGGGGAGTCCGTCCGATGAACCGATTCGTTCGCCCGGTTGCCGTCGGCGCATTCTGCGCCCTTCTCGCCCCCGCCCAGACCTGCCTGACGACGCTGTTCGCCTCGAACAACGGTGGCAACGCCGGCGGCGCGGTCTACTTCGACCTCTCGGTGGTCAACCCGAACGGCATCACCGTAACCGACCTCGAGCTCAACCTCTCGCAGGCGCTGGTCAACGACCCGTTCTCGGTCGACGTCTACGTCACGCCGACCACCGCGGTCGGCAACCAGACCAACGCCGCCGTCTGGAACCTGACGTCGTCGGGCAACGGCCTCGTCGCCGCGCAGGACACCCCGAGCACCGCCGACGTCGCGGACTTCACGCTCGCGCCCGGCGACTACGGCATCGCGCTCGTGCTGACGGGCGCCGGCCACCGCTACACCAACGGCAACGGCAGCAACCAGAACTACTCCAACGCCGACATCGAACTCGATGCCGGCTCGGCGACCAACGCGCCGTTCCTCGCGCCGATCTTCATGCCGCGGGTCTGGAACGGCACGATCTGCTACCAGACCGCGAGCGAGTGTTTCCTGCTGACCGGCCTGCGGCAGTGGAACTTCCTGCTCGGCAGCGACGCTATCCTCGTCGAGCCGATCCTCGTGATCCCGATGACGCTCTCGACGTTCCCCTCGATCGACGTGCCGAACGACAACGGCCTGGTCGGGCTGTCGGTCTACGTGCAGTCGTTCCTCTACAACCCGACCGTCTACGCCAACGACCCGATCAAGGTCTCCGACGGGCTCGACTTCCGGATCGGCGTCTCGACGACGCCGTACGGGCCGACCAACCAGATCGTGATGTGGCCGACCGGCTCGATCGTCGCCCAGCCCGGCGGCCAGATCAGCATCGGCTTCGCGATCCCGTAGGCCGCGCATGCGCCGACCGCCACCGGCCCTGCTCGCGATCCTCGCGCTCGCAATCGCCTGCCAGCTGACGGCGGCGCGCGCGCAGTCGCGACTCCACACCTTCGACGGTGGCGCGGCCGGTGACGCACTCGGACGCTCGGTCGCGGGCGCTGGCGACGTCGACGGCGACGGCACGCCCGACGTGATCCTCGGCGCCCCCGAGAACGACACCAACGGTGCCGAGTGCGGCATGGCGGTCGTGCGATCGGGTGCCACCGGCGCGGTGCTCTGGACCTTCCTCGGCGCCGCAGCCAACTACCGGCTGGGCGATTCGGTCGCCGGCGCCGGCGACGTGAATGCCGACGGCTACGCCGATCTCGTCGTCGGCGCGATCGGCGACTCCAGCGTCGGCAGCGGCGCCGCGCGGGTCTACTCCGGCTTCGACGGCAGCGAGCTGTGGGCGTTCCACGGCGCGCAGGTGCTCGGGTTCTTCGGGTTCTGCGTCGACGGCGCCGGCGACTTCGACGCCGACGGCTACGACGACGTGATCGTCGCCGGCCCGGCGCTGATCGGTCCCGGCCAGGGTCGGGTGTTCTCGGGCCGCGACGGCTCCGTGCTGCTGCAGTTCCTGACCCAGGGCTTCGGCCAGCTGGTCGCCGGGGCGGGCGATGTCGACGGCGACGGCTTCGCCGACATCGTCTACGGCAGCCCGCTCGACGGCACCGGCGGCGCGAATGCAGGCCGCGTGACCGTCGTGTCGGGCCGCACGCGGGTGCCGCTGTTCACGTTCTTCGGCGCGCCCGGCGACGAGCTCGGTGTCGCGGTCGCCGGCGCGGGTGACGTCGACGCCGACGGCTTCGACGACGTGATCGTCGGCTCGCGCCAGTTGCTCAACGCCGGCCCCGGCCGGGCGACCGTGTTCTCCGGCTTCGATGGCTCGACGCTGGGAACGTTCGTCGGCAGCACGGTCGGCGAGGACTTCGGAACC
>JAGQRB010000622.1 GCA_020425925.1 Planctomycetota bacterium
GCGCGCCTACGAGCGCGTCATCAAGTACATGATCTGGTCGGTCGTGCTGTGCATGGGCTGGGTCGTGCTGCGCACCGACACCGACTGGAGTGCCGTGGCGCGCGGCTTCGTGGCGTTCGATCTGCCGGCGAGCCCTGCCGACCGGACCGACGTTTCGTCGCTGACGCTGGCGGTCAGCGGCATCGCCGCGGCGGTCGGCATCAACATGGTCTTCCTCTACCCGTACTCGCTGCTGGCGCGCGGCTGGGGTCGGGCCCACCGCGGGCTGGCGCGCTGCGACCTCGTGCTCGGCACGCTGGTGCCCTACGTGCTCGCCGCCAGCCTGATGTCGATCGCGGCGGCGAACACGCTGCATCGCAGCGGCGCGAACGTGACCAGCGGCACCGCGGTCAACGAAATGGCGAGCGTGCTCGGCAACGTCATGGGCCCGATCGCCGGCAGGGTCGTGTTCGACCTCGGTGTGCTCGGCATGGCGTTCAGCACGATCGCGCTGCACATGCTGGTCTGCGGCTTCGTCGCGATGGAGTGGTTCGATCTGCCGGTCGGCAGCCTGAAGCAGCGGCTGTGGACGCTGCTGCCGGTGCCGGCATGCCTCGCGCCGTTGTTCTGGGGCGACTACGCGGTCTGGCTCGCGGTGCCGACCACGATCGTCTGCGGCGCATTCCTGCCGATGACCTACCTCGGCATCCTGGTGCTGCAGCGTAGCCGGGCCTATCTCGGCCGCGACCGACCCGAGGGCGTCGCCGGCGTGTTCTGGACGATCGGTCTGCTGATCGCGACCGTCACCGTGACCGCGTTCCTGTTGTCGTATCTGGTCGGCAAGTTCGGGTAGGGCCGCCGCGTCCGCCCCTCAATCCGCCGGCAGCACCTCGGCGAGCGTCGCGGCGTCGAGCAGGCGCTCGGCAATGCGCTCGAGTTCGACCTCCGATGCCCGCGCGAGCCGCTCCCGGAGCGGCGGCGGCAGAGCGCCGAAGCGGCGCACCAGCATCGACGCGAGCAGTTCGCGCCGACCGGCGGCACGGCCCTCTTCGAGCCCTTCTTCGCGGCCTTCTTCGCGGCCTTCTTCGCGGCCTTCTTCGCGACCCTGTCGGATCAGACGTTGTGCCGTCGTCGCCATGATGTCCTCGCCTCGTCGGTTCACTTCCTGCCTCACCACTTCGAGCACGGCGTCCGTCTCGACCGCGGTGGTCGTCAGGACGTACTCCGATAGTGCCGTCATCGCCTCCATCCCGGAAGGGGCGGCCAACACCGCGCGCAGGAGCCCACCCCAGCGCGCGAACGCGCGACGGAGTTCGGCCAGCGTCGCGCGCGGGACGAACTGCAGGAATGCGAGCGTCACCTTGCCGAGGCCGGTGAGCGCGAGTCGGTCCAGCAGTTCGGGCCGGATGCCCGCCAGGCTACGGACCGAGTAGCGAAACCGCGGACCCGCCCCCCCACCGCCACCGCCGACGAGGTCGGCGAACTGCAGCGGCGCCGACCACGACTCCCGACCGTGGTGCAACACGAGCGCGTGGATCGGCGGCAGGCGAACCCGCCGCCGTTCCTGCCGCACCAGCTGACGCCAGATCGCGACCGAGTAGTCCAGCAGCCTGAGCGCCATCCAACGATCGACGCGCGAGCTGTGCTCGAGCAGGACGTGGACCAGCGCGACGCCGCGGGCCCGCGTCCGGACCGCGAACAACAGATCGGTCTGGTGCCGTCGCAACCGGCGATCGAGACGCGTGCCCGCGACCAGCGCTAGCGACGGCCACACGAAGTCGCCGACGTCGCGCGGCGGCAGCAGTGCGCGCAGGAGCGCTGCGGCGTGCTCGGGCTGCCCGAACGTGAAACGGAACAGTGCGTCGTGCGGCGAGTTCGCCATCGCCGCGCAGTGGCGCGCCGGGACCCGCAGGTTACATCGAATCCGGGAATCGGCGAATCGCACGTCATTTCGCCGCCGACGGTTGCATCGGGACAGGGCTGTCGCGACAGTCCCGCGTGCTCCCCTCTCGTTGCTCATGACGAATCAAACTCAGCAGTGGGGCTCACGCCTCGGCGTCATCCTCGCCGTCTCGGGCTCGGCCGTCGGCCTCGGCAACTTCCTGCGGTTCCCGGGCCAGGCTGCGGCGAACGGCGGCGGCGCGTTCATGATCCCGTATCTCCTGGCGCTGCTGCTGCTCGGGATCCCGATCGGCTGGGCGGAGTGGACGATGGGCCGCTACGGCGGCCGCAAGGGCTTCCACAGCGCGCCGGCGATCATCGGCATCTGGTGCAAGGGCGCGATCGGGCGCTACCTCGGTGGCTTCGGCGTGCTGATCCCGCTCGGCGTCTACTTCTGGTACGTGCTGGTCGAGACCTGGTGTCTCTACTACGTGTTCCAGTACCTGTCGGGCGGCATCGGCATCGATCCGGGCACCGCGATCGCGACGCAGAGCGAGGTCTCGAAGGGCTTCTTCGCGGCGGTGACCGGCAGCAACGGCAACGGCGCGCTGTTCACCGGCGAGGACGGCATCCACCCGATCGTGTGGACGTTCGTGCTGGTCGCGACCCTGAACATCTACTTCGTCTTCCGCGGCATCAGCAAGGGCATCGAGGCGGTCTGCAAGGCCGCGATGCCGATCATGGCGGTGCTCGGCATCATCATGCTGTTCCGCGTGCTGACGCTGCCGGACAACACGCCCGAGGGCTACAGCGAGGCGGTGTCCGTCTCGCACGGACTCGGCTTCATCTGGAACCCCCAGCTCGACGCGCTCTGGAATCCGCAGACCTGGCTCGCCGCCGCCGGCCAGATCTTCTTCAGCCTGTCGGTCGGCTTCGGCGTGATCATCAACTACGCGAGCTACATGAAGAAGAGCGACGACGTCGTGCTCTCGGGCCTGACGGCGTCCGCGACGAACGAGTTCTTCGAGGTCGTGCTCGGCGGCTTGATCACGATCACGGCCTCGGTCGTCTTCGTCGGGGTCGCCGCCACGATGGAGGGCGCGAGCGGCGGCTCGGTCAGCCTCGGCTTCAAGACGCTGCCGATGGTGTTCGCGAAGATGCCCGGCGGCAACTTCTTCGGCGCCGCGTTCTTCCTGATCCTGTTCCTCGCTGCGATCACCAGCTCGCTGTCGATGCTGCAGCCGACGAAGGCCTTCTTCGAGGAGAGCCTCGGGGTCTCGCGGACGACGTCGACCGCGCTCGTCACCGCCTGGGGCCTGGTCGGCAACCTCTTCGTGCTCTGGTACAGCAAGGACCTGATCGCGCTCGACACGATCGACTTCTGGGTCGGGACGTTCTTCATCCTCGTGGTCGCGGCGATCCAGATCATCGCGTTCGGCTGGATCTTCGGCGTCGATCGCGGCATCGCAGAAGCCCATCAGGGCGCCAACATGCGCATCCCGGCGATCTTCCGCTTCGTCATCAAGTACGTGTCGCCGCTGTTCCTGCTGGTCGTCATCGTGTTCTTCTGCATCAACAACGTGCCGGCCTACCTCGACACCTTGTTCGGTGACACCGAGAATGCCGGCTACGCCCGCACCACCTGGGTGCTCATCCTGCTGACGATCGGCGGCATCACGACGATCACCGCGATCGGCGCCCGACGCTGGCGCGCCCAAGGTCTCGACCTCGACGGCGAGCTGCCGCCGAAGGACTGAGAGGCGGAGAAGAACCACCATGCTCGCAATCCTGCAAGAAGGTCAGCGACAGGCCGAACCGCTCTCGACCGGCGGCTGGATCATGATGATCCTGTCGATCGGTGCGGTCACCGCGCTCGTCATCTACTGCTACAAGCGCATCCTCAGCCACCCGGAGCAGAAGGAACCGGACCTGCCGGGCGGCCTCGGGCCGTAGCCCGAAATGCCCGCGGTCGATCCGCCGACCGGCGGGACACTGGGCGAGGCACTCGTGCACAGCCTGCTCGCCGGCGGCGTCGGCACCGGTGCAGGCGCGCTGCCGGTGCTGTTCGTGCCGCGCATCGGTGCCCGCCTCGAGAGCGCGCTCGCGGGCTTCTCGGCCGGCGTCATGCTCGCGGCGGCGTTCTTCGCGCTGCTGCTGCCGGCGCTCGCGAGCTACGCACCGGCCGACGGCCCGCTGGCGATCTGGCCGGTCATGCTCGGTGTGCTGCTCGGCGGACTCACGATCGATTTCGTCCACCGCCACTCGCCGCACGCGCACTTCGTCAAGGGCCCGGAGGGTGCCGAGCGCTCACGTCTGGCGCGGGTCTGGTTGTTCACGATCGCGCTGTCGCTGCACAACCTGCCCGAAGGCCTCGCGGTCGGCGTCGGGGTCGCGACCGGCGATGCCGAGCTGAGCCTGCCGGTGACGATCTCGATCGGGGTGCAGAACATGCCCGAGGGCCTGATCGTCGCGATCGCGTTCCTGGCTGCCGGATATCCCAGGTCGACCGCGCTGCTGGTCACGCTGCTGACCGGGTTGGTCGAACCGATCGGTGCGGTGATCGGCTTCCTGGCGCTGCAGGTCGCCACCAGTGCGATGCCAGCCGCGCTCGCGTTCGCCGCCGGCGCGATGGTCTATGTGGTCTCGCACGAGATCATCCCGGAATCGCACCGCGAGGGCCGCTCGGCGATCGCGACGTTCGGGGTACTCGTCGGCGTGCTCGCGATGCTCTGGATCGACGCGTGGCTCGGCTGATCACGCCGGCGACATCGCCTGCACCATCGGCCAGGTGTCACAGAACTGCCGGAACCGCCGGACCTGCCCGTCCTCGACCTCGTAGACGTGCGTGAACACCGCACGCATCGTCTTCCGCGTCTCGGCGTGCGTACCGGAGTAGCTGCCGATCACCACGACCGTGGCGCCGGCGACGACGAACTCGTCGTGCTCGACGCGGAAGTCCTGCCATCGGGCGTTGTTGCCGTGCAGCACACCCTCGAGCACCGACTCGACCCCACGTCGATGAGCGCCCCCCGGAAACCCGGCGCATTGGATCCACTCGACATCGGGCGCGAGCAGTCGGCGCAGCGCGGTCTCGTCACGGCCACCGAATGCCGTGTACATGCTCTGGACCGTGGCCAGGGGGTCGCGAGAAGGAGCTGATGGGTTCGTCGGCATGACTGCAACGGTTCGAAGGCCGCGGCGGCGGGCCTCTTCGAGGCGGCGCGTTCCCCCGATCCAGATCGGGTAGACGTACTGATTCAGTAGTCGGCGTGCCCCGGCACGCGCGGATACGGGATCGCATCGCGGATGTTCGCGAGCCCGCAGATGTAGACCAGCAGGCGTTCGAAACCGAGCCCGAAGCCGGCATGCGGCACGGTGCCGTATCGGCGCAGATCGCGATACCACTCGTAGTGCGACGCATCGAGCTTCATCTCGGCGATGCGCTGGTCGAGCCGATCGAGGCGTTCCTCGCGCTGGCTGCCGCCGATGATCTCACCGATTCCCGGGGCCAGCACGTCCATCGCGGCGACCGTCCTGCCGTCGTCGTTCTGCCGCATGTAGAACGCCTTGATGTCACGCGGGTAGTTCATGACCACGACCGGGCGGCCGACATGGTCCTCGCAGAGGTAGCGCTCGTGCTCGGTCTGTAGATCGACCCCCCACTCCGGCGCGTACTCGAACTTCTTCTTCGCCCGCTGCAGGATCGCGATCGCGTCGCCGTAGTCGAGGCGTTCGAACGCGACGTCCTGGAACTTCTCGAGCCGCTCGATGACGCCCTTCTGGACCCGCTGCTCACAGAACTCCATGTCGTCCGGGCGCTGCTCGAGCACGGCCTTGAAGACGTGCTTCAGGAAGCGCTCCGCGAGATCGGCGTCGTCGTTCAGGTCGGCGAACGCGATCTCGGGCTCGATCATCCAGAACTCGGCGAGGTGGCGCGCGGTGTTGCTGTTCTCGGCGCGGAAGGTCGGGCCGAAGGTGTAGACCTTGCTGAGCGCCAGACAGTAGGCCTCGACGTTGAGCTGGCCCGAGACGGTCAGGAACGCCTCGCGAGCGAAGAAGTCCTGGGCGAAGTCGATCGCGCCGGCCGGCGTCTTCGGCAGGTTCGCGAGGTCGAGCGTGCTGACGCGGAACATCTGGCCCGCGCCTTCGGCGTCGCTCGAGGTGATGATCGGCGTGTTGACCCAGCAGAAGCCCTCGGCGGTGAAGAACTCGTGCACCGCGAACGCCGCGGTGTGCCGGATCCGCGTCACCGCGCCGAACGTGTTGGTGCGCGGCCGCAGGTGCGCGACCTCGCGCAGGAACTCGA
>JAGQRB010000623.1 GCA_020425925.1 Planctomycetota bacterium
CCCCTGCCCGCCGGCCGGAGGTGCAGCCGCCCGGAGACCTCGAGCGTCTGCTTCAGGTGCGCGAAGCCGTCCTTCCGGCCGAGCTCGCCGCACAGCAGGTCCGGCGACGTGACGACGGTGACGTTCGCGTAGACGCCACGGTCGAGCAGCTGCTGCGCGGCGCCGATCGCCTCCGGCACCAGCGCGCCCATGACGAACAGCTCGACGACGTTCTCGCCGGGCGAGAAGCCGCGGTAGCCGCGCCAGTCGATCAGCCGGTAGCCGCCGCGCAGGGTGTGCTCGTGGATCGTCGCGAGCATCTCGGCCTCCGGCTGCGAAGGCACCTCGGCCTCGAGCAGGCCGCCGTCCTCGGCGGTCATGCCGAGCTCGGCGCCGTCGGGCATGTCGGTCTTGAAGCGCCGCTGCCGCTTCAGCCACGTGACCAGCTCCTTCTGGTGCAGCGCGCGCGTCACCGCGCGGATCAGCACGCCGCTGCGGCCCTTGTTGTCGCGCTCGAAGTGGCGCTTGATCGCGTCGCAGAGGATCCACTCCATCTCGACCGCGAACGCCGGCTCCCAGGTGATCAGGTTGGGGATCTGGATGTCGCTCTTCCAGCTGTGCTGCGCGCCCTCGGGCGCGAGCGTGATGCCCGACGGCGTGCCGACGAGCACGAACGAGCTGCCCCAGTAGAGGTTGTAGTAGAGCTGGTCGAGCGCGCGTTTGATGAAGAAGTCGTAGACCGTCATCATCGGCAGGAACGGGATGCCCGCGCAGTGGTCCATCTTGCCGAAGCTGCCGACCGCGGTCATGCAGTTGGCCTCGGCGATCTCGAACCGGATGTGGCGCGTCCACGCCTCGTCGGTCGGCGCCAGCTCGGGGCGCAGGCGCTCGTGCAGGTCGAGCTTGCTCTCCCAGTTCTCGTCGTGCTTCGGCCCGAAGATCTTCTCGTCCATCGCCGGGTTGATGTTGGTCGAGGTGCCGACGTCCGGCGCCATCGTCATCATCAGGTCGGCGATCGGACCCCAGCGGCTCTCGGCATCGGTCAGCGACTTGCCGGCCTTCTTCTCCTTGCCGGCCTGCGCGAGTTCGTCGTAGACGCCGATGCGCACCAGCTTGGCCGCGAGCTGGCCCCACATCCACTGGGTGTGGGTGATGGGCGCGAGCTTGAGGTTGATGTCGAGACTCGCGGGCACACCGCCGAGTTCGTCGATCTGGGTCGCGACGCGCTCGCGATTGGCCTCGGCCTGGGCCTCGAGCGCCTCGATGCCGAGTCGCATCGCGAGGCCGCGCTGGGTCGCGTACTTGCCCTCGTCGCTGTCGGCCGGGAAGCGCGCGAACGGCCGCTCGAGCGACAGACCCTGGCCGGCGAGGATCGCCTCGACCTCGGACTCCTCGGGCAGGGCCGAGTGGTTGCCGTTGGCGGCGACGCACTCGAGCCCGCGACCCTTGACGGTGTGGGCGATGATCAGCGTCGGCGTCGAGCGGTCCTGCTTGCTCTGCTCGAAGGCCGCGATGATCGTCGGGATGTCGTGGCCGCCGACGTCGTAGTAGAGCCGGATCATCGCGTCGTCGTCGAGGCTGTCGACGATCGCCTTGCAGCCCTTGTCGGCGGCGACGATCGCCTCGCGCATGAGCTTCGGATCGCGCTTCCAGAGCTGGGCCTGGAAGTGGTAGTCGGTCAGCCCCGACTCGAACACGGCCCGCAGCTTGTCGCCGCCCTTCCTGCCGAAGACCTCCTCGCGGAAGCGACCGTGGCGCAGCTGGATCACGTGCCAGCCGTTCGCCGCCGCGGTGCGCTCGATGCGGTCGGCGTCGGTGCCCTTGAGGCCGCGGTTGTTCGGGATGCGCGTGCCGTCGAGGTTCTGGCGGTTGTAGTCGACGATCCAGGTCACGTTGCCGAGTTCACGTTCGGCAACCTCGGGCAACACCTCGAGCAGCGAACCCTCACGGAACTCGCTGTCGCCCATCATGCACCAGAAGTGCGGCTCGTCGACGTCCCAGCCGTGCTGCCGCGCGTAGCGGTAGGCGAGCGCGAGATAGGCCGCGACCACCGGCGGGATGCCGACCGAGCCCGACGGCAGGAAGCGCCAGCTGTCCGGGTCGGCTTCGGCGTGGTAGCTCTGGAACACCGGCGCGCCGTCGTGCGAGAACGAGCGCAGACGGTGCATCACCGCTTCGGCCGCCTGTTCGTCGAGCCAGCTGCCGTCCTTGCCGCGGAACAGACCGAGTGCGTGGTCGAGCGCGTGGTCGACCGGCGACGCGTGCGGCTTGCAGCAGATGAAGTCGCCGGGTTCGCGCACCCAGAGGTGCAGTGCCGCGAGGAAGTCGAGGCTGCTGGCGCACGCCGCCGGGTGTCCGCCGACCTTGGGGTCGGTCTTCAGCGCGTCCTCGCGGTTGTTCGCGACGTGGATCATCGCGACCATGTGCGCGAACGCGCGGCGCGCGAGGCGTTCGAGCAGGGGGAAGTCGGGCTGGCTCTTCTGCTTCATGTTGCGGCCGGACAGGGTAGGGGGAAGCTGCGCCGGTCGCCACTTTCCCCTGCGGCGGGGTCCGCTGCTGGGTAGGTTCGGGCGTCGAGCGATGGCGATCCCGACCCCGAACGCAGCGCCGCCGGCCCGGCCCGGGCCGCACGGCCGCGCCGCGGTGTGGCACCGTGCAACCGTCGCGGCGATCGCGGTACTCGCGCTCGCCGTCTTCACCCTCGGCGTCCTCTATCACTCGCGGCTGACCCGGAGCGGCGAGTACGACGACTACGTCGGTATTGCCGAGGCGCTGCGTGCCGGTCACGTCCGGGCCGATCACTTCCATCCGCTGCTCTACCCGCTGGTGGTCGCGGCGGTCTCGTGGCTGACGCCGACCGTGTTCTGCGCCGGCAAGCTGGTCTCGGCCGCGGCATTCGCGGCGCTGCTGCTCGGTGTGCATCGACTGTTGCGGCGCTACGCCGATCCCGCGGTCGCGGGCGCCGGCGTAGTCGCGGTCGCGCTGGGTCCCGGCGTCTGGCTCGAAGGCATGCGCGTCGCGACCGACATGTTCGGTGCCGCGCTGGTGCTCTGGGCCTACGTCCTCGCGATCGAGTCCCACGGCTCGGCGGCGCGCGCTCGTTGGCGGGCCGCGCTGGTCGGGCTGCTCGCCGGTGCGGCGGTGACGACGCGCTACAATCTCGGCCTGCACCTGCCGGTGCTCGTCGTCGCGCTCGGCATCCGACAACGCGGGCTGATCGCGCCGCTCGTCGCGGTCGGCAGCGCGGCGGTCGCGATGCTGCCGCACGCGCTCGTGCGCTACACCGCGCACGGTGCGGTGTTCGCGAACGACAACTGGCAGAACATCGTGCTCCGCCACGCGTTCGGCCGCGACATGGAGCGCATGCGGCAGTTGTCGGAGGCCGAGCTCGCGGCGCTGCTCGCCGAGCACTGGCCCGCCTGGTTGTGGCGCGGTCTCGGTGACTTCCTGCGGTGGCTCGTCGACGGCCTGCCGCGCCTGCAGCTCGATCGCGCCGCGATGGCCTGGCCGCCGCTCGTCTGGGTGGTGCTCGCGTTCATCGCGAGCGGAGTGGTCGCAGTCGTGATCCGCTACCGGCGCGACGGCGTGGGGTGGCTGCTCCTCGGGGCGATGGCCCAGGCGCTCGTCGTCACCGTCACGTTCGACGACGAGCCGCGCATCCTGTTGTTCAGCACGGTCGCGTTCGCGGGGCTCGCGCTCGCCGGTCTCGCGCGCGGGTCAGCGACCGGGGTCGCCTGGCCGGCGCTGTTCGCCGCGGCGGTGATCGCGTTGCAACACGCGAACGCGATACCGGGGTCGTGGCGCGCGTTCCTGGCGGCTCACGCCGACGCCGAGGTCGCGGCCGCGCGCGCCCTGGTCGCCGAACACGGCCCGTTGATCCAGGTCGCTGGCACCTACCCGTTCCTCGAGCGCGAGCTCGAGTGTGCCGGCACCGCGAAGTTGCTGACGCTGGTTCCGAACGGCGGCGGTCCGGCGGCCGAGGCCGTGTTCTGGGACGGTCTCGAGCGCATCCGCGCCCGGCGGCCGGTGTCCTGGTTCGTGCTCGGCCGCCAGACGGCGCCGGGGATGTACGGTTTCGCGCGCACCGCGACACTGCGTCCCGGCTGGACCCGGGTGCGATCGGACGACGACGTCGTCGTGCTGCATCGCGCCGGCGACATCGAGCTGCTGCTGACCGCCGAACCGCGCGAATGGCGGGCCGGCACGTTGCGGCTCGGGCTCGAGCCGCGCGGCGGCGAGGCCGCGAGCCTGGTGTGGATCGGGGTCGAGCTGCGCGGGCCGGCGGGTGCCGTGCGGCGGCTCGAGCTGCCGCCGAGGGCCGGCGGTTTCGAGCTCGCGCTGCCCTACGGCGAGCTCACGCTCGGCGACTGGCTCGCGGTGCCGACGACCCTGGATCGCGCCGGCCGGATCACCCAGGGACAGGCCGTGCCGATTCGCGTTCGTCGGTAGCGATCGCCGGCGTTCAGGCGGGGCTGACGAACGCGAGGTTGCGCAGCGTGCGCTCGAGATCGGCGATCAGCTTGCGCCGACCGACACGCGCGAGGCCCGCGGTCAGGAAGGGTGGCCAGAGCACGTGGATCGCCTGCGCCATCTGGAAGACCTGGCCGCGTGCGCCGGGATGCTCGCTCGGCAGCGCGAACTCGGACAGGACCCAGTAGATCACCGCGATCATCAGCGCGCCGCCGGCAACGATCCAGCGTGCCGCCGTCAACGGGCCGCCGCGCATCTCGACCTGCCAGGCAACCGTCGACCGCCCGCCGCCGCGCGACGTCGCGCGCAGCGAGCCGGTCTGCGACAGCCCGCCGCCGCGCCAGGCCAGGGCGTCGCCCGGCGCGTCCAGCAGTTCGACGCCGCTCAGCGGCGAGTTCGCGATGCCGGTGCC
>JAGQRB010000624.1 GCA_020425925.1 Planctomycetota bacterium
CTACCGCACCGGCGTCGGCCTGGCCTCGGCGCGCTGGGGCCAGCTCGGCAGCCCCGGCCGCGGCGCGCGCTACGCCGCCGCCTGCCGCATCCACAGCGACGGCAAGGTCGAGTCGCGCAGCGGCGCGCAGGACGTCGGGCCCGGCCTCAAGACGGTGCAGACCGTACTCACGGCCGAGGAGCTCGGCTGCGATCCGGCGCTGGTCACCAGCACGGCCGGCCACACCTACGATCCGAACGGCCCGGCCTCGGGCGGCAGCACGACGACGCCGAGCCTCGCGCCCGCGATCCGCAACGCTGCGGCCAACGCCAAGGCGATGCTCGCAGAGCTCGTCGCCAAACACCTCGGCGTGCCGCTCGCCGAGATCACCTGCGCCGGCGGCACGATCGGCAGCGGCTCGGCGCAGCTGCCGTGGCGCGAGGCCTGCAAGCTGATCGGCCCGAACCCGCTCGAGGCCCGCGGCGAGCGCTTCCCGAACTATCCGAACGGCACCGAGTACCACCGCGGCGTCTGCGGCGCGCAGTTCGCCGAGGTCGAGGTCGACACCTGGACCGGCGTGGTCCGCGTCACGCGCATGTTCGGCATCCAGGACTGCGGCCTCGTGATCGCGAAGAAGCTCGCCGAGAGCCAGGTGCTCGGCGCGATGATCCAGGGCGTCAGCTACGCGATCCACGAGCAGCGGCTCATGGACCGGCAGAGCGGCCGCATGCTGAACGGCGACTTCCTGCGCTACAAGGTCGCCGGACCGCGCGACCTGCCCGAGCTCGACTGCCACCTGATGTCGATCGCGAACGGCCACAGCAACGTCGGCGCCGCCGGCCTCGGCGAGCCGCCGTCGGTCGCGGCCGGCGCCGCGATCGGCAACGCGGTGTTCCACGCCCTCGGCCGACCCGTGCGGCAGCTGCCGATCACCCCCGACAAGGTCCTGAAGGCCCTCTCCTAGGAGCGACCCGCCATGAAACCGTTCACCTACGTCGTTCCGAACTCGCTCGCCGAGGCCGCCGAGGCCGCCGCCGCCGCCGAGACCATCGTCAAGGGCGCCGGCCTCGACGTGATCGACCGCATGAAGGAGCGCCTGCTGACGCCGGCGACCGTCGTCAACCTGCTGCCGCTGAAGGACGCGATGGCGGGCATCGGCGCCGAGGCCGACGGCGCGGTGCGGATCGGCGCGCTGGCGACCCTGACGCAGCTCGAGCAGCACCCGGCGCTCGCCGACCGCGCGCTCGCCGGCCTGCGCGAGTCGGCCGCGATCACCGCGACGCCGCTGGTCCGGAACCGCGCCACCGTCGCCGGCAACCTGCTGCAGTTCACGCGCTGCTGGTACGTGCGCAGCGAGGCCCACAAGTGCCTGCACGGCCGGCGCGGACCGATCTGCCTCGCGATGAACGGCGACAACCGCTACCACTCGGTGCTGGGATACCTCGACTGCGCCCGCGTACACCCCAGCAACCTCGCGCCGGCGCTGCTCGCGCTCGGCGCCGAGTACACCACGGTGCAGAACGGCCCCGACGGCCTGAAGCAGCCGAAGCGCCGCGCGCTCGCCGAGCTGTTCCCCGAGCAGCCGGTCGCCGAAGCCAACGAGCACACGCTGCAGGACGGCGAGATCGTGACCGCGATCCACGTGCCGAAGCAGCCGGCCGGCGCGCGCTCGTGGTACGCCGAGAGCCGCGAGAAGCAGAGCTTCGACTGGGCGACGACCGCGTGCGCGGTGCGCGTCGTGATGGACGGCGGCACGATCACCGCTGCCGACCTCGTGCTCGGCGCGGTGTCGCCGGTGCCGCGGCCGCGGCCCGACGCGGCCAGGCTGCTGGTCGGTGAGAAGCCGAACGACGCGCTGTTCCAGAAGGTCGCCGAAGCCGCGTTCGCGGGCGCGATCCCGCTGTCGCACAACGCCTACAAGCTGCCGGTCGGCAAGGCGATCGTGCGCGAGGCACTGCACAAGGTCACCGAGTAGGAGGCGACGGTCATGACGAACACGAAGAAGACGCACAAGACCCACGCCGACCTGTTGCCGAAGGACGCGTGCCCGGCGCTGCTGTTCAAGCACCTGCTCACCGGCAGTCTCGACGACGTCGTCTACGACGACCGGCAGTGGCCCGGCGACGGCTACTTCTGGTGCGGCAACACCTGCCAGTGCGTCGGTCCCGACGACGAGCTGGTGCACCCGAAGGACTGCCAGCCGGGGCGCGGGTGTTACGACGGGCCGCGCGCCTGAGGTCGGAGCACCGGCGGTGAACCTGACCGGTACCTGGATCGGCGAGTACACCTACGGTGAGGGCTATGCCGCGGACGGCATGGCCGGCATGAGCGTGCCGTTCACGATGAGCCTGACCGAGTCGGCACCGGACCGGATCGTCGGGTATGTGCGCGACGACAGCTCGCGCGGCGGCCAGCCCGAACGTGGCCGCGTGCTCGGCGCGCGTCACGGCAAACGCGTCGAGTTCACCAAGACGATGCCGGTCGGCTACTTCACGATCGACGGCGAGCTCGTCGAGCGACGCGAGTACATCGAGCGGATCGAGCAGATCGAGCTGCCGCCAGGTGCGCTGCCGCCGTTCCGCATCGCCTACACCGGCGAGTTCGATGCGACCGGGGAAGCGCTCGCCGGCGAATGGCGGATCGAGCCGTGGGGCCGGACCGAGGACGGCGAACCGCTCGGTGAGGCCAGCCGCGGCACGTGGAGTGCGCGGCGCTCGAGTTACGAAGTCGCCGAGGTGTGAGCGGGTATCTGCGACCTCCGGCAGGCACCACGCGCACTGCCGGCGCCATCACGATGATTGACAACCGCCCACGAGCCGGTGAGATCGCGACCATGCCCCGCAAAGCGAAGCCCAAGCCTGCGACCGCGCCAAAGCTGCTCGCCGGCGGTAACCCGCAGATCCCGAAGGGCGACGGCGACGCGCCGGTCGCGGCCTACCTCGCCGCGATGCCGGACTGGAAGGGTGACGTCGGGCGCCGCCTCGATGCCCTGATCGTGCGCACGGTCCGCGGCGTGCAGAAGGCCGTGCGCTGGAACACGCCGTTCTACGGCATGCCGGACAACGGCTGGTTCGTCGCGTTCCACTGCTTCGATCGCTACGTCAAGGTCACGTTCTTCGCCGGCACCGAGCTCGAGCCGCCGCCGCCGGAGGATTCGAAGCAGAAGGGTGTGCGCTACGCCCATCTGCACGAGGACGACGAGTTCGACGCGAAGCTCTGGACCAGGTGGATCCGGCAGGCCGCCGCGCTGCCAGGCGCCGCGCTCTTCTGACCGACCCCACCGTTGACCCGGTTACGGTGGCGGGTGCGCCGGCTATCGCCGTGCGTGATGAGCGAGAGGTCCCCGCTGCAGACCTGGATCGGGCTCGCGCTGCTCGGCTTGCCGAGCTGCGTCGCGCCCGACGACAACGAGTTCCGCGGCAAGGACCGCAGCGCGCTGCTGCTGTCGGCGCGGCTGCGGCTGGCGCGCGACCCCGACGCGCCGCCGCCCCCACCCGAGCGCTTCTCCTACCGCAGCGGCGTCGAGTTCGACGTCAACTACCGTGACGGCGACTTCGGCGATCCCGGCGGCCGCGCCGACTACACGGTCTGGAGCGGCCACATCGCGTTCGCGCCCGAGCTGTCGTGGCACGGCGTCACCCTCGGCCCGCTGGCCGGCGCCTCGTTCGGCGACCTCACGGTCGAGCGCGGCACGGCGCGGTCGCAGGAGAGCTCGCTCGGTGGCGTGCTCGGCGTCGAGGCGTCCTGGCGCGGCTGGGACTACGTGCAGCCCTACGTGCGCTACAGCCGGAAGTTCGCGTTCGACTGGTCGATCGGGCGCTTCGAGAGCGGCATCGAGCTGCGCGCGACGCCGAACGTCGGGTTCCAGATCGCCTACGCGCGGCAGACCAACCGGATCGACGAGCTCGAGCTGTTCGGGTTCGGCGACAGCGCGCGCATCGCGACCGAAGGCGTGCACCTCGGGCTCTGCTGGCGCTTCTGAACCTCGCGACGCCAGCCCGCCCGGCGTCAGTGCAGCTCGCGCACCCAGAGGTTGCGCCAACGCACCTGGAACGGGCCCTGATCCTTCGGAATCGCGTGCACCTGCAGCCCGAAGAACCCCTTCGGATGCGTCGCGAAGATCTTCTCGGCGATCAGGTCGCTGACCTGCTCGTCGTTGACCCAGACCTCGAGGTGCGGCCCGCGCGCACGCACGCGATAGCGGTTCCAGTCGTCGTCGCGGAACACCTTGCGCGGCACCCGGTCGTCTTCCGGCGTGAGCCAGCCGCCGGCGGCCTCGCCGTAGAGGTAGCCGGCCTCGGCACCGCCTTCGCCGCTGGCCTCGATCTCGACCTGCGGGCCGTTGACGACGTCGTCGCCGTCGCGCGGGCGCGAACGGATCTGCATGCCGGAGTTCAGCCGCGGGTCGACCTTCACCTCGAACAGCAGCTCGAAATCACCGAACTCGCGATCGCTGCACAGGAACGTGTTCGGCGAGCCCTCGGCGGTGGTGCCGACGATCGCACCCTCCTCGACCCGATACTCCGCGGTGCCGCCATGGCGGGTGAAGCCGCCGAGGGTCTTGCCGTCGAACAGTGGCTCGAAACCGCCGGGGAGCTGCTCGAGCTCGACCTTGCGGAACTCGCAGCGCGCGCCCTCGGCCTGCAGCGCGATCTGACCCGAGCTCGCGGTGCAGTCGGTGCCGTGGTTCACGAGGTCGCCGTTGACGTGGATCTCGATCCCGTCGCCGACACACTCGATCACCATCGTGTTCCATTCGCCGAGCGGCTTCTCGCTGCCGTCGGTCAGGTTCAGGATGCGGCGGCGCTTCTTGCCGTCGACGCCCCACTGGTCCTTCGGGCCGCGGCGCGCCTCCATGTCGGGCACCGTGATGTCCTCGCCGATGCACCAGAAGTCGCCGGCGTTGTCGACGTGCAGCTGGCACTCGATCGACTGCGGGAACATGCCGTAGAGCCGGCGCGGCGTGCTGCTGTGCACCAGCACGCCGCAGTTGCCGGGTTTGCCCGGCCAGCGCCACTCGACCGTCAGGCGGTAGTTCGCGAACCACCGGTCGGTGATCAGGTGGCCCTGCGGCGAACCGACGCTGACCAGCACACCGTCCTCGACGACGAAGGACGGCGCGACCTCGGCACCGCCGTCGGCGGCCGGGATGTCGGTGTGCCAGCCGGCGAGGTCGTGGCCGTTGAAGAGCGCGACCTGACCGATAGCGGGGCTCGCGAGCGCGAGCAGGCCGACGAGGGCGGGAGACGAGCGGAACGTGCGCACCATGGCGCCGAAGCCTACTCCAGCCGCTTGATCACGTGCCAGCCGAAGGGGCTGTTCGCCTCGTCGTACGGCGCCACGCCGACCTCATCGACCTCGAGCCGGAAGCTGATGTCGTTGAAACCCTTGACCATCTGGTCCTGGGTCATCTCGTACTCACCGCCGCCCGGGTCGGTGCTGTAGCGCTGCATCAGCGTGATGAACTTGGTCCCGCTTTTGGCCTCCTCGAAGACCTTGGCGGCGAGCTTCTCGGCCTCGTCCTTGCTGCGCTTCACTTCCGAGCGCTGGGCGCCCTCGAACGCGATCAGCACGTGCTGCACCTTGATCTTCTCGGCCATGTTGCGCGGGCGCTTGCCGACCTCGACGGTCGACTGGCGCATCGCGTCGATCGCCGCATCGCCGCTCTTGGCGAACTCGGTCGGCAGCACCGACGGCCGCGGCGCAGGGGTCGTTTCGGTCTTGTCGCCGTTGTCGGTCGCCTTGTCGCCACCGTCACCGCCGCCGCAGGCGGCGAGCATCGACATCAGAATCCACGGAGCAGTCTTCGGCATGGCCGCCACTTGTAGTCAGGCGACCCGCATTCGCCAAGCCGTTCGCCGTCGGAGACGCGGCCGAACGGGCCTCAGTCCCCGGCCTTGGTGTCGAGCAGCTTGCGGAGCCGCAGCCACTGGAACTCGTTGCTGTGCTCGCGCACCCGCGGATCGAGGCCGTGGCGCGAGCGCGGGTAGATCATCAGCTCGAAGTCCTGCACGCCGGCCGACTGCAGCGCCCAGAGCAGCTGCATGGTGTTCTGCATGTGCACGTTGTCGTCCATCGAACCGTGCAGCAGCACGAGGTGGCCGTGCAGGTTCTTGGCCGCCTTGATCACCGAAGTCGCGTCGTAGCCCTTCTGGTTCTCCTGCGGCGTGCGCATGTAGCGCTCGGTGTAGATCGTGTCGTAGAGCCGCCAGTCGTAGACCCCGGCGCCGGCGAGGCCGAGCGCGAACTTGTCGCTGTGGGTCAGCGCGAATGCGGTCATGAAGCCACCGTAGCTCCAGCCGCTGATCGCGACGCGCGCCGGATCGCCGCCGTGGTTGCTGCAGACGAACGCGACCGCGTCCTCGAGGTCGGAAAGCTCCTGGATGCCGAGCTGCTGGTAGGCCGTGCCGGTGTGCTGCTGGCCGCGACCGCTCGCCGAGCGCACGTTGACCTGCAGCACGACGAAGCCTTCCTGGGCGAGGAACTGGTTGTAGGTCGAGTGGCTCCAGCTGTCGCGCACGGTCGGCGCGTCGGGACCGGAGTAGGTCGGCAGGTAGATCGGGTAGCGCTGCCCCGGCTGCCAGCCGAGCGGCAGCATCAGGCAGGCGTCGAGCTCGTAGCCGTCGCGCGCCGGGATCGTCAGCCGCTGGCGTTCGCTCATCGCGTACTTGGTCTCGCCGTCGCCACGGTCGGCCTTGGCGAGCTCCTTCACCACCGCGCCGGTCGCAGCGTCGCGCAGCACGACGACGGTCGGCTGGTCCATCGCCGACCAGCGATCGATCAGGAACGTGCCGGCGTCGTTGATGTCGGCCGCGTGCGTGCCGACACCCGGCGTGACGCAGGCGAGCCCGCGGCCGTCGAGCCCGACGCGGTAGTAGTGCCGCCCGATCGCGCCGTCCATCGAGCCCTCGAACCAGAGCACGCCGTTCTTCTCGTCGACCTTGGCGACGCTGCGCACCTGCCAGTCGCCGGCGGTGACCGCGGCGACCAGCTCGCAGCGCTCGCGGTTCACCGCACCACCGGGCCTGTAGTGATAGACGTGCTGGTAGCCGGTGCGCTCCGACAGCCAGAGGAACGAGCCGTCGTCGAGCCAGCGCGGCGGCTCGGGCCGGTTGACCCAGGTCGGGCTCTGCTCGCGGATCCAGGTCGTGACCGCGCCGGTGGCCGGATCGCAGGCTGCGAGCTCGGCCCAGGTCTGGATGCGATCCTGCAGGCAGAGCAGCAGCGTCGCGCCGTCGGGCGTCCAGCCGACGCGCACGACCAGCACGTCGGCGGGGTACTTCGAGAGGTCGACGGCGGTCACCTTGCGGTCGGCGACCGCGGCGATCGACACCCGCGCGGTCGGGTTCGGATCGCCGGCCTTCGGGTAGTTCGAGACCTCCGCGACGACCGTGCGTTCCTCGTCGAGGAAACCCGACGGCACGTGGTCGATGACGGTGAACTCGCGCACCTTCGATTCGTCGAGCGACAGGAACGCGAGCCGGTCGGAGTTCGGGCTCCACCAGTGAGCCTGGAAGTCGCCGCGGCCGTAGAGCTCCTCCTGGTAGACCCAGTCGAGCACGCCGTGGAACAGCTCGTCGGAGCCGTCCGAGGTGACCACCCAGTCCTGGCGCGTGAGCGCCTCGACACCGGAGAGGTCAGGCACGTCGAGCACGACGAGGTCGTTGCCGCGGGTGAACGCGACGTGACTCTGGTCCGGACTGAGGTGCGCCTCGGCCTTCCTGCCGTTCGCGCTGCCGTCGGTCGTGAGCCGGACCGCCTTCTCGCTGGGCCGGCGCGAACCGGGCCCGCGCCGGCGCCGCGGCGTCGGTCCGCCGGCGTCTTCGTCGAGCCAGAGGTCGCCGTCATGGATGCGGACGACCTTGCGTTTGCTCGCGGCGCCGGCTGCACCCGCGGCGTCGGCGGCCGCAGCGCGACGGGACTCGCCGGTGGCCGGGTCGATCTGCTGAACCGCCTTGCCGGCGAGGATCTCGACGAAGGCGCCGCCATCGACCCAGCGCACCATCGGCACCCGGCCGACGAACGACACCCGACCCGGCGCGGTGTCGGCGAACGTCAGCCGCGCTCTTGCGGTCGGGGCGGCGGCGGTCGCCGCCGGGTCCTGTGCGGCGAGCGCCGGCAGCAGGAACGACGGGAGCAGGAACGAGAGCAACAGGAAGGGCGTGGTTCTCATGGTCGGCGGCCGTTCTCCGGCCCGGACTCTACGGCGTCGGGGCCCGGGCGATGAGCCGCGCCGGCGAGAAACACGCCGTCGTTACGCCAGCGCCGCCTCGATCGCCTTGAAGTTGGCGCCGACGATCGGCGGGCCGCCGTCGACCCGTGTCACCGGGATCGACATCATGCCCATCTCGATCATGTCGTTCTGGGCAGCCTCGTCGGAGTGCACGTCGAGCACGTCGAACTCGAGACCCTTCTTGGTGAGGAACTCCTTCACCAGCGTGCAGGCCGGTCAACCGGCGCCGCTGTAGACCACGATCTTCTTCGGTTCTGCCATGCGCGGGTGATAGGGCATCGCCGCCCGCCAACCAAGCGGCCGGCCAACCAAGCGCCGTCACTTCGCGGATTCGGCGCGCTCGAGCCAGGCGGTGTAGCCCGGGTCGCCGCCGGCGGCCTGCACGATCTCGTCGCGCCGCGCCTGCCAGTAGGCCTCGAGGCCGACCGCCCGCAGCGGCAGCAACGCGAGGCGCGCGAACGGGCTCTGCGGCGGCGACTGGCGGAACAGCTCACCGACGACGCGGGCGTGCTCCTGCGGCACGTTCGAGCCGAGCTCCTGCAGCAGACAGAGCGCCGAGGCGTAGAGCCAGAAGCCGGGCTGCCAGCGCGGCTCCTGCAGCGCCGCGGCCTGCAGCCACTGCGCGATGTAGCGTTCGCCGTAGAGTCGGTCGCGCGGCATCGCGCCGGCGCGCGTCACGACCAGCGCGGCGTGCTGACCGAGGCCGTCGGCATAGCGGTGCCAGAAGGCCTCGTCGCCGACCGCCGGCCGGTAGCCGGTCTCGCCGCCGAGCAGCGGCCAGAGCTCGGTCAGCAGCTGCAGCAGCATGCGCCCGAACTCCGTCGCCGGTCCGCTGGTCGCGGCGTGACCGATGCGCTGGCGCGTCGTCGGGTCGTAGACCCAGAGGTCGATGCGGCGCTCGGCGCCGTCGATCCGCAGCATGCCGGTCACCAGCAGCGCGCTGCCGCGCTCGTCGTCGCCGAGCTGGGCGGCGATCTGATCCTCGGGCCACGGCCGCCCCATCACCGCCCAGCCGCCGGGCTCGGTCAACGGCAGCAGCGCGGTGCCGCGGTGCGGCGTGGTCAGCCAGACGTGCTCGGCGAGGAACATCGGCACCGCCCGCGTCAGCCGCCCGAAGTCCTCCTCGGGCCCGGCGTGCACGCCCTCCGACTGGCCCTCGATCGCGAGCGCGACGAACAGCACCTGTTTGTGGCCCTCCGCCTTGTTCGGCAGCAGCCAGCGCGGATCGCCGAGCGCCGAGCAGAACGCCGGCCACTCGAGCCGGAACATGCCGACGCGCGGCTCGGCCGGCATCGTCAGCGCCGGCAGCTCGGCGAGCCGTTGGCGATCGAACTCGGCAGTGAACGGCCGCAGCTGCTCGGCGACCACGTGGCCGTAGTGCAGGTGCATGCGGTGCAGCAGCTCGGCACCCTGCCGATGTTGCTTGCTGGCCGCGAGCTGGTGCAACACCGCGAGGCCGATCTGCGGATGGTCGCGCCCGGGTACGAAGCGCGGTGCGACGAGCTCGCCGATCAGCTCGTGCTTGCCGGCGTTGGCGAGGTCGGTCGCCGCCATCAGCAGCGCGTCGCGCGCCGAGTCCTCGCCGTCCAGCAGCTGGCGGTAGGCCGCGACCGCGTCGTCGACCTTGCCCTGCTGCAGATCGAGCCGCGCGCGCCACAGCCCCGCGCGCCACGCGTTCGGCAGGCTCGCGAGCCTGTCGAGCTCGGCGCGATGGCCGTCGTCGCCGACCACCGCGAGCCGCACCTGCAGGTAGCCGTGCACCGCGTCGGGGTGGTTCGGGTCGAGCTGCAGCGCTTCCCAGAGCAGCTCCTCGGCGCGCGCGCGGTCGCCGCGCTGCTGCGCCAGCATCGCCTTGCCGACGCGCGCCGCCGCCGAGTCGGGCCGCTTCTGCTGCAGCTCGTCGAGCGTGAACTGCGCCGCGTCGAGGTCGCCGGCGTCACGCTGCACCACCGACAGCACCGACAGCCCGCGCTCGGGCTCGGGGTCGAGCGCGGCGAGCCGGTTCGCGGCCTGCACCAGGTCCTTGGCGAAGCCGTGCTGCAGGCCCTGCATGATCACGGCGGTGAGCTGCGCCGGATCGTTGCCGTGCGCCTTCAGCAGGTCGGGCAGCACGCGCTTCCTGTAGTCGTCGCGGCCGAGCCGGACGCGGCGGCCGAACGCGTCGGTCGCCTCGACGAAATCACCCGGCGGCGGCTGGAGCGGCTGGTTCGGATCGGACATCGGTCGCGCAAGGTAGCGCCGGCGTGGCCCGGGAGGAACGGCCGGCAGGCCGTTCGCGTCAGTGCGCCGCCGCCGTCGCGTCGGCGCGCACGCGCCGCAGCCGCCGACCGCGCTCGCGATGCAGCTCGACCGGCTCGCCGTGCCGGTCGTGGGCCCGCTCCTGGTTGCGCGTCACGCGCAGCACGACGAGGCCCGCCAGTACGCCGGCGACCACCGTGGCGATCGCCGCGACCAGGTGCATCTGCGCCGCGAACCGCAGCGCCTCGATCGTGAGCGGCGCGCTCAGCAGGTAGGTCAGCGCGGCGGCGGTGCCGAGCAGCGCGGCGAACCACCACGGCAGCAGCAACGCCCGCTTGGCGGTGACGGTGGCTTCGCCGTCGGCTTCGGCCTCGGCGCTGAGCCGGTCGATCTCGGCGACCACCGCGTACGGCAGCCCGAGGTTGAGCACCGGCACGAACCACGCGATCGCCGCCCACGACGGCGCATAGCGGATGCGGGCGTGGATCAGGTGCGGCAGGTTGACGCGCGCGATCCAGATCCACCACACGAACAGGCCGCCGGTCGCGACCAGCGCGAGCACGGCGAACACGCCAGCGCCGAACAGCGGTGCCTCACCCTCGCTCACCAGCGCGTACGAGTCGGCGAAGTCGGCGACGAAGCGCAGCTGCCGGACCGCGACCACGATGCCGCAGACTCCGAGCAGCGCGAATCCGAACAGCGTCGCCGCGGTCGCGATGCCGAGCGGTCGCAGCCCGGTGTACGGGCCGTAGACCTTCGGGTGCGGCCCGTGATGGCGGGGCGTCGCCGGCGCGGTCTCCGCTGCGGGGAAGAGACCGAGCACGCGGGCCGCCGCGACCGGCTCGCGCTGGTCCTCGCGCCGGATCGGGGTGTCGACGCCGATCTCGCCGCGCCGCACCAGCCGCCGCAGACCGACCGGGCCGAGCGGCCCGAGCTCTGCGCCATCGGTAATGACGAACCACTTCCTGGTAGCCATCGGATGACCTCCTGTGGGTTGTCCGTCACCGCATGGTAGGTTCTCGCAGCGCGCCGAGCGCCGGCACGACGGCGTAGCCGCAGCAGAACGAGTGCGGAGTCGGCCGCCGCCGCCAACCGAACGCCATGTCCCACCGCCCCCTCGATGTCGCCGCCGTCAGGCAGCGTTTCCCGGCCCTGCACTCCCCGGCGGCAGGCGGCCCGACGCCGGTCTTCTTCGACGGGCCGGCCGGCAGCCAGGTGCCGGCTTCGGTCGCGGCCGCGGTCGCCGACTACCTGCTGCACCACAACGCCAACCACGGCGGTGCGTTCGCGACCTCGGTTTGGACCGATGCGATGACGGCGCGGGCGCGCACCGCGCTGGTCGACTTCTTCGGCGTGCGCGATGGCGACCCCGAGGAGATCGTGTTCGGCCCGAACATGACGACGCTGACCTTCCAGCTCGCCCGCGCGCTGGCGCGCACCTGGCGACCGGGCGACGAGGTCGTCGTGACCGACAGCGACCACGACGCCAACGTCATGCCGTGGCTGCTGGCCGCGCGCGACGCTGGTTGCGAACTGCGCCGCATCCCGGTGCGCGCCGACACCACGCTCGACCACGACGCAGCGGCGCGCGCAATCGGTCCGCGCACACGCCTGGTCGCGTTCGGCGCCGCCAGCAACCTCAGCGGCACGATCCACGACGTCGCGGCGCTGCACGCGCTGAGCAAGTCGGCGAGCGGTGGTCGCGCCGTCACGTTCGTCGACGCGGTGCACTACGCCGCGCACCGCCGGCTCGATCTCGCGGCCTGGGGCGCGGACTTCGCGATCTGCTCGGCCTACAAGTTCTTCGGCCCGCACGCCGGAATCCTGCGCGGGCGGCGCGCGCTGCTCGAGGAGCTCGCGGCCGACAAGGTGCGGCCGGCGGCCGACACCGGCGCCGAGAAGTGGCAGACCGGCACCGCCAGTTTCGAGGCCATCGCCGGCACGCTGGCCGCGGTCGAATACCTCGCCGACCTCGGCCGCGAGCACGCCGACCCGAACGCGCCGCCGGTCGACCGCCGCGATACGCTCGATATCGCGTTCGCGGTGATCGCCGAACACGAGCAGGATCTGTGCGCCCGACTGCTGCGCGGCCTCGGCGCGATCCCGGATCTCCGCATCGTCGGCATCGCCGACCCCGGGCAGGTCGCCCGACGTTGCGCGACGGTGTCGTTCACCCACCCGCGGCGACCGCCTGCCGAAATTGCCACCGCGTTGGCAGAACGGCAAGTGCACTGCTGGGCGGGCAACAGCTACGCGCTGGCGCTGTCGACCGCGCTCGGCCTCGAGCCCGACGGCGCCCTCCGGCTCGGGCTGCTGCACTACGCCACCGCCGAGGAGGTCGACCGCACCATCGCGATTGTGAGGGAACTCCTGACATGACCGGCGTAGGAACCGGCCCTATACCTCCCCGCCCCGTCGATCCCCGACGGTGACTCCCGTGTCGGGAGACCCCAGTCTGTCAGGAGAACCCAGAATGCGCACGTTCCTCAACCTCACCGCCGCCGCGCTGCTCGGCCTCGCGGCCGCCGCCCCGTCCCAGAATGTCCAGGTCTTCGGCGAGCCCCACACCCGCGGCGCCACCACCCAGATCCTGTTCGGTGACGGCATCATGGCCGGCATCTCGATCGAGCACGGCACGCCGGCCTGGAAGGACGAGTACAACGGCATGCTCGACCACCTCAAGGGCCGCCTGCTGCGGCTCGGCAGCAACTGGTGGACGACGATGACCACCAGTGTCGATCTCGAATTCGGCGGCCAGAAGGTGCCGGCCGGCGCCTACCTGCTCGGCCTGCACTGCGACGAGGACGGCAAGTTCGCGATGACGTTCCTCGAGGCCACCAAGGGCCTCAAGGCCGGCGCGCTGCCGTTCGCGACCAGCGAGGACCGCAAGTCGATGAACTGGAAGCCCGACTTCATGGCGCCGCTCAAGCTCATGAAGGACGCCAGCGACGAGGTCGCCGAGGAGATGCACATGGAGCTGAAGATCAACCCGGATCTGAAGGGCACCTACACGCTGTCGTGGGGCAAGCACCAGCTCGTCGCCGACGTGCATGTCATGACCAAGGGCATGGCC
Organism: Planctomycetota bacterium; assembly: GCA_020425925.1. Classification (GTDB taxonomy): domain Bacteria; phylum Planctomycetota; class UBA1135; order UBA1135; family UBA2386; genus JAGQRA01. The sequence continues at coordinate 13,524 of JAGQRB010000624.1, forward strand.
AAGAAGGGCGGCTGAGAAGCAGTCGTTCGACCGCGCGGCGAACGCCGCCGCGCTCGCGAAGACCCCGCCGGTCAGCCGGCGGGGTTTTTTCGTCTCCGCTTTTCCGGCTGCGGGCTTGCGATCGCCCACCATCGGTGCATAGTTATGCCCCGTTCCAG
>JAGQRB010000062.1 GCA_020425925.1 Planctomycetota bacterium
CGGCCCGCGAGGTCAAACCGGCTCGCGCACCGCGCGCGGCAGGCGGCGCAGCAGCCAGAGCGCGCCCAGCACCGCGAGTGCACAGCCTGCGGTTGCGGCGATCGCCGCTGTCCGGTGGCCCTTCTCGAACACGCGCCAGAGCGCGAAGTGACGGAAGCCTTGCGAGTAGCCGTCGATCTGCGGCTGCGGCGCCTTGGTGACCTCGACCGGACGGTCGTCGGCGTCGCCGAACAGCTCCCGCAGCGAGTAGACCTCGGGCTCGCCGCGCAGCTTGTGCGCGAGGATGCGGGCGTGCGCCGCCACCGGGCTGTAGCGCGTGTAGAAGAAGAACTGGTAGATGTGCGCCGGCGAGCTCGCGGCGGTCACGAGGTAGATGCGGTGGGGGACCGCGACCGCGAGCACCTGGATGCCGAGGCTGAGCGCGACGAGCACTGCACCGAGCGTCGCGCGCCAGCGCCCGCGCTGCTGCCACCAGCAGCCGGCGACCGCGGCGAGCAGCGGCACCGCCGGCAGCAGATAGCGCGGGCCCCAGCACCAGCCGCCGTGCCAGCCGTCGAACGCGGCGAAGAACAGCGCCAGTACCGTGAGCTGTCCGAGCGCGAGCCAGGCGGCGGCCGGGGCACGGCGCCGCAGCGCGGGCCAGCCGAGCACCGCGAGCAGTAGCAGCGGCGACAACACGAAGAGGCCGCGGCCGTCGCTCGCGAGCAGGCCGTGCAGACAGAGCGTGTAGGACGGGGTCAGGACCGGCGCCTTGGCTTGCGCATGACCGACGTAGCCGGCCGCGAGCGGTCGTCCGAAGACCTCGACGTCGAGCCAGGCGAGGCCGCCGACGACGGCGGCGATCGGCAGCGCGAACGCCAACAGGGCGCGATACCCGAGCGGACGCAGGTGCAGCACGGCCGGCAGCAGCAGCAGGAACGCGCTCGGCCGCAGGCCGCAGGCGGCGCCGTGCAGCAGGCCGGCGAGCAGCAGCCACGGCAGCACCGGGTGGCCGCGGTCTTCGTCGTCCGCGAGCGGCCGCCGCGCCGACAGCAGGCAGAACGTCGAGGCCGCCACGAACAGCGCGAGCGGCGGATCGACGAACGAACTCTGGCCCATCGGCCACAGCATCGTCGCGGCGGCGCCGAGCATGCCGGTCGCGGCCGCACCGCGCACCGACTGACCGAGCCGGCGTCCGAGGCCGTAGATCACGAGCGCGCAGAGCGCACCGAACAGCACGTTCGGCAGCGTGAAGCAGAGTCGCACGACCTCGTCGGGCCGCTCGTTCGCGAAACCCGCGAGCGCGCGTCCGGCCGCCGCGCCGGGCACCCCGAGCAGCAGCTGCAGCAACGGATAGACCGGATACCAGCGGCCGTCGTCGCCGGCCGCGACGAAGAAGCGCTGCGCGATCAGCGCGCGTCCGTTCGGGGTGTCGGGGATCGCGAAGCTGCTGTCGTCGAGGAACCCGGTGACCGCCTGGTAGCAGATCTCGGTGTCCTCGACGTCGACGTAGCCGTGCGCGGTCAGGCCGTAGAGGCCGAGCGCGAAGGCGAAGACCAGTAGCGGCGCGAGCATGCTGCGGTCACTAGTGCTCCCAGCGGTAGCCGTGCGGCACGACGACGATGCCGGTGGGCGAGACCTTGAAGCGCTTGCCGTCGACCTCCGGGTCGTAGCCGATCACGGTGCCGTCCGGCACGCGGTTCCACTTGTCGATGATCACGCGGCGCATCCGGCAGCGCTTGCCGATGCGCGTGCCGCGCATCACGATGCACTCGTCGAGTTCGCTGTGCTCGTCGACGTAGACCCGGTTGCTCAGCAGCGAGCGGTGCACCTTCGCGCCCGACACGACGACACCGGGCGACAGCAGCGAGTCGAGCACCTCGGAGCGGCGGCCGTCGCCCTGCTCGGAGAACACCGTCTTCGCCGGTGGATCGTTGTGCCAGAGCGTGTAGGTCGGCCAGTCGTTGCGGTAGAGGTTGAGGCTCGGCTTGACGCTGCAGAGGTCCATGTTGGCGTCGAAGTAGGCCTCGATCGTGCCGACGTCGCGCCAGTACGGCATCTCGCCGCGGTCGCTCTCCTCGCCCGGGTTGCGGAAGAAGTGGGCGTAGACCGGCACCTCCTCGATCATGCGCGGGATCACGTGGTGGCCGAAGTCGCCGCCCTCGCCGCCCGCCATCTCGTGGTCGGCGCGCAGGCGCTTGACGAGCTCGACGGTCTCGAACACGTAGATCCCCATCGACGCGAGGCAGAATCCCGGGTCGCCCGGGATCTCGGGGGCGTTGGTCTTCGGCTTCTCGACGAATGCGGTCACGCGACCGTCCGCGGCGATCTGCAGGATGCCGAACTGGAACGCCTCGGCCACCGGAATACGCACCGCGCCGATCGTCAGCGCCGCACCGTGCTCGACGTGCTCGCGCAGCATGTCGCGGTAGTCCATGTGGTAGATGTGGTCGCCCGACAGCACCAGGACGTTGGTCGGGCTCCAGTCCTCGATCGCGTCGATGTTGTGGTAGATCGCGTCGGCGGTGCCGCGATACCACTGGCTGACCGCGCCGTGCAGCGGCGGCCGGCAGGTGATCCACTGCTCGAGCCGCCGCGGCAGGAAGTTCCAGCCGAAGCGGATGTGTTCCTCGAGCGAGCGCGCCTGGTACTGGGTCAGCAGATGGATGCGGCGCAGTCCGGAGTGGATGCAGTTGCTGAGCGTGAAGTCGATGATCCGGTAGCTGCCGCCGAACGGCACCGCCGGCTTCGCACGCACGGCCGTGAGCGGCTTGAGCCGCGAGCCTTCGCCGCCGGCGAGCACGAACGTGAGCGTGTTCTGGAGATCGAGGGGGATCATGGCGAGCCGCGCACAGGATGCAGCACGGCGAAGCCCGGATACAGGGTCTGGCCGTGTTTCCTCGAACGTTGATCCCGGCCTCGCCGCGCGTACGCTGCCGGCGCCGCGACCGACCCCGCGCCCCGACTCCATGCCCTCGCCTCTGCCTGCCGATGCCGAATGGCTCCTGACCGACGGCTGCGGCGGCTATGCCTGCGGCGCGGTCGACGATCGACCCCGGCGGCGCTACCACGGGCTGTGGATCGCGCGCGCCGACGCGACCGCGCGGCGGCACTGCATCGTCGCCGGCCTCGACGAACGCGTCGCGGTCGGGGCGGCCGTGGTCTCGACGCTGCACGCGCACTGGCACGGTCTGCCCGCGGCGGTGCCGCCGCCGGTCGACGTCGCCTTCGCGCGTTGGCCGCAGCCGACGTTCGTGTTCCGGCACGGCGCGTTCGTGTTCGAGCGTTCGGTCCGCCTGGTCGGCGCCGGCTGCCGTCCGGAAGGTGGTCCGCTGCTGCTGGTGCGCTGGCGCAACCTCGGCGATCGGCCGCTGCGGCTCGACGTGCGCCCGCTGCTCGGTTGGTGTGACGCCGACCATCTGATCCGGGCGGCCGATCGGCCGCAGTTCGACGGCACCGTCGCGGCGCGCGGCGCGAGCTGGGGGTTCCGGCCGGACGCGAGCCTGCCGGCGCTCTGGCTGTCGGTCGACGGCGTCGCGGCGTTCACCGCGGCACCGGCGTGGTATCGCGGCTTCGTCTACGAGACCGATCGCGAGCGCGGTTACGACCACGAGGGCGACCGCTGGAGCCCCGGCACGCTCGAGCTCGCGCTGCCGGCGGGGGGCAGCGCGCTGGCCGCGTTCGCGCTCGGCGAGCCGTGCGGCGACCCCGTCGCGCTGTGGCGCGACGAGCGCGACGTCGCGTCGCCGGCCGCGACCGTGCGCGACCGGCTGGCGCGCGCGGCCGACGACTTCTTCTACAGTGCGCCGCTCGCCGGCGACGGGCCGGCGCGCGCTCGCGTCGGCGTGCTCGCCGGCTACCCGTGGTTCGGTGAATGGGGTCGCGACGTGTTCCTGGCGTTGCCCGGACTGTCGCTCGCGCGCGGGCGGGCCGACCTCGCCGAGGCGGTGCTCGACGGCGCGCTGCCGTTCCTGCGCCGCGGGCTGCTGCCGAACATCTACGGTGCGACCGTCGCCGACAGCCACTACGGCAGCTGCGACGCGGCGCTCTGGTTCGCACTCGCGGTGCAGCGCTACGCCGACGCCGGCGGCGACGAGGCGCGGCTCGCCGACGCTTATGTGCCGGCACTCGCGAGCATCGCCGACAGCTACCTCGCCGGCACCGACCTCGGCATGCACGTCGCGGACGACGGCCTGCTGCTGGCCGGCAGCGCCGAGCTCAACGCGACCTGGATGGACGCCCAGACCAGCAGTGGCCCGGTGACGCCGCGCGCCGGTCATCCGATCGAGATCCAGGCGCTGTGGTACGCGCTGCTGGCGTTCCTGGTCGAACGCGGCCTCGGTCGCTTCGAGGCCGAGCGAACGCGCTGCGGCAAGGCGATCGTGCGCGAGTTCTGGCTCGCCGAACCGAAGTACCTCGCCGACTGCGTGCTCGCCGGGCGGCCCGATCCGAGCGTGCGACCGAACATGCTGGTCGCGGCCGCGCTGTCGCGCTCGCCGCTGAAGCGAGCCGAGCGCGCCGGTGTCGTCGCGGTCGCCGAGGCCGAGCTGGTGACGCCGTGCGGGCTGCGCACGCTGTCGCCGCAGAGTGTCGCCTACCAGGGCCGCTACGCCGGCGGCACCGAGGCCCGCGATCGCGCCTACCACCAGGGCACGGTCTGGCCGTGGCTGGCGGGCTTCTACGTCGAGGCCGCGCTGCGCGCGGCGACTCCGAAGCAGCGGCGCGCGGTCGAAGCGCGGCTGCTGCGCTGGCTCGACGGCTTCGCGCCCGAGCTCGATCGCGCCGGTCTCGAGCACGTCAGCGAGGTGTTCGACGGCGACCCGCCGCAGCGGCCGGGCGGCACCTTCGCCCAGGCCTGGAACACCGGCGAGCTGCTGCGCGCGTTCGCGCTCGTCGAGGCGGGCACCGAACGCCGGTGATCGACGTCGTCTTCTACTTCCAGGCGCACCAACCCTATCGCCTGCGCCAGTGGCGGCCGTCCGACCGGATCCGCGGTGCCGACCCGTTCGACGAGCCGCTGAACCGGCTGGTCGCCGAGCGCGTCGCCGAGCGCTGCTACCTGCCGATGAACCGCCTGCTGCTCGAACTCATCGACCGTACCGACGGTCAGTTCCGCTGCGCGTTCTCGCTCTCCGGCACGCTGATCCAGCAGCTGCGCGACTGGGCGCCGGCGGCGCTGACGTCGTTCGTCGAGCTCGCCGACTCCGGCAGTGTCGAGTTCCTCTGCGAGACCAGCCACCACAGCCTCGCGGGTGTCGCGGATCTCGACGAGTTCGAGGCCCAGGTCGAGAGTCAGCGCACGGTCGTCGCCGACCTGTTCGGCGAGCCGACGACGTTCCGCAACACCGAGCTGATCCTCGACAACCGGATCTGCAGGAAGGTCGAGGAGCTCGGCTTCGACTGCGCGCTCGGCGAGGGTGCCGACCGGTTGCTCGGCTGGCACAGCCCGCAGGTGCCGTACCGGCCGAAGGGCTGCGAGCGGCTGCGGCTGCTGCTGCGCAGCTACTCGCTCTCCGACGACATCGCGTTCCGGTTCTCGAATCGGCAGTGGTCCGGCCACCCGCTGTATGCCGATACCTACGCCCGCTGGCTGCACGACGTGCCGCCGCCGGCGCAGTTCGTCGGGCTGTTCATGGACTACGAGACCTTCGGAGAACACCAGGGGCCCGCGACCGGGATCCTCGAGTTCATGCGGCACCTGCCCGAGTACGTGCTGCGCGATCCCGCGTTCCGGTTCCGCACTCCGGCGCAGGTCGCGGCCGAGCGCGAACCCGCGGCCGAGCTCGACATCGCGACGCCGGTGTCGTGGGCCGACGCCGAGCGCAACCTCACGGCCTGGCTCGGCAACCCGATGCAGACCGCGGCGAACGCCGCGATCTACGCCCTCCGCCCCGCCGTGCTCGCGGCGGCCGGCAGCCGTCCCGACCTGCTCGCCGTCTGGCGTCGCCTGACCACGTCCGACCACGTCTACTACGCCGCGACGAAGCACCACAGCGACGCCGAGGTTCACGACTATTTCAGCCCGTACGAGTCGCCGCACGCGGCGTTCGTCGCCATCATGACGGCGGTCGACGATCTCGCGGTGCAGGTCGCCGCGACCGGTCCGACCGCGAAGACCGAGAACTGAGAAGATGCCGGATCGTCCATTCCAACTGTTCGAGATCAGCTGGGAAGTCTGCAACAAGGTCGGTGGCATCCACACGGTGCTGTCGAGCAAGGCGGTCACCGCGGTCGAGCGCTTCGGTGACGACTACATCACGATCGGCCCGCAGCTGATCGGCGGGACCGGCGTGCAGCCGCCGTTCGACGAGGAGCCCGGGCACGAGGCGTTCGCCGAGGCCTGCCGCGACATCGGGGTGCCGGTGCGGATCGGGCGCTGGCGCATCGCCGGCCGGCCGCGCTGCATCCTGGTCGGCTTCTCGGGGCTCTACGAGCAGAAGGACGGCATCCTGTCGGGCCTGTGGGAGCGGCACGGCGTCGACTCGATCGCCGGTTCGTGGGACTACGTCGAACCGGTGCTGTTCTCGACCGCGGCCGCGATGGTGATCGAGCGCTGGTGGGAGGAATACCTGGCGCCGTTCCGGCGGCGCGCGGTGGTGCAGGCCCACGAGTGGATGTGCGGTGCGGCGCTGCTCTACCTGCAGGAACGCATCCCGAGCATCGGCACGGTGTTCACGACGCACGCGACGATGCTCGGCCGCGCCCTGGCGTCGCTCGGCATCACGCCGAACGCCGAGGCCAAGGACAAGGGCCTCGACGGCAAGACGCCGGCGCAGCTCGCCGAGACCCACAACGTGCAGGCCAAGCACTCGATCGAAGGCGTCTCGGCCCGCAAGGCCGACGTCTTCACCACCGTGAGCGCGATCACAGCCGCCGAGGCCGAGCTGCTGCACGACCGGCGCGCCGAGCCGCTGCTGCCGAACGGCATCGACCTCGAGGTCATCGCCGGGCTCGCGGCCGGCGACCGCGAACAGACCCGCGCCGATCTGCTGCGGATCGCCAACGCGATGGCCGGCGAAGACTGCGGTGATGCCGCGTTCGTCGCGATCGCGGGGCGCTACGAGTTCCACAACAAGGGCATCCAGCTGCTGCTCGACGCGCTGGCGCGCATCGAGCACGAGCAGCGCGGGCCGCGCATCGTCGCGTTCCTGCTGGTGCCGGCCGGCAACTCCGGCGTGCGCGCCGAGCTGCTCGACCGGCTCGCCGCCGGTGGCAAGAAGGGCGATCCGATCGGCATCTGCACCCACAACCTGTTCGACGAGGAGCACGATCCGACGCTGTCGCACTGCCGTCACCTCGGCCTCGACAACCGCATCGGCAGCCGCGTCAAGGTGGTGCAGATCCCGATCTATCTGCGACCCGACGACGGCCTGTTCGGTCGCGAGTTCGAGGCGGTGCTGGCGGCGATGGACCTCGGCGTGTTCCCGTCGTTCTACGAGCCCTGGGGATACACGCCGCAGGAGGCGCTCGCGGTCGGCGTGCCGACGATCACCACCGACGTCGCCGGCTTTGGGCGCTGGGTCGACGATTGCGGCCTCGGCGCCGCCGACGGCATCCGCGTGCTCGCCCGCGAACGGATCCCGTACGCCGATGTCACGACCGCGCTGGTCGAGGCGATGGAGGACTTCCTCGGCGCCGGTCGCCGGCCCGACGCCGCGCTGCGCCAGCGCTGCATTGCGGCCGCCGGTCGCACCGAGTGGAAGCTGTTCTTCGCCAACTACCAGGCGGCCTACGAGCGCGCGCTCGACGCGGTGCAGAAGCGCAGCGTCGCCGGCGTGATGCAGTTCCGCATGCCGCGCCGCGCGCTGCCGTCGCCGGGCTCGGGCACGACGCCGCGGCTGGCGAGCTTCGAGGCGGCGGCGACGCTGCCCGAGCGGCTGCGCGGGCTCGAGCGGCTGGCGCGCAACTTCTGGTGGGTGTGGAACAGCGGCGTGCGCGCGCTGTTCGACGAGCTCGGCCCGGGCTTCCGCGAGAGCGGTGAGAACCCGGTCGCGTTCCTGAAGCGGGTCGGGCTCGACGTGCTCGAGCAGAAGTCGAAGGACAAGGCCTACCTCGAACGGGTGCAGGCCGCGGTCGCGCGCTTCGACGACTACATGGCGACCGCGACCGAGCCGCTGCCGGTGTCGGACGACGAAGCGCTGCTCGCCGACCGACCGGTCGCCTACTTCTCGGCCGAGTTCGGACTGCACCACTCGCTGCCGGTCTACAGCGGCGGCCTCGGCATCCTCGCCGGCGACCACCTGAAGAGCGCCAGCGACCTCGGCATCCCGCTGGTCGGCGTCGGGCTGTTCTATCGCTACGGCTACATGCGGCAGAAGATCTCGAGCGACGGCCAGCAGATCGCGGCCGACCACGAGAACCTGCCGCGTCAGCTCGCGCTCGACCCGGTGCGCGGCAGCGACGGCAAGCTGCTCGAGATCGCGGTGCCGCTGCCCGGCCGCGAGCTGATCCTGCGGGCCTGGCGCGCGATGGTCGGCCGCGTGCAGCTGCTGCTGCTCGACGCCAACGTGCCGCAGAACCAGCCCGAGGATCGCGACATCACGCGCAACCTCTACGGCGGCGACGTCGAGACCCGCATCAAGCAGGAGATCGTGCTCGGCCGCGGCGGCGTGCGGCTCTTGCGCGCGCTCGACATCCGGCCGGCGGTCTACCACATGAACGAGGGCCACGCCGCGTTCCTGACGCTCGAACGCGTCAGTCGCCTGGTCGGCGGCGAGGGCCTGCCGTTCGACGCCGCGCGCGAGTACGTCGCGCGCACGACGCTGTTCACGACCCACACGCCGGTGCCGGCCGGCCACGACCGCTTCGGCGAGGACCTCGTGCGGCGCTACTTCGGCGACGCCGAGGAATGGGTCGGGCTGCCCTGGGACCGCTTCTTCGCGCTCGGGCAGGCCAGCGGCGGCAGCTCCGAGTTCAACATGACGTATCTGGCGATGAACTTCGCCGGCTTCGTCAACGGCGTCAGCAAGCTGCACGGCGTCGCCTCGCAGAAGCTGCTGCACAAGTTCTGGCCCGGCCTGCTCGAGAGCGAGGTGCCGGTCGCGGCGATCACCAACGGCGTGCACCTCGCGACCTGGACCCAGCCGGCGCTCGGTGAGCTCTTGCGCGGTGACCGCGGCAGCGTGCGGCCGGCCGACTTCGCCGCCGCCGAGCGGGTCGCGCCGGCCGAGCTCTGGCGTGTGCACCAGGCCAACAAGGCCGCGATGCTGGCGGCGGTGCGCGACGGCCTGACCGACGCGTTCCACGCCCGCGGCGACAGCCCGACGCTGCTCGCCTCGATGCACGCCGGGCTCGACGAGAACGCGCTCTACCTCGGCTTCGCGCGCCGGTTCGCGCCCTACAAGCGCGCGCACCTGCTGTTCTCGGACCGCGAACGTCTGCGCGCGATCCTCGGCGACGAGTCGCGGCCGGTCCGCATCCTGGTCGCCGGCAAGGCGCATCCGCGCGATCAGCTCGGCCAGGACCTGATGAAGTCGATCGTGCAGTTGGCGCGTTCGCCGGAGTTCGCCGGCAAGGTGCTGTTCGTCGACGACTACAACATGGCGGTCGCGCGCGCGCTGGTGCAGGGCGTCGACGTCTGGGTCAACACGCCGACGCGCATGGAGGAGGCCAGCGGCACCTCGGGCATGAAGGCCGCGGCCAACGGCGTGCTCAACCTCTCGATCGCCGACGGCTGGTGGCCCGAGGCCGCCGACGGTCGCAACGGCTGGACGATCGGCGGCGGGCGGATCTACGACGGCCAGGAGCTGCAGAACGAGGCCGACGCGACCGCGCTCTATCGCATCCTCGAGGAGGAGATCGTGCCGGCGTTCTTCGAGCGCGGCAAGGACGGCGTGCCGGGCGAATGGGCCGCCCTGATGCAGCACACGCTGGCGACGGTGCCGGCGATGTTCAGCACCGACCGCATGGTGACCGACTACCTCGAGCAGGCCTACACGCCGCTGGCGGTGAACTACTTCACCGAACAGGCCGAGAAGAAGCGGCCGGCGCGCGACACCGCGAAGAACTTCGCGCGCGTCCGCAGCGGCTTCGAGAAGCTCAAGATCACGGCGGCGACGACGGTCGAGCTCACCGAGTTCAAGGTCGGCCAGCACCTCGACGTGCACCTCGAGGTCGACCTCGGCCCGCTGTCGCCCGAGGACGTCGTCACCGAGCTCGTCGTCACCAAGAACGGCGACGCGCCGGCGGAGACCACGGTCGTGCCGATGCGCCACGCCGGCGGGCTGCGCGACAACGTGCACGCGTTCGACGGCGGCTACCGCGTCGAGACCGCCGGCAACTACAGCTACGGCATGCGGGTGCGGGTGCCGGGCCACGGTCCGCACGACGCCAAGGTGCGCGGGCTGGTGGTCTGGGCGTAGTCGGGTTGCGAATCCGCCGCGGTCGGATCCGCCGTTGCGCGACTGGCAGGATTCCAGCCGGCCCGCGCCGTAGACTGGTCGGCGATTGCAAGACGGGTCGGACTCCGGTGCGGCCGATGTCCTCGGTCGGCGTCCCGAACTGGCGCAGCTCCTCGAGATGGTGCGCGGTTACGTCCTAGACCTCGCGCTGCGGCAGCGATCGCGGGTGTCGGCGCTGCGCGAGGACGGCGCCGACCTGGCGCAGTCGGTCGTGCTCGAGCTGATGCAGAACGCCGGCTCGCTGCGGTTCCGTGGCCCCGAGGCGATGCGGGCGTTGGCGGCGGAGATCTTCGTCCGGCTCGCGAGCGACCGCCGGCGCGCGCTCGGCACGCAGAAGCGCGACTGCCGGCGTGAACGGCGGCTGCCCGACAACGACGAGGAGACCGGCGCCGGGATCCTGGCGCGCGCCGCGGAGAACCCGGCGGAGCTGGCGGCGGCGCACGAGCTGCTGGCGCGTTACGAGGCCCGACTGGCGCGGCTCAACGAGCGCGAACGCCAGGTGTTGCGAAGGCGCGTGGCGGGCGAGGGGCATCGCTCGATCGCCGCGGCGCTCGGCATCTCGGCGGCGCTGTCGCAGCACCTGCTGATGGAGGCGCGCCGCAAGCTCGGCGAACCCTGACGCTCGCGGACCCTGAGCCGCCCGGGTCTGAACGATTCTTTCATGCTTCCTTGATCCGGGAGATGGAGCCCAGGTTCGACCAGCCCCTGCGGACACGCCGGCGCCACGCCGACACGGCGGCGCCAGCGCTACGTCTTTCGTTCGAGGA
>JAGQRB010000625.1 GCA_020425925.1 Planctomycetota bacterium
ACGCGAGCACACAGCCGGCTGTTGCCCACGGCAGGCCGCGGCTGCCGCGGTCGCGCCAGCGCACCGCACTGCCGATCGCGAGCAGCGCGAACAGGACCCAGAGCGGGTCGTTGATCGCGGCACACCACGCGACGCTCTCGACCTGCACCGGATGCAGCGCGAACAGCAGCGCGACCCAGAGCGCCGGCCACGGCAGTAGCCAGCGCCGCGCCAGCCCGAGCACGAGCACGCAGTTGCCGCCGTGCAGCAGCAGAGCCAGCAGGTGCACGCCGAACGCGCCGCCGAGCTGGTGGCCGACCCACAGCACGAGCAGCGTGATCGGCCGCCAGAAACCGCGCTGCATGCCGAACAGCGGCTCGCCGAGCAACGCGCCGAGATCGGAGCGCAGCAACGCGCCGTTGTGCGCGATCAGATGGGTGTCGTCCCAGGCGTAGTTCCCGAACAACGCCGGCGAGAACGTCGCGACCACCGCGACGAGCAGGATCGCGACCGGCAGTCGCGACCGGCGTAGGGCAGGGTCTGCTGGACCTTCGACAGCCATCGGTGGGCGCGCGAGCCTACAATGGCCCGTCATGACACCACGTGCGTCTTTCGTGGTCTTTGTCGCGGTCTCGGTCGCGGTCGCCGCCGTTCGGGCCCAGACACCGGACCTCGATGCGGAGTTCGCTGCGGCGCAGCCGCCGACGGCCGAGTCCTTGTGGACGCTGGTGCCGTGGCGGCACTCGCTGACCGAGGCGCTCGCCGAGGCGAAGCGCGATCACAAGCCGATCTACCTGTTCGTCAACGACGGCGACGTCGAGTCCGGTCGCTGTTGAGCGGGCGGCGTCGCCGTGAGGGCAGGTCTGCTCTCCGATCCGCACGTCGTCGCGCTGCTGCGCGAGCTGTTCGTCCCGGTCCACATCAGCGCGCTCAACACACCCGACTGCATGCGCGATCCGCGCGACGCCGAGCTGCTGCGCAACGCGATCGCCGACGACACCGACGACTTCGACGGCGGCGAACGCGAGGCGTTCGTGCTGCCCGACGGCACGATGACGCGCGTCTTCCTGAGCCTGCACGGCCGCGAGGTCGGCGAGCACCGGTCGGTCGCCGAGCACTTCACCGCCGAGGGGCGCCGCGCCGAGGCGGTGGTGCGCACGTTCCGCGAGCGCGGCGCGATGGCGCTCACGTCGGTGCACGGCGAGCTGCCGGCGCGCTGGCGGCAGCTCTGGGACGACGACGATCCGACCGTCGCCGCGATCGCGCGAATGCAGCCGCGCTGGCCGGTGCCGCCGGTCGGCGAGGCCGCGTTCCGGGTGTTCGCACGCAACAGCTACAAGATGTACGACGACCTGCACGGCGTCGAGCTCGCCGGCGTGACCGCAGCCGAACAACGCGAGTGGCTGGCGCCGCTCGCGGAGGGTCGCCGGGCCGTGCTGCCGGCGAGCGCGTTCGTCACGTTGGCGCGCGCGATGGTGCCGCGCGGACAGGTCGACACCGAGCTCGGGGTCGACGCGATCGCGGGCGAGCTCGCGCTCGTGCCGGAGCGCTCGGCGAACGGCCGCATCGAGGGTCGCGTCGAAGGCCGCTTCGACCTCGCGCCGAAGTCGCTGGCCGAGGTCGGCAAGCGCGAGAGTGCCGCGTGCCTGTTCGAGTCGCGCGGTCGCCTCGTCGGCGAGTTCGCGCTCGACATCGCGACCGCCACGCTGCGACTGCGCGTCGTCGCGCGCGACGTCGACTTCGAGTGGCATTCGCGCGGTGGGTGGATCGACGAGTGGTTCGAGCCCTGGCACCGCGTCGCGATCGAATGGGTTGCGACCGATTCCTGAGCGTTCGGGTTCCTGAGCCAGGGGGGAAGCGAGACGGGCGGATGCGGCCAAGCGTGACCTGCGCTGCGGTCAGCCTCTCCGACGACAACGCGCCTGGTGCGCAACCGCCCGGCTCGCGGGCATGTATTCCGCAGCCACCGCGGGGTAACGAAGGCAGGCTGGATCCGCACCGTGCGTTCGCGCACGATGCGCGCCGACCCCACCGCACCCGATGGCAGAAGACCCGAACGAAGCCCCGAACCCGCCGCTGCGCATCCGGCCGCTCGCCGAACGCAAGAACCTCGTCACCAAGGACCAGTTCGCGCGCGTCGTGCCGCCGGTCGACGGCTTCCTGTCGTGGTTCGAGGCGCTGCCCGAGATCTACGGCAGCAAGGCGCTGAAGCACATCGTCGCGCGCATCGTCGATGCCCGCGCCCAGGGCCGCGAGGTCGGCGTCGCGCTCGGCGCCCACGTGCTCAAGGTCGGGTTGTCGCCGCTGCTCATCGACCTGATGCGGCGCGGCCTGATCACCCACGTCGCGACCAACGGCGCGTCGGCGATCCACGACTGGGAGACCGCCTACCAGGGCGCGACCAGCGAAGACGTCGCCGCCAACCTGCCCGACGGTTCGTTCGGCTTCTGGCGCGAGACCTTCGACGGGCTCAACGCCGCCGCGCGCCGCGGCGCGCAGGGCGAAGGCTTCGGGCTCGCGCTCGGCCGCCAGATCGTCGAGGGCGAGCTGCCCTACCGTCACCTGTCGGTGTTCGCCGAAGCCGCCCGCCTCGGCATCCCGGCGACGATCCACGTCGCGTTCGGCTGCGACATCACGCACATGGATCCCGAACTCGACGGCGGCGCACTCGGCGCCGCCAGCCAGCGCGACTTCTGGGTGCTCTGCGACACCGTCGGCCGGCTCGAACACGGCGTCTGGTGCAACTTCGGTTCGGCGGTCATCATGCCCGAGGTGTTCCTCAAGGCGGTCTCGGTGGCGCGCAACCGCGGCCGGCTCGGCGACGATTTCCTGACCTGCAACTTCGACATGATCTCGCACTACCGCGCGCTCACCAACGTCGTGCAGCGGCCGCCGAAGGAGGGTCGCAACGTGATCGCGATGCACGAGATCGTGCTGCCGCTGCTGCACCAGGCCCTGCTCTGCACCGCGGCGAAGCGCGGCATCCTCGAGGAGCCGCGCTGATGCTCGCCGATCCCGACGGCCACCGCCTCGCCGGCGTGCTCGCCGGCCTGCCGGCGACGCGTGTTCTCGTGGTCGGCGACCTGATCCTCGATCGCTACGCCGACGGCCGCGCCAACCGCGTCTCGCCGGAGGCGCCGGTGCTGGTGTTCGACTTCGCGAGCGAACGCTACCTGCTCGGCGGTGCCTGCAACGTCGCCGCCAACCTGCGCGCGCTCGGGGCGTCGGCGTCGGTGCTCGGCGTGATCGGGCGCGACGAGGGCGGTGATCGACTGCGCAGTCTGCTCGAGGCGACCGACATCGACACCCAGGCGATCGTCGTCGACGAATCGCGGCCGACGACGCGCAAGACCCGCTACGTCGCGAAGACGCTGCAGGTGCTGCGCGTCGACGAGGAGAGCCGTTCGCCGGTCGGTGGCGATGCCGAGGCCCGCATGCTGGCGCTGCTCGAGCAGCGCCCGTTCCCGTGGAAATCAGTGCTGCTGTCGGACTACGGCAAGGGCGTGCTGACGCCGCGCGTGATCGCGGCGGCGGTCGCGGCCGCGCGTTCGGAAGGCGGTGTGACCGTCGTCGATCCGAAGGGCACCGACTACTCGATCTACCGCGGTGTCGATCTGCTGACGCCGAATCGCGAGGAGGCCGAGGCCGCGACCGGGGTGCGCATCGTCGGCAGCGACGACCTGCACCGGGCGGCGCAGCGCCTGCGCGAGATCACCGGCGTGCGCACCGCGGTGATCACGCTCGGCAAGGACGGCGTGTTCTTCGAGCGCGAGGACGGCTCGCATCGGATCATTCCGACCGAGGCGCGGCAGGTCTTCGACGTCACCGGCGCCGGCGACACGGTCGTCGCCGTGCTGACGTTCTGCCGCGCCTGTGGCGTCCCGCTCGAGGACAGCCTGCGGCTCGCCAACCATGCCGCCGGGGTGACGGTCAGCAAGCTCGGCACCTGGGCGCCGACGCGGCGCGAGATCGCGGCGCACATCGGCGAGGACGGTCAGCGGCCGACCGGCAAGGTGCTGACGCGCGAGCAGGCGATCGAGGTCGGTTCGCGGATGCGCGCCGAGGGTCGCCGCCTGGTGTTCACCAACGGCTGCTTCGACATCCTGCACGCCGGTCACTGCGACTACCTCGGCCGCGCCCGCTCGTACGGCGACGCGCTGATGGTCGGCCTCAACACCGACGCCTCGGTGCAGCGCCAGCAGAAGGGGCCGGGTCGGCCGTTCAACACGCTCGACGACCGGGCCGCGGTGCTCGCCGCGCTGCAGGCCGTCGACTACGTCGTGCCGTTCGACGACGACACGCCCGGCAAGCTGATCGAGGCGGTCACGCCGCACGTGCTCGCCAAGGGCGAGGACTGGCGCGACAAGGGCGTCGTCGGCCGCGAATGGGTCGAGTCGCACGGCGGCCAGGTCGTGCTCGTGCCGCTGGTCGCCGGGCGCTCGACGACGAACATCGTGCAGCGCATCCTCGACTCCGGCGCGGGCAGCTAACCGGCCAGTAGGCGTCAGTCGGCGCGGCGCAGCACGCGGCCGGCGACGAACTCGAACGCGAGCTCGCCGAAGCGCACGCGCACCGCGGTCGTGTCGCGCGCCTCGATCCGACCGGGACCGAGCGCGGCGGTGACCTCTTCGATCGAGGCGCCGTGCCAGCGGTTGTCGTCGTTCGGTGGGTTCGGAGCGAGGCGGTCGTGCGCCGCGACCACGACGTCGTCGATCGACGTGATCGCGGGCGAGACGACCCGGCCGTCGTGGTCGCGATAGACCCATAGCCACGCGCCGTCGTTGCCGAGCGGCGCGCAGCGGAGCGGCGGCCCGAAGCGGGCCCGGACCTCGTCGAGATCCGCTCCGATCAGGGAGTTCTCGGCCGCGGCCGATGGCCGCGCGCTGCCGGACATGAGTGCGAGCATTGGTGACCTCGTTGGCTGCAGGCTCCGACGCAGACCGTGCGCCGGTATTCCCCGAACGCCCGCGACAGGTCCGGCCACCGTTCGGCCACGGTGCGTTTCGTGAGCCCGACCTACCGACACACGCAGCGGGGTCCGCTCTGGTTCGCCCCGGTGGTGCCGGCGCTCGGCGCGCTCGCGCTCGCCCTGTTCGCCGACACGGCGTCGCTGCGGGCCCTCGGGGCAGCGCTCGCGGTGGTGTTCGCGCTGGTCGCGGCCTCGTTCGCGACGCTGACCGTGCGCGACGCGGGCGACCACCTCGAGGTGCGGTTCGGTCCGCTGCCGGTGTTCGGTACGCGGATCGCCTACGACACGATCGAGCGGGTCGAACCGACGCGCTCGCGGTTCCTCGACGGCTGGGGCATCCACTGGGTGCCGGGGCGCGGCTGGACCTTCAACCTCTGGGGCATGGAATGCGTCGAGGTGACCGCGAACGGGCGCCGGGTCCGCATCGGCACCGACGATCGCGCCGGCCTCGCGACCTTCCTGTGCGATCGCGTCGGCATCGGGGCGGCGGCCGAGGCCTGACTCAGCGCGCTGCCGATCCGACCGGCACCGCCGCCAGTCCCGCCTCGGCCATCAGTGCCTCGATCGCGTCGGGTGATGCCGGCAGGTGCCCCGACAGGTTCTCGCAGCCGTCGGCGGTCACCAGCACGGTGTCCTCGATGCGGCAGCCCATGCCCTCGTCGCGCAGATAGGCGCCGGGCTCGACGGTGATCACCATGCCGGGCTCGAGCTCGTCGACCGACGGGTCGTGCACCGCGAGGCCGACGTGGTGGCACGGGCCGTGGTCGCTGCGGTAACCGCGCTCGCGCAGCAGCTCGTTGCAGCGCCGGCCGATCGCCGACAGGCGCGCGCCGGGCTTCACCATCGCGAGCAGCTCGTGCTGGATCTCGAATACGTCGGTGACGAGCTTCCTTTGCTCGGGCGAGAACCTGCCCGAGGCCGGGAACGTGCGCGTGACGTCGCTGGCGTAGCCGTGCAGCGTCGCGGCGTAGTCCATCACGACGAGGTCGTCCTCGCGCAGTCGGCGGGTGCAGGCGCTGTAGTGCAGGACGCAGCCGTTCGGACCGCCGCCGACGATCGCGGCGTAGGCATCGGGGCCGGCGCCGCGCAGCGAGAACACGTAGCGCGCGACGGCCGCGACCTGGTACTCGAACATCCCGGGCCGCGCGCTGCGCATCGCCTCGGCGATGCCCTCGGCGGCGATCGCAGTCGAGGCGCGCAGCAGCTCGCGCTCGCGCTCGCTCTTCCTGGCGCGCTGCGCGCCGAGCAGCGGCTCGAGCCCTTCGATCCGCAGGCCGTCGAACTTCGTCGTCAGTGCCTGCTGCAGCGCGCCTTCGCGGCTGGTGCGCCCGTCGAACGCGTCGCGCTCTACCGCACGCGCGGAGCCGGCGGCGGTGCTCGGCGTGCTGCCGATCCGCGGCGCCGGTCGCGTCAGCGTGTAGAGCACCGGTCGCTGACCCGCCGCATCGGCCGCGAGCAGCTCCTCGAGCCGCCCGGCGAGCGCGCGCACGTTGCCCGCGGTGGCGAAACCCGTGCGCTCTGCGCTGGCGTCACCCGGCGCCAGGAAATCGCCGTTCCACGTCGCGTTGAAGCGCGAATAGGGCGGCACCAGCAGCTCGTCGACCGCGAGGTCGCCGTCTTCACCCGGCACCAGCAGCAGCGCGATCCCGGCTTCGCCGACACCGCTGAGGTAGAGGAAGTCCTGGCCCT
>JAGQRB010000626.1 GCA_020425925.1 Planctomycetota bacterium
ACCGACCTCGAGTACTTCGAGAAGCGCACCGCGCTGCTCGAGACCCGCCGCCGCCTGCACGAGAATCGCATCCACGGCATCTTCGTGATCGAGGAGGCGCAGCCGCGCGATCTGCGCCTGCCCTCGGCCGAGGAGTTCTCGACCGACATCATGATCCACCTCGCATTCCGCGAGGAGGCGAGCGAGTTCAAGGCCCGGGCGCTCGAGATCACCAAGGCGCGCCACCAGTACTACTACCGCGGCGTGCACCACTTCTCGGTCGCCGGCCGCGGCATCACACGCGACGTCTATCTCGGCGCCCGCAACGAGCGCGGTCCCGGCATCCACGTCTATCCGTCGGTCGCGGCGCAGCTGTCGATGGCGCGCGACCAGGCGCGCTTCACGGTGCCGGCGCGCGGCGAGGACACGCTCGAGCTCGGACATCCCGACCTCGACCGCGCGTTCCTGCACGGCACCGGCCCGGCGGAGCGCAGCTCGACCGTGCTGCTCGCCGAGCCGGGCACGCGTTCGACCTACCTCGCGCTGCGCTTCCTCGCCGCGGGCCTGCGGCGCGGCGAGACCGTGCTGCTGGTCTCGACACTCGAGGATCGCGATGCGATCCGCCGCCTGTGCGCGCGCGAGGCGGCGCTGCGCGACGTCTGCCTCAACGCCGACGGCCGGTTCGTGTCGAACTTCCGCGTCGTCTACCTGCACCCCGAGTTCATCGCGCCGGGCAAGTTCACCTGGGACCTGGTCCGGCTCTGTCAGGGCGGTCACGCCGGCGGCGAGGCCGAGGTCGTCACCCGGCTCGCGTTCGACAACATCCATCGGCTCGAGGACCGCTTCCCGCTGATCAAGCAGCAGCGCTTCCTGATCGCCGCGATGCTCGACATGCTGCGCTATCTCGGCGTGACGCCGCTGTTCGTCGACCTGGTGCCGCCGCACGACGGTCGCCGCTCGAACGACTTCGACCCATCGCCGTATCTCGCCGGTTTCGACAACGTGCTGCACCTGGCGTTCGAGACCCGCGAGCAGGGTCCGCGACCGTTCCTGCGGGTGGTCAAGTCGATCGGCAACGACTACGTGCAGGAGGCACTGTCGGTCGATTGGCGCCGGGTCTGAGTCGTCGCCACCGCGCCACCGCCGCGGCATGATGCGGCGATGCTCCCGCCGCTGCGAACCTGCACGCTGCTGGCCGCGCTGTCCGCGCTTCCGGCCCAGTCTCCGACCACGCCCTACGACGCCGATCCCGCCCACCCCGCCAACCGCATCTTCCACGCGATCCACTACGCCGAGCTGGTGCCGGTCTTCATCGGCGCCGCGCTGCCGGGCGAGCACGGCGACGAACCCGACTTCTACGTGCCGAAGTGGTACTTCCAGCAGCGCGGCGGCAACGAGGCCGACCAGGCGCTGTTCGGTGGCGACGGCCGCCAGATCCCACGCGAGCGCTTCAACCCGTCGGAGGCCAACGCGCTCGCCGACGCGCTGCGCGCGCTCGACGACGGCGTCGTCGACGAACTGCGGGCGCAGCCGCGGCTCGCCGTCTACCTGCAGCACGATCTGCTGCGCATCGCCCGCCGACTGTGTGACACCAAGGCCAATCCCGAGCTGCTGCCCGCGCTGCTCGCCGCCGCCGAGCGCGTCGCGCTGCCGGCGGCGACCCTGGTCGGTGGCGAACTGACGACGTTCCGCCTCGAGCAGATCGGCCCGCACCTGCACGGCATCGAGGTGTCCGAGCTCGTCGAGATCGACCGCCGCTCGACGCGCCTGTTCGACGCCGGCTTCACCCAGCTGTGGTCCAAGGTCTACCTCGCGGTGCCGGCCGACGCCGCGCCGTCGACCGACGGGTTGCTCGCGGCGGCACTCGACGCCGCCGGCGCGACGCCGCCGAACGTGCCGGTCGGCACCACCGCCGTGCTGGTGCAGGGCATCGTCGCGCTCGACGATGCCGGCGAGGCGCGCGCCACCGATCTCGTGATCGACGTGCGCACGCAGCGGCTGTCGAACCTCGACGACCTCGGCCGCGACAACGCGACGACGACGCGCGACGGTGTCGACCTGCAGCAGTGGTTCCTGCCGCGGCTGACGGTCGCGACCGCGCCCGGACCCCTGGGGCTGGCCGATTTCCGCAGTGTCCCGATGGCTACGCCGGAGCTGTTCCGCGACTACGGCACCCTCAAGTACACGACCTACGCCGCGCAGTGCAGCCTGTGCCACCGTCGCACCGGCACACCGGACGGAGCACTCGCGGGTTTCCTCGCGCTGCGCGCGAACGCGAAGCCGCAGCGCACCGATCCCGGCACCCGCCTGCGGCGCGCCGAGCAGGAACTCGCCGCGTTCATCGCCGAGCTGCGCAGCCGCTGAGCTGCTCTCCGCAGGTGCCGAACCGGACGTTCAGATCCGGCCGGCGACGAAGCGGCGCCCCATCTGCAGCAGGCCGTCGACGTCGAAGTGGATGCGATCGGGCAGCAGCGCGAACGAGGTGGTCTCGATCGTGTCGCAGTCGGCGAGCGCCTGCGCTACGGTCGCCTGCGCCGCGCGCACCAGCGGCGCCCCGAGCAACCCCACGCGCACGAGATCGCGGTTCACCAGGCCGAGCCGGACCCACGGCAGCTCGTTGCCGACCAGACCCAGCGCCCGCAGGTCGCTGCGCAGCCGCCCGAGCAGACGTTCGAGGTTGCCGTCGTAGGCCTTCGCGAGCTCGGGATTGGCGGCGTCGGATTCGCCCTGCATCATACAGATCAGGCGCACGCGCGGCACCAGCCCGAGCGCGCCGAGCGCGCTGCCGGCGTGCTGCAGACGCTGCAGCATCGCGGCGTAGAGCTCGCCGGCCTCCGCGCCCCATTCGTTGCCCGGGCCGGGCGTCGGTCCGAGCGAGGACGGCGAGCGCGCGATCTTGACCAGCCAGAGCGGATCGGCCCGCTGTCCGAGGCTGTCGGCCATGCCGATCTCGGCGCCGAAGTAGCGCAGCGTCGGGTTCATGTTGGTGTTGCGCCCGGCTTCGACCGCCTGCCACTCGCCCACCGGGCCGTTCCAGATCCGCAGCATCGGATGCGGCCCCTGCAGGCGCACCGGCAGGTGCGCCACCGACGCCCAACCCTCGCAATTGCTCTGGCCGAAGAACAACACGATGTCGGCCTCGTCACCGGCGCGCGGCACGATGCCCTGCCGCACCGGCAACGTCGTCACCGAGCCGGCCGTCCCGATCGTCTTGCGCGGATCGTGCACCACGGCCTGCGCCAGGAACGCCAGCCCCGCGCTCGAGCCGACCGGGTAGCGCACGCGCAGCATCGCGCGCCCGTGACCGTCGGCGATCACGCTCGGCGACATCGAGATCGGCACCAGACTGAGCACCGCGCCACCCGGCACCGGCACGCGTCCGGGCTCGAGTCCGAGCGCCAGACCGACGACTGCGCCCGGAACCAGTCCCGTGATCCGGGCCTCGGTGGCGTCTGGCAGGGCGGCGAGCTGCATTCGCCCCGGCAACTACGATCGCACCCTGACGGCGTTGCGGGAAATTCCTGACGAAACGCGGCGGCGCTCGCGCCGGCTACGAACTTCGGGGCCACTCGACCTCGCCGAGCAGCCCGACCGCCCGATCCGCCGCGGCACTCGGCACGAAGACGTGATCGTGCCGGACACCGGCGATCACGTTGCAGGGGATGCCGGCGTTCGCCAGCGCGCCGGCGAACGCCGCGGTGACGCCGATCGCCGTCAGTTCGGTCGGCGTCGCGAGCGTGATCCAGGCGAACTCGGCCGCGACCGCCAGACCACGCTCCACGGCGCGGGCCAACGGCAGCACGACGGTCAGTCCTTCGGCCTCCCGCATCGTCGCGATCGCGTCGAGTCCCTCGAGCGACGCGCCGTGCGCCACCGACACGAACGCGTAGGTGCCCGGCTGCAGCTCGGGCGCGAGGCCGACCGGCAGGGCGGGCGGCATCGCTACTTCGCCCAGGTCTTGTGGCCGGCGACGATCTCCTCGACCACCGCCGGTTCGGCCAGCGTCGAGATGTCGCCGAGCTCGTCGTAGCGGCTCTCGGCGACCTTGCGCAGGATGCGGCGCATGATCTTGCCGCTGCGCGTCTTCGGCAGGCCCGACACGAGCTGGATGCGGTCCGGTGTCGCGATCGCGCCGATCGCATCGCGGACCTGCTGCCGCAGCACGTCCTCGACCTCGGCGTCGTCGTGGCCCTCGGCCGCCTTTCCGCGGATCACGAAACAGTAGATCCCGGTGCCCTTGACGTCGTGCGGACAGCCGACGACCGCGGCCTCGGCGCAGTAGTCGTGCGCGACCAGCGCGCTCTCGACCTCGGCGGTGCCGAGGCGATGCCCCGAGACGTTGAGCACGTCGTCGACGCGTCCGGTGATCCAGTAGTAGCCGTCGGCGTCGCGGCGGCAACCGTCGCCGGTGAAGTAGCGCCCCGGATAGGTCGTGAAGTAGGTCTGCCGGAAGCGCTCGTGATCGTTCAGGATCGTGCGCGCCTGGCCCGGCCAGCTGCCGACCAGGCAGAGGTTGCCGGTGACGTCGTTGCCGGTGAGCTCGCGGCCGTGTTCGTCGACCAGCACCGGCCGTACGCCCGGCAGCGGGAACGTCGCCGAACCGGGCTTGCACGGCGTCGCGCCCGGCAGCGGCGAGATCAGGATGCCGCCGGTCTCGGTCTGCCACCAGGTGTCGACGACGGCGCACCGGCCTTCGCCGACGACGTCGTGGTACCAGCGCCAGATCTCCGGGTTGATCGGCTCGCCGACCGAACCGAGCACCCGCAGGCTGGCGCGCGAGCTCGTTCTGACCGGTTCGTCGCCGAAGCGAACCAGCGCGCGCAGCGCCGTCGGTGCGGTGTAGAAGATCGACGCCTGCACGTCGTCGACGACCTGCCAATAGCGCCGCGCATCGGGATACACCGGCGTCGACTCGAACATGACCGTCGTCGCGCCGTTGCACAGCGGACCGTAGACGATGTAGCTGTGGCCCGTAATCCAGCCGACGTCGGCGGCGCAGAAGTGCACGTCGCCGCGGTGCCAGTCGAAGACGATCTCGTGGGTGTACGAGGCGTAGACCAGATAGCCGCCGGTGGTGTGCAGCTGCCCCTTCGGCCGGCCGGTCGAGCCCGAGGTGTAGAGCACGAACAGCGGGTCCTCGCTGTCCATCCACTCGATCGGACAGTAGGCACGCTGCCGCTGGACCTGCTCGTCGTAGTCGAGGTCGCGGCCGGCACGCATCGGCACCGCGGTGTCGGTGCGGCGCTTCACCAGCACGGTGGTGACCGCCGTGCCCTCGAGCGCGGCGTCGACCGTCGCCTTCAGCGGGATCACCTTGCCGCCGCGCAGACCCTCGTTCGCGGTCAGCACGACGCGACAGTCGGCGTCGACGATGCGGTCGCGCAGCGACTCGGCCGAGAACCCGGCGAACACCACCGAGTGCACCGCGCCGATCCGGGCGCACGCCAGCATCGCGTAGGCCGCCTCCGGGATCATCGGCAGGTAGATGCAGACCCGATCGCCCTTCTGTACGCCGTGCGCACGCAGCACGTTGGCGAGCCGGCCGACGTTCTCGTGCAGCTCGTGGAAGCTGATGTGGCGGTAGGTGCCGGGCTCGTCGCCGACCCAGATCAGCGCGGTCTGTTCGGCGCGGTCGTGCAGCCACCGATCGACGCAGTTGTGGGCCGCGTTGAGCTTGCCGCCGAGGAACCACGAGACCTCGGCGTTGGCGAAGTCCTGCCGGAACGTGCGCTCGAACGGGTGGAACCAGTCGACCCGCGCGGCGCACTCGCGCCAGAAGCCGCGCGGATCGCGCACCGACGCGGCGTAGATCTGTTGGTACTGCTCGAGCGACGCGATGTGGGCCCGCCGCGCGAGCTGTGGCTTCGGAGCGATGATCGGATCGGCCATGATGCTCGTTCTCCTCGGGGCACTACAGCGTGCGGATCCAGTCGAGCAGCGTCCGGACCGCCGTGCCGGTCGCGCCACCCTTGTAGTAGTCCTTGGCGAGCGCGCCGTAGGCGGCGCCGGCGATGTCGAGGTGGACCCACGCGGTCTCGCCGGCGAAGAACGACAGGAACGCGCCGCCGGCGGTCGAACCGTTGCCGTACTGCGGCCCGTTGATGTTGGCGACGTCGGCGAACTTGCTGCGCACCTGGTCGCGGTGACACTCCCACAGCGGCAGCTGCCACAGCGGTTCGTCGGCGCGTTTGCCGGCCGCGATCAGGTCGTCGATCAGGCGCTGGTCGTTGCCCATGATGCCCGCCATCTCGTGGCCGAGCGCGACGACCACGGCGCCGGTCAGGGTCGCGAGATCGACGATCCGCTTCGGCTTGTAGAACTTCTTGGCGTAGCAGATCGCGTCGGCGAGCACGAGTCGGCCTTCGGCATCGGTGTTGAGCACCTCGATCGTGTGACCGTCCATCGCCCGCACCACGTCGCCGGGCTTCTGGGCCGCACCGCCCGGCATGTTCTCGGTCGCGGCGATCAGACCGATGACGTTGCACTTCGGCTTCTGCGTGCCGAGGCCGCCGTGCGCCAGCGCATGGAACAGCCCCATCACGGCACCGGCGCCGCACATGTCGTAGCGCATCTCGTCCATCTTGCCGGCCGGCTTGATGCTGATGCCGCCCGAGTCGAACGTGATGCCCTTGCCGACGACGCAGACGTTGTCCTTCGCGCCCGGCACGCGGTACTCGAGCACCAGGAACTTCGGCGCTTCGGCGCTGCCGCGGGCGACGCCGAGCAGCGCGTTCATGCCGAGCTTCTGCATCGCGGCGCGGTCGAGCACCTTGACCTTGAGACGGCCGCCGGCCAGGCCGCGGGCGACGCTGGCCAGCCGGCTCGGCGTCAGCACGTTGCCGGGCTGGTTCTCGATGTCGCGCGCGAACGCGGTCGCGGCCGCCGCGACGATGCCGTGCTTCGTGCCGGCGGAGAACTTGCGTTCCTGGGCCGCGGTGCCGACGAGGGCGACCTTGCAGGCATTGCCGTGCCGCGGCTTCGGCTTGTCGCGTCGCGGCGGGTCGTAGCGATAGGCGCCGAGCGCGAGCCCCTCGGCGATCGCGACGCCGGCCGCTTCGGGCTCGACGTCGCCGAGCGCCCCCTTGCCGAGCACCAGCGCGAACTCGCCGACACCGAGCTCGGCGGCGCGGCTTTGCGCCACCGCGGCGGCGCGCCGCAGCCTCTCGGTCGTGATGTCGACACCCTTGCCGAGGCCGACGACGGCGAGCCGCAGCAGCCCGCGCTGCGTCGGATGGAACACGGTGGCCTTGCGGAAACCGCGCCGCAGGTCGCCGGTCTTCTTCGCCTCGACGAGCGCGGCGCGCAGCCCGGCCCCGGCGTCGATGTCGGCGGCCCCTTCGGAAGCGAGAACGATCACGAGGTCGCCGCGGCTGGCGGCCGCGACGGTGCTGGCACGAATCTTCATCTGCGCTGGGTTGTAGCGACCCGCGGGCCCCGGCTCCACGCTCGATCGCGGTGACGCCGACGGACGACCGGGCTATGGACCGGTCATGACGCCGTTCCACCCGTTCTCGTCTCCCGCCGCGATCGCGCTGCTGTCCGGCCTGCTGGCCGCGGGATCGCTCCGGGCCCAGCAGACCTGGATCGTCGATCAGCAGGGCTCGGGCCAGTTCCTCGACATCGGCGCCGCGGTCGCGGCCGCCAGCGACGGCGACGTGATCCTCGTCCGGCAGGGCAACTACCCGCCGTTCGTCGTCGACGGCAAGTCGCTGACGATCCACGGCGCCCGGGTGCAGCAGGGCGCCCTCGGACCTTCGACCGCGCCGCCGACGGTCGAGATCAAGAACCTCGCGGCGCATCAACGGGTCCACCTGACGGAACTCCTGGCGTTCAACTCGACGACACCGAACGCGAACGTGTTCGTGCACGACTGCGCCGGTTCGGTCTGGATCGAGAACGCGTTCTCCGACTCCTACGGCGCGCCCGGCCTGGTGATCGCGCGCTGCGCCGACGTCGTGCTGGCGTCGGTGCGCTCGCAGTCGAACCTCGGCATCGTGCAGGCGAGCGGCGCGCCGCTCGCGTTCCCGGGGGCGCGCCTGATCGCGAGCACGGTGCACGCCTACGACTGCCAGTTCTCCGGCACGCACGGTGTCCTGCAGGGGCCGCAATTCCCGCTGCCGAGCAGCCAGGTGGTCGGCGGCGCCGGGCTCGACGTCGTCGACAGCCACATCGAAGTGCGCGGCGGCGACCTGATCGGCGGCGCCGGCAACGGCGTCACGGTCGGCAGCTGCGTGCTCGGCGGCAACGGTGGCGACGGCCTGCTGATGCGCACGATCGGCGGCTCGCCGCCGCGCGTCGACCTCGGCGACATCGCGGTACAAGGCGGCTCGCCCGGCGTCTCGTCGTGCGGCCCGACGCCGCAGGCGGGCGGCACCTTCGTCGTGGTGGCGGGCTCGCTGAACTTCCTGCCCGGCACCCGGCGCGAGCTCGCGCTCGAGCACGTCGTGCTGGCAACTCCGGCGACGCTGCGCGCCGACGTCACCGGCATGCCGGGCGATCTCGCACTGGTGTTCGCCGGCCGCGCGGCGCCGACCGCGTTCGCGATCGGCCTGCCGATCCACCTCGGGTCGCCGGCGTTCGGGCTCGGCGCGGTCGTGCTCGATGGCAGCGGGGCGGGCTCGCTCGCGGTGCCGGTCGCCGCCGCCAGCGGCCCGATCGTGATCGGACTGCAGGCGCTGGTGCTCGATGGCAGCGCCGCCGCCTACCCGAGCAACCCGGCGACGCTGATCCTGCCCTGACTCGACCGGAGACCTTCATCCGCGGGCCCCTTGCCGGCCGGCGCTTCGCGGGAGACACTGCCCGGGCCGCCTGCCCGTTCGTGCAACAATCCCGTATCCTGACCGGCCTCATGCGTCGCTTCTCACTCGTCGTTTCCATTCTCGGCGGCACCCTGCTGACCGCTCCCCTCCTTGCCCAGCAGCCGGTGCCCCAGGCGCCCCAGGCCCAGATGCCACTGCGCTGCGGTACGGTGCTGGCGGCGAACCCCGCCGGCACGGGCATCGACAACCCCGATTGTGACTACAACCAGACCAACCCGAGCTCGATCTACGCCCCCGGCGCGATCCTGCGCATTCCGGTCGTGGTCCACGTCATCCAGTCGACCAGCGGCCAGGGCTTCCTGAGCGCCGCCCGCGTCCAGAGCCAGATCACCGTGCTCAACGAGGACTTCGGCGCCCAGGCCGGTACCGCCGGCGCCAACGGCGTCGACACCAAGATCGAGTTCTTCCTCGCGACCACGGATCCGAACGGACAGCCGACGACGGGCATCGACTACATCACGAACAACACCTGGTTTCAGGACAGCG
This sequence comes from Planctomycetota bacterium, assembly GCA_020425925.1. GTDB lineage: Bacteria > Planctomycetota > UBA1135 > UBA1135 > UBA2386 > JAGQRA01. The sequence goes on from JAGQRB010000626.1 coordinate 9,285, forward strand.
GCAACTACTGGAGCACGACCGCCTGGGACACCTCGCGCTACCTGAACATCTACACCAACCAGGCCAGCGGCGCGCTCGGCTACGTCCCGGACCTGCCGCAGGGTGGCAGCGTGCTCGGCACCACCGCGGACCGCGTCGTGGTCTACTATCCGTCGTTCGGTCGGCCCGGCACGCTGACGCCCTACCACCTCGGCCGCACCACGACCCACGAGGTCGGGCACTACCTCGGCCTGTTCCACACCTTCCAGGGCGGCTGCGGCGGCTCGAACTGCTACACCTCCGGCGACCGCATCTGCGACACCAACGCCGAGTCCGGCGCCCGCTTCGGCTGCCCGACGACCTCGACGAGCTGCGGCAATCTCGATCCGGTGCGGAACTACATGGACTACACCGACGACGCCTGCATGCAGGGCTTCACGCAGGAGCAGGCGCGCCGTATGCGCTGCACGATCACCTCGTACCGCCCGGCGCTGGCACAGCCCGCGGGCCCGCTCGCCTCGGCGACCGTGCGCAACGGCGCCGGCAACCTCAACGGCAACTTCTCGGCCACCCCGCCGCTGCTCGGCGGCACCTCGACGCTGAGCGCGATCACGCTCGGCACCGGCTACTCGGCCGCCGCGGCCTACGGCTTCCTCGGCAGCGCGAACACACCGTTCGCCGGCTATACCGTGCTGGTCGACGTGACCTCGCCGCAGCTGCTCGTGCTGCCGTTCACCGCCAGCGCCATCGCCGTGCAGTGGCAGTTCAACGTGCCGAACAGCCAGACGCTCGCCGGCCTGCCGATCTCGACGCAGGCGCTGTTCTTCGGCAGCACGGTCGCGTTCACCAACGCGGTCGACCTCGTGCTCGGGAACTGAATCGGATCGCGCGCGGAGCGCGCGAGCCGATTCAGGCAATGCTGCGACGCCGCAACGCGGGGTGGCCACGCCGGCGTATCGGTGCCGCTGGCCCCGCGGCGGCGTCGGGGACCTGGCCACGGGCCGGGGGCGAGGAACCGGTTGGGTTGTGAAATCGTGCCGGTGATGCCGTCGTGCCGTTGATGCTGCGGTGCCGGTGATTCGCGGGCAACCGGTTTACCTCATCCGCCCTGACGCGGCAGTTCGCCGACCCAGCGTTCGCCGCCGTCGTCGGCGAGCAGTTCCTGTTTCCAGATCGGGACCTCGTTCTTGAGGCGGTCCATCAGGAAGCGGCAGGCTTCGAACGCGGGGCCGCGGTGCGGTGATGCAACGACGACGACGACCGAGGCTTCGCCGATCGGGACTTCGCCGAGGCGATGCACGACGCGGGCGCGGGTGATCGGGAAGCGCTTGATCGCCTCCTCGAACAGCTCGCACATCACCTTCTGCGCCATCTCGGGATACGCCTCGTAGCGCAGCAGCTTGACGGCGCGGCCGTCGTTGTGATCGCGGGTGACGCCGGCGAAGGTCACCAGCGCGCCGTCGCGGTCGGTGCGGCATTCGCGTTCGAAGCGCCGCGGGTCGATCGGCGCATCGGTGAGGTCGAAGCGGTAGAGCGCCTGCGCTCCGGCCGCATCCTCGTCGCCAGTGCCCTCGCCGGCGCCACTGCCGCCGCTGATCGGCGGGATGAACGCGACCTCGTCGCCGTCGCGCAGCACGGTGTCCTCGCGCGCGTAGGTGCGGTTGACGGCGAATGCGAGCGGCAGGCGCAGAAGCGCCGGCGTGCCCTGCGCCAGCTCGCGGCGCAAGGTCGCGAGCGTCGTGCCGGCGGCGAGATCGAGCTCCAAACGGTCGGTGCCAAGGGCTTCGCGCACCGCTGCGAAACAGCGGACGGTTATCCGTAACCTCGCCTGGTCCATCGGACTATTCTGCGCGACGGGTGGTCCGCCGCACCAGCCTCGTTGTAGGCTTGCAAACTGGCCCTGCCTGCCGGTGCCGTCGTGCCCCGGCCGCCGGCGCGGACCGTCCGGACCTTTCCGTCCGCCGATTTTCCCTCCCATGATGCGCAACTCCTTCCTCCTCGCCGTCGCCGCCACCGTCGTCGCTTCGCAAGTCGCCGCCCAGACCTGGGTCGAGAAGACCCCCTTCATGGGTAAGCCGAGCGCGCGCCGCGCCGGCGCAATGGTCTACGACGGCAACCGGATCCTGATCAACGGCGGCACGATCGCGTCACCGGGACAGATCCTCGACGAGACCTGGACCTGGAACGGCACCGCCTGGACCCTGCTGGCGCCGGCCAACCGCGGCTTCCCGCGCTGGGGCCACCAGATGGTGCACGACACCGAGAACAGCCGCGTGATCACGTTCGGCGGCCGTTCGCCGACGATCAGCGGCCTGTCCAACGACACCTGGGAGTGGACCGGCTCGACCTGGTCGGCGCTGTCGCCGCTCGGCACGCTGCCGCCGGCGCGCTTCCGCTACGGCATGGTCTACGACACCGTGCGCCAGGTCGTGGTGCTGTTCGGCGGCCGCGAGAACCTCGGCAACGTCGACGACACCTGGGAGTTCGACGGCGCGATGTGGAGCGAGGTCACGACCGCGAACGCGCCGTCGCCGCGCGAGGACATGGTGATGGCGTTCGATCGCGCTACCGGCACGACCGTGGTGTTCGGCGGCTACGACAACAACACCGCGACGCTGCTCGGCGACACCTGGGAGTATCGCGGCCAGGACTGGCTCGCGGTCGCACCGACGACCAGCCCGTCGCCGCGCTACCGCGCCGCCGCCGGCTACGACACCCGCCGCAAGCGCATCGTGATGTACGGCGGCTACGACGGCACCGCGTTCAAGACCGACACGTTCGAATACACCGGCGCGGACTGGCAGGCGATCGCCGTGACGGCGGGTACCACCAACTCGACCGAGATGTACTACGCGTTCGACGAGGCCCGCAACGTGCTGGTGACCTTCGGCGGCGCCGGCACCGTGTTCAGCGACGATCACTACGAGTACACCGGCACCGGCACCGCGATCTTCGGCCCGTTCGGCGCCGGCTGCCCGCACTCGACCGGCACGTCGACGATCTCCGGCACCCCGCCGGTGCTCGGTCAGGCCCTCGACATGGAGGTCGAGGACATGCCGGACCTGAACGCGCCGAACAACTTCGTGCTGGTCGCGAATGGCTTCTCGTCCAGCATGTCGCAAGTCGGCCCGCTGCCGTTCGACCTGACGCCGTTCGGTATCGTCGGCTGCGCGCTCGAGGTCGAGGACGGCTGGATCTCGTTCGTGCCCGAGAGCACGGTGAACCCCGGCCGCTACACCTTCGGCTTCACGGTGCCGACGAGCACGTCGCTGCAGAACCTGCCGTACTACGTGCAGGCCTACATCCCGGACATCCTCGCGCCGAACGGCCGCGCCGGAATGAGCCGGCCGAGCCGGGCGATCTTCGGGATGTAGTAGCTCGCCCAGCGGGCGAGCTACTACATCCAATGCTGGAACACCGCAACGCGGGGCGACTACGCCGGCGTAGTCACGCCGCCGGCCCCGCGGCGGCGTTCGGGACCTGGCCACCGGCAACCGCGGGGAAGCAGATCGATTGGTGTGATCCGGCGACCCGATTAGGCTCTGGAGCATGGTTGCTCGAGCCCTGGGGATCGTCGGCATCGCGGCCTTGGCGCCGTTGCTCGCGGCGCAGAAGCCGGTCGACACGCGAGTCGACACATCGGGCGTGCCCAGCGGCGCCACGGAGCCGCGAATCGCGGCCCAGGGTGGTTCGCTCTACGTCGTGTGGTCCGAGACGCGCAGCGCCAGCCCCGACCCGGACGTCTACTTCAACAAGTCGGAGGACGGCGGCGCCACCTGGCTCGCCTTCGATGTCCGGCTCAACACCAATGCCGCAGGAGCAAGCAGTTCGACCGAACCGCGCATCGCAGTCGATGGATCGAACATCGTGGCGGTCTGGTCCGACGACCGCGAAGGTCCGTATCGCGTCTACTACAACCGCTCGGGCGATGGCGGACTCACATGGCGACCGCTCGACGACCGCCTCGATACCCTCGCCGTCGGCATGGGGACCGGCAGTCAGGATACCGCTGCCGCCGGCGGTCACGTCTATGCGGTCTGGGTCGACTACCGCTTCGGCGCCGGCGCGGACATCTTCTTCAACCGCTCGTCCAACGGCGGGCAGACCTGGCGCAGCTCCGACGCGCGCCTGACGACCGGTCCCTCCGGGTTGGGGGCCTCGACGGCCCCCCAGGTCGCCGCCTCCGAGACGAACGTCTACGTCGCCTGGCAGAAGGACCCGACCGGTAGCGGCACCTGGGGTATCTACTTCAACCGGTCGCGCGACGGCGGCGCGAACTGGCTCGGCTCGGAGGTTCGGCTCGATGTGCCCGCCGCGAGCGATGCGCTCGCCCCGCGGATCACCGAATCCGGCCCGCACGTCTACGTCGTCTGGCAGAGCGACCGCAGCGGAACGGACGCGATCTACCTCAACCGCTCCTCGGACTTCGGCCAGACCTGGAACGGCGAAACGAGGATCGACACTGCGCCCGGCGTTTCGTCCTACGCTCCCCGCATCGCCGCTGCGGGCTCGATGGTCTACGTGGCCTGGGAGAGCGCTGTGGCCGGCCGGGCCCGGGTATTCCTGAACCGATCCGCGGATCACGCTGCGACCTGGGAGCCCAGCCAACGACGGATCGACCACGCGCCGGCTTCGATCGATGCTCGCCACCCGCGACTCGCCGCGACCGGACTGTCGGTGTTCGTGGCGTGGCAGGACTCGCGCCTCGGCCGTGCTGCGGTGTTCGCCAACCGCTCGGTGTTCGCGGGCACGAACTGGCTGGGCGCCGACATTCGCCTGAGCCGGTCCCAGCCAGCCACGGCATCCGCGATCTCGGCCGACCTCGCGGCCTCGCCGTCGATCGTCGCCGCGGCGTGGGTCGACGACCGGGCCGACGTCTACGGCGACATCTACATGAACCTGCAACTCGGCGCGCAGCCGTTCGGCACGGGCCTGGCGGGCAGCGGTGGAATCACGCCGCGGCTCGCGATCCCGACGCTGCCCGCGATCGGCGCGAGCCTGAGCCTCGAGCTGTCCGCCGGGCTCGGTGGCGCTCCGGCCGGGATCGGCCTCGGCCTCGGCGGGCCGGGCGCGTTGCCCTTCCTCGGCGGCACGCTGCACGTGTCCGCGCCGGTGATCTTCCGGTTCCTCCCGCTCGGAGGCGCTGGCCCCGGCCAGGGCGCTGGCGCGATCGCACTCGCGCTGCCGCCGGACCCGATGTTCCTGGGCACCGAGATCGCCGCGCAGGGCTTCGTGCTCGATGCGGCCGCCGCCGCCGGAGTCGCGATGACCGGCGGCCTCGATCTCTGGATCGGCTGACCCGGCCGGCCGCGGTGACGCGCCAGCTTTCCGTTGCGGTGAGTGGACCCCATGGTCGGGTTTCGCAATCATGCGGGCATGAGCCTGCTGGTGGCGACGGTGACCGCGATGCTGGCGCTGCCGCAGGAGCCGGCGGCGGCGCACTGGGCCTACGCCGCACCGGTGCGGCCGACGGTCGAGATCGGTGACGGGGACTCGGCGATCGACGCACTGCTGGCGCCGCACCACCGCCGGGCCGGGCTCGAGCCGACGCCGCTGGCGGACCGGACGACGCTGATCCGGCGGCTGTCGCTCGACCTCATCGGGCTGCCGCCGAGCCCGGAGGAGATCGACGCGTTCGTCGCCGACCACCGGCCCGGCGCCTACGAGCGGCTCGTCGATCGGCTGCTGGCCTCGCCGCACTACGGCGAGCGCTGGGCCTCGCTGTGGCTCGACCTGGCGCGCTACGGCGACACCAACGGTTTCAACTTCGACAGCCCGCGTTCGATCTGGCCCTACCGCGACTGGGTCATCGAGGCGCTCAACCGCGACCTGCCGTTCGATCGCTTCACGCTCGAGCAGATCGCCGGTGACATGCTGCCGGACGCCGACGAGCGGACGCGGGTGGCGACCGGATTCCACCGCAACACGATGCTCAACAACGAGGGCGGCGTCGATGCGGCGGAGGCGCGCTGGGAGCGGCTGCTCGACCGCGCCGAGACCACCGCCACGGTCTGGCTCGGCAGCACGTTCCAGTGCGCGCGCTGCCACGACCACAAGTTCGATCCGATCCGACAGACCGAGTTCTACGGCCTGGTGGCGTTCTTCGAGACCCAGGACGAGGTCGCGCTCGAGTGCGAGGGCGGCGGCAAGACGCTCGTGATGCGCGAGCGCGACGGCGCCGAGGCGGCCACCCACAACCACGTCCGCGGCGCCTACGACGCGCCGTCCGAGCTGGTGACCGCGCACACCCCGGCGGCGCTGCACCCGTGGCCGGCCGGTGCGCCGAAGAACCGCGTCGGCCTGGCGCAGTGGCTGGTCGCGCCCGACAACCCGCTGGTGCTGCGGGTGCACGTCAACCGGCTCTGGGACGCGCTGTTCGGCGAACCGCTCGCACGCACGCCCGAGGACTTCGGCATGCAGGCCGAACGGCCGCCGCTGCTCGATCTGCTCGACTGGCTCGCGGTCGAGTTCCGGGCCGACGGCCTCAGCCAGAAGCGGCTGCTGCGCACGATCGTGCTGTCGAAGGCCTACCGCCGCAGCGGTGGCGCCGGCGCCGACCAGCGCGCGATCGACGCGCAGAACCTGTTCTACGCCCGCGGCAGCCGGTTCCGGCTCGACGCCGAACGCATCCGCGACAGCTGGCTCCGCACCGCCGGCCTCTTGTCGGACAAGCTCGGTGGTCCGAGCGTGTATCCCCTGCAGGCCGATACCAGCGGCGTGATCCCGATGAACAAGGTCAGCATGAAGTGGCCGACCAGCAAGGGCGAGGATCGCTGGCGACGCGGGCTCTACACCTACTGGCGGCGCACCGCGCCGTTCGTGATGTTCACCGCCTTCGACGCTCCCTCGCGCGAGCAGTGCGAGGTGCGGCGGCAGCGCAGCAACACGCCGCTGCAGGCGCTCGTCGGGCTCAACGATCCGACCGCGGTCGCGGCCGCCGAGGCGCTGGCGCAGCGCATGTGCGAACACGCCGGCGACGACCGCGCCCGGCTCGCGTTCGGCTTCCGGCTGTGCACGGCGCGGCGGCCCGACGCGCAGGAGCTCGACCGCCTGCAGGCCGCGCTCGCCGGCGAGCCCGCCGCCGAGGCCTGGTCGCGGATCGCGATCGCGCTGCTGAACCTCGAC
>JAGQRB010000627.1 GCA_020425925.1 Planctomycetota bacterium
CGACACCGGCGACGTGCACGGCGACGCCCGCGATCGGTTCGCTCGCGTTCCAGAGCAGGCGGCAGGTCGGCGGGGCCGTGCGCGCCAGGAAGATCGTCCACGGCTCCGGCCGATCGGCGACCTCGCGCCACAGCCGGCCCGAGAGATGATCGGGTGCGTCGGCCCAGAGTGGGGGATCCGCTCGGTCGTCCGCGGTTCGCGGCAGCCGCGCGACGAGTCGGCCGTCGGCGTCCGTCCGACCGGGCAGCCACGCTCCCGCCGGCGAACGCACGAACACGCGAGCGCCGGCGATCGGCGCCCCCTCCGGTTCGCGCACGTCGATCGGCACCTCGCGCGGCGGCGGTACCACGACATCGATCTCGCCGCGTGCGTCGTCCGGAATCGGCCGGCGAAAGACGTCGAGTCCGTTGCCCGCGGTGAGGAACACCTCGCGATACCCCGTGCCGGTCGGCGGCAGCTCGATGATTGCGCCTTCGACTGCCGCCGCGATCTCCATCGCGTCGGCCGCGGCCTTGGTGCCGCTGCACCAGAGTCGGACGGGCCCGGGATCGCGCCATGCGTCGATGCCGGTGATGCGGATGCGGACGCGCGGCTCGGCCGACCGCTCGTCGAGCACGATCGGAAGCCGCGGCACGATGTCCTCGACGATGGCCGATACGAGCCATCGCTCGCCGTCCGCGGCGACGGCGAGCGCCGAGTACGTTCGCCCGACGAGCAGCTGTGCCGTGAACTGGCCGTTGTTCCCGGCGGTGATCTCGACGTGGTCGCGATCCTGGCAGCCCGCGAACGGACGCGAGACGAGATGCACCGTCGCGCCCGCCCACGGCGATCCGTCCGCCCGCCGTGCCATGCCGAACGCGCGCCCGCGCTCGCTGGACGCGGCTGCGGCGCCGGGATCTTGACACCAGAGCGCTGCGGTCAGCAGCGACAGCGACAGGCTCAGGGCCCTCAAAACTGTGTCCACACCTGATTGCCGCCGAATACCGCGCTGCCGACGTGATTCGGCGCGACGCCGACGATCTGCGTCACCAGGCGCTGGCCCGGCGGCGCCTGATAGCCGGAGAACGCGAGCACCCACTGCTGCGGCAGCACGCCCTGCAGCGTGAACGGCACGACCGTCGCCTGGTCGAGCAGGATCGGGCCCTGGCCCGGGAACTGGATCAGGCCGTCGTCGAACGCGAACAGCACGAAGCCGTAGGCGTTCGTGATCGTCGACGAACCGTTGAACCACATCAGACCGGTCTGCGGGTCCCAGGTCACGTCGAGCGCGAGCGGGCTCACCTCGTAGCAGCCGATGTCGCACTCGAGCATGCCGTCGCCGTCACCGTCGACGAGCCGCGAGACCGCATCGAGATCGGCGCGGGCCAGCGGCGGTGCGACGCCGGCGTCGATCGTCGGGCTGCCCGCCTGGACGTGGAAGTCGCCGTTGGTCGGGTTCACGAGCTGCGGGTCGGTGCCGATCACGTTCGACGCCGGCAGTGCGCCACCCATCCCGGCGCCCTGTTGGATGACCGTGCACTGGTAGAGCCAGTTGCCCTGGTAGCGCGACAGCAGCGAACCCGTGTTGTTGTTCTCGAAGCCGATCGCGTAGCCGACGATCAGGTTGTTGTAGCACAGCGACGTCGTGCTGTCGGAGATGTAGGCCTTGAAGGTACCGGTGTGGAACGTGTTGTTGAAGATGTCGTTCGTGCCGGTGTACTCGAGGATCGCGTCGTTGGTGCAGTTGACGAACAGGTTGTCGTGGATGCGCCAGCCGGTGACGTTGTCGGAGGTCCAGAGCACGATGCCGCGATTGATGTCGAGGAAGCGGCAGCGGTCGATCTCGACGTTGTTGGCGGCGTTGCCGGAGTTGGCGCCGCTGCCGCTGTTGATCGCGCGCGTCCACCAGCCGGTCTGGTCGGTGTTGCGGATCGTGATGTTGGTGATGCGTGCGCCGTCGGCACCGGCGAGCAGCCGGAACACCGTCGAATTCGAACCGGCGAGGTCGAACTCGACGTCGCCGGGCTCGCCGATGCCGCGGATCTCGATGCCCTGCTGGTTCGCCGCGCCGAGTCCGATCGGCAACACCTCGCCGTTGAAGGACGGACCGTAGGTGCCCGGCAGCAGCATCACCCGCGCGCCGGGGCCGGCGGCGGCGACGGCCGCATCGAGTGTCTGCAGCGGCATGTCGTAGGTGCCGACGTTGGCGTTGGAGCCGGCTTGGGGATCGACCCAGATCTCCTGGGCGTGGGCGAGGCCGGTGAGCACGGCGGCCGCGAGAACGATCTTCTGCATGATTGCCTCCTGAGCCGCGAGGATACCGCCGCGCGTCATCCGCCGCTGTCCGGCTCCGGGAGCGGCGCCGGATCCGGGTGCGCGGCGAGGCCGGCGGCGCGGCACTCGGCCCAGAACCGCTGCAGTCCACGCCGGTCGTCGGCGTCGAGGTCGTAGTGCGCGGCGCCGTGGGTGCCGTCGACCGCGCCGAGGCCGCGGCCGCGTTCGCGCGCTGCCCGCAGGGCCGGCAGCAGTTCGGCGACCGGCGCGCCGGGGCGCACGACCCAGACCGCGAAGACGAACGGCAGGCCGGTCCAGCGGACCCACTCGGCACCGAGGTCCCAGGGCTCGCGATCGCCCGGGTCGGCGGCGAGACCGCAATCGCCGATCAACAGCACGAGGTCGTGGGGCAGATCGGCCGGTCTGCGTGTCGGTTCGATGGTCTCGAACCGCACTTCGGCCGCGACGTCACCGTTGCGCGGGTGGCGCAGCAGCAGCCGCAGCAGCGCGACCGAGGTCGCCGAACCGGCATCGAGCCCGACCGAGCGGATCGGGCCGCCGCCGCGCCGGAACGCGCGCACCGAGCGGATCTCGCGGCGGCAGGCGATGCCGAGCCCGGGCGCGATCGCGTAGCCCGGACAGCGGATGGCCTCGATCGACGAGACCAGCGCGGCGTCGAGTCGGCCGGCGCGAAGCTCTTCGATCAGCCGCGTCGGCGCCGCCGTCACGAACTCGACTTCCGGCCGGTCGTCGAGGCCCGCGAGCAGCGGCGCGCCGACGCCGTAGGGAACACCACCGATGCGCAGGATCACGAGCGCGCCGATGATACCGCCGCGGGCGCCCCGATCAGAACGCCAGCAGCCCCGCCGCGCCGTCGTCGAGCGAGATCGTCGCGGCCAGCCGCGTCAGCGACCCGTCGGCGTTGCGCCGGAACGTCGCGATCTCGTCGTTGCCGGAGTCGAGCACGAACAGCAGCCGGCCCGAGCGGTCGAAGCTCGCGTCGATCGGCGATGCGCCGGTGCCGAGATCGCCGCTGACGCCGCTCGGATCGAGCAGCATGAGCTGGCCCGGCGCGTCGACGTCGTAGCCGGTCAGGTTGCCGCTGCCGGTGTTGGTGGTGTAGGCGAAGTGGCCGTCCGGCGGCAGCGCGATCCAGCACGCCGCGGTCTGGTTCGTCGGTGCCGCGGCCGTGATCGTCGCCAGCGTGCCGTCGTTCTGGATCCGGTAGGTCGACGTCGTCGAGGCGTTGGCGGCGCCGCCGGCCGCATCGCTGACGACCAGCAGACCGTCGCGGCGGAACTCGAAGCCGAACGGCGTCATGCCGGCCGATGCGTTGTGCTGCACCGCGCCGAGCGTGCCGTTCGGCCGCACCTCGAAGACCGTGATCGTGTCGGTGGCGCGCTCGGTCACCACCAGCCAGTCGCCGTTCGGGCTGAAGCCGACCTGGGCGCCGGCGGCGCCGCTCTGGCTCAGGCCGTAGCTCGCGCCCGGGATCGGCCGCAGCCGATTGCCCTGGATGCGGAAGCCGGTGACCTCGTCGCTGTCGGCGTTGAGCGCGTAGACCAGCCGGCCGTCCATCGCGACGCTGGTCGGGCGGTCGCCGCCGCTCGACACCGTGCTGGTGCGGAACAGGAAGATGCCGAAGAAGCTGCGGAACATCGTCAGCTCGTCGCTGCCGGGATCGACGACGACGAGTCGGCCGGCGTCGCACGAGCCGGCGATCGCCCCCTGCGAGCCCAGCCCCATGCCGGTGCCGTCGCCGCCGGTGGCGAAGCTCGCGAACGGCCAGAGCGCGCCGTTCGGCAGTCGGAGGGTGACCTCGACGGCGTTGCCGCCAGTGTCGTTCGAGAGCGTGTAGACCGCCCCGAAGCCGAAGCCCTGGGCGTGGAGGGTGGCGCCTAGCGCCAGCGGGAGCAGGAGGTTACGGAAGCTGATCATCATGGGGTCGTCCTTGCGGTGTCGTCGGGGATCGGCGCGCACCGGGCAGGGGGTGCGGGCACCTGCGCTGATAGGGCCGGACGACTGCATCGATCCTTGCAATGTTCTGGTAGTTCTATTGCGATGGACGCAACGAAAGCCGGGCTCCGCATGGCCGAGATCGCGCCGCTGTGGGCCTGGCTGCCGGCGTTCCGGGCGGTCGCCGAGAGCGAGCATCTGCCGAGTGCAGCGCGCGCGCTCGGGGTCACCGCCTCGACGGTGTCGCGCGCGATCGCGGCGCTCGAGGGCGCGATCGGCAAGCAGCTGTTCGAACGCACCGGTCGCAGCCTGCGGCTCAACCCCGACGGCGAACATCTGCTGGCCGCGGTCCGCGATGCGATGCGCTGGATTCACGACGGCGTCGCCGCGGTGGCGGGCGGCGGCTTCCGCGGTCCGTTCGTGGTCGCGAGCGGCGGTGCCGGCACCACCGCGTTGGTGGCGCAGCGGCTCGCCGAGCTGCGCGAGCGCCATCCCGAGCTCGTGCCGCACATCGTGTCGCCGCGGGTCGGCCGGACGCTGCACGAGCTGCTGCGCGGCGAGCTCGACATCGCGTTCCAGGAGACCGAGGAATCGCACCCGGGACTCGTGACGCGAAAGGTCGCCGAGATCGAGCGCGGGGTCTACTGCGGCCGCGAGCACCCGTTCTACGGCCGTGAGGTGGTTGCGCCCGAAGAGCTGAGCGCCGCCGAGTTCGTCGCGGCGCCGGGCGACGAGACGCACGCGTCGTTCGACGGTTGGCCACCCGCGATGCCGCGCCGCATCGCGATGGTGGTGGATCAGCTGCGCGTCGGCGTCGACGTGTGTGCCGCGATGCCGTTGCTCGCGGTGTTGCCGCACGCGCTGGCGGCGCCGCGCGGCGATGCGCTCTGGCGGTTGCCGGTCGACTTCATCGAATCGAGCTCGCTCCACGCGATCCATCGCCGGCCGCTCGGCAAGGCGGCATCGCTGGCGAACGAGCTGGTCGAGCTCATGCGCGGCGCGTGAGCCGCGTGACATCCGCGCGGGTCGGTCGTAACACCCCGGCATGACCTCCAAGACCCAGTCCGCCGGCCAGCGCGCCGGCCGGCGCCTCTGGCTCGCCCTTGCCGTCGTCGCCCTGCTGGTCGGCGGCTACTTCGCCGTCACCGCCGCCGTGCGCGCCCACGTCGACGGCGTGATCGCGGGCGCGCTCGACAAGCCGTTGCCCGAGTTCACCCTGACGGCGCGGGACGGTCGGCAGTGGACCGCGGCGGATCTGCGCGGTCGCCGCGTCGTGCTGCACTTCTTCCGCTCGCGCTGTGCAGCGTGCGCCGCCGAGGCGCCCGAGATCTGCGCGCTCGAGCAGCAGCTGCCGGAGGGCGTCGTGCTGCTGCACGTCATGACCGACCGGGTGATGGGCTTCGACGAAGCGCTGACACGGGCGACGCTCGCGCACGACGGTTTTGCCGCGCCGGTCCTGATGGCCGACGCCGGGTTCATGGATGCGTTCCACTCGGTGGCGTGGTCGAAGGTGACGCCGATCACCTACGTCGTCGATGCCGCCGGCATGGTCCGCTTCGGCCTGCGCGGCCGCCAGACCCGCGCCGCGATCCTGGCGGCCCTGGCGGAGCTGTCGTGAGCGCGGGCTTCGCAGCTCGCGGATTGCCCGGCTCGCGCCGGTGGCCTACCCTGCCGCCATGTATCCACCGGAACTCGTGCAGCCGATGCGAGCGGAGCTCACCGACATCGGCGCTTCGGAGCTGATGTCTGCCGCCGACGTCGACGCCTGGATCGGCGACGCCCGCAGCGGCCTGCTGGTCTTCAACTCGATCTGCGGTTGTGCGGCCGGCTCGGCGCGGCCCGGTATCGGCCTCGCGATGCAGCACGGCAAGCGTCCGGAACGGTTCGCCACCGTGTTCGCCGGGCAGGACCAGGAGGCCACCGCGCAGGCGCGCGCGCACTTCGCCGAGGTGCCGCCGTCGAGCCCGTCGGTCGCGCTGGTCCGGGACGGCAAGCTCGTCGACTTCCTGCCGCGGCAGCGGATCGAAGGTCGGCGGCCGGACGAGATCGCGGGCGAGCTGACGGCGATGTTCGATCGGCACCTCTGAGTCTCGGGCACCGTCGGATTCCTGGAAACGTGGGGTCGCCGCGGGCATAGCACCGCACGTGAGATCCCCACAGCGCTCCTTCTCGTTCGTCGTGTCGACCAGCCGCGCGGCGTTTGCCACCCTGGCGGTGTCGGTCGCGGCCTCGGCGCAGGCGACCTTGCTCGTCGGCCCCAATCAGGCCTACGCGACGATCACGAGCGCGGTGGCGGCGAGCGCCCCCGGTGACACCGTGATGGTGCTCGGCGGCACCTACGCCGAGGACATCGTCGTCGATCACGGCATCCAGCTCGTCGGCCGGGGCGCGGTGCTCACCGCCACGAGCGACCTGCTGGTGCATCCGATGGTGCGGATCCACGATCTGCCGGCCGGGCAGTCGTTCGTGATGCTCGGCTTCGAGGTCCAACCGGTGGTCGTCGACCTCATGCCCACCCGACGCACCTTGGCCATCGAGGACTGCCTCGGCACCGTCGCCGTCGCCAACCTCACGACCGGCTACTACTACGCGCGCTGGAACGTCGAGGTCACGCGCTCGCCGCAGGTCCACCTGCGCGCTTCGCGGCTCGGCAACGCCGACCTGACCGGCAGCGAGGTGATGTTCGAGGACTGCGTCGTCGGGTCGACGGCGCTGAGTCTCGGAGCGATCCGCGCGACCGACTCGCGCACGACGATCGTCGGGGGCAGCATCGGTGACACCGATTCCCACCTGCCGTCGCCTGCGGTCGTCGCCAGCGCCGGCGAGCTGCGGGTGACGCGCGCGGTGCTGCGCGGTGCGGTCGCGTTCGGGATGTCGGGGCCGGCGATCCAGGCGACGAACGCGGCACTGCACCTCGACCCGAGCACGATGCTGCAGGTCAGTGGCAGCACCGCGCCGATCGCCGGATCCCACACACTCGACGCCACCGAGCTGGTCAGCACGATCGCGGCCTACGGCGGCAGCTCGCTGCAGCTGCGCAGCCATGGTCCGGCCGGCGATCTGTTCGCGATCGTCGTCGGACCGCCGGCGGCACCGACCATCACGACGTTCGGTCTGGCCTGGCTCGATCCGGCCGCGATCGCGCTGCTGTCGGTGGCGAACTTCGGGGTCGATCGCGCCCACACGCTCCAACTCGGGATGCCGCCGCTGCCGCCCGGTCTGACGGCGGCCTTCGCGCTGGTGCACTTCGGTGCGGGTGGTCCGGCGCTCGGCGAACCCTCGATGCTGTCGGTTCCCTGATGCCGTGACCGGCGCACGCGGCATGACGGCCGGCCGCGCCGCGAGGGGCGTCGGAACCGGGTAGACTTGCGGGGCCCCGGAACCGACCGGTCGTGTCCCTGCCAACATGAAGAACCCCTGGAGATCGGTGCGCGCGCTCGTCGCCGCCGCGCTGCTGCTCGGCCTGCCGGCCTGCGGTGCCGGCCTGATCACCGGCGTCGCGGCCAGCGGCGGCGGCAGCGAATCGCGGCCACCGGAACTGTTGCTGGCGCCGGTGCTGCCGCTCGTGCCGGCGGCCAATACGACGCGCACGGTGGTCATCACCAACGCGCAGCTCTCCGCCGCCGCGCAGGTGCGCGTGCGGCTGCAGGCGCTCGGTGAGACCGTCGACCAGCTCGCGCCGCAGATCTCGGTCCAGAGCGGTTCGACCGCGATTACCTTCGGCGTCGCGACCGGCCTGATCGCGAAGGCCGCCGTCGATCCGAGCGCGGCCGACGTCGATGCGCTGCTCACCGTGCTCGTCGACGGACGTCCGATCGGGTCCACGGTGCCGGTGTTGTTGGTGCGGCAACCGCGCGCGGAGCTCGATCTCGCCCCCGGCACCGCACGTTTCGTCTCGCCGTTCGGCGAGGCCGTCACGGTCCGCGTCGGCGCTCTGCGCGACTTCGGCAGCGTCGAGATGTTCGTCGCCACGCGCGATCCGGACAACGCGGCCGCCGACGGTGGCCCGGCGACGCTGATCCGGCCCTGCACCAACGTCGAAGCGGTGCCGACCGGCACCCCTGGCGAAGCGATGGTCACCGGCACGCTGCCGGGCAACAGCTTCCCCGATCAGGCGGACGTGTTCGTGCGCGACGCCTCGGCCGGCGAGTCGACCGCGGTCCGGGTCTACTACGAACCCGCGATCACGCTCGCGCTGCCGAGCCAAGGCATCACGACCGGCGGCAACCTCGTCACCCTGATCGGTACGGCGCTGGTGCCGCACGACTTCGGGCAGATGCCCGCGCCGCTGCAGTTCGACGCGGTCGAGTTCGCGTTCCAGAAGGGCAATCGCCGGATCGAACTCGGCCGCGAGGACTTCCGCGCCGAGCTCTCGGCCGGCGATCGGCTGGTGTTCCGGATGCCGAGTTCGCCCGATGGGCGGCCGGGGCAGGTCGACATCGTGCTGCGCGTGCAGCTCGAGGGCGTCGTCGCCGAGGTCGTCGCGAGCCAGGTGTTCCTGTTCGCGAGCCCGCATCCGTTCTTCGGGCCGCGCGGCGCCGCGCTCGATCGGTTCCCGGTCGCGGTGGCGCCGATCCCGCTCGACGGCGCGCCGGCCGGTGGTGACGCCCCCGACTTCGCCGTGCTCAGCGAGGAGAGCGGGGTCGCCTACCTGCAGCTGCTGCTGGCGCAGGAGAACGGCATGTTCCTGCGCTTCGGCGCCCGGCGGCGGATCGGCGACCCGGAGGTACCGGCCGAACGCAACCCCGCCGACCTCTGCTCTGCCGACTTCGACGGCGACGACGTACCGGATCTGTTCGTCGTGAACTCCGGTGCGGCGATGGCGGTGCACCACATCGTGCTCGGTCAGGCCAAGCCGAAGACCCCGCTCGGTGGGGTGTTCCAGGTGCCCGGCATCGGCGGCATGGCGCACTGTCGGACCGGGCGGTTCGACGGCGACGAACTCGAGGACGTGCTGCTGGTGCCAGGGCCGGCGGCGGATCCACAGCAGCGCCCGCAGTTGCTGCTGTCGCGGCCGTATTTCGACCCTTCGACCGAGCGTGTGGTGCCGGCGTTCGCGCAGCCGATCGACGTGCCCGTGGGCGCGATGTCGTACCAGGCGGTCGAGGTCGCCGACCTCGACGGCGACGGCTTCCTCGATGTCGCGGTCGTCGATGGCGTGCAACTCGAGCTCGACATCGCCTACGGTCGTGGCGACGGCACGTTCGAGAACGCCGTACCGCTGGTGGTCACGGTGCCCGGCTACACCCCCGACCCGGGCTCGCCCGCGGTCGGTCTGCACGCCTGCGGCAACGGTCCGCAGCAGTCGCTCGGGCTGGTGCTCGGTGGCGACAACGACGGCGTCGGCGCCGATCCGCAGGCGCTCGTCGCGGTGCTGCATCAATCGTCACCGCGGGTCTTCGGTCAGCCGCTCGGGAGCGATATCCGCGGCCTTGGCTCGGATCCCGTCGGTGCCAGCGTGATCGCCAACATCGACCGAACCGAGGCACTGGAGCTCGTGGTCGGCATCCGCAACGAGCTCCTCACCGGCCCCGCCGCAGTCGCGGTGTTCTACTACCGCGGCCCCGACTTCTTTCCGCTGTCCGGCGGTGTCGAGGTCGGTGGGGAACAGCCGCGCAAGGTGCGCGGACTGCACTTCGGCCGCGCGTTCGCCGCGAACCCGTCCGGCGGCGGGCTGGCGGTGTTCGCGGTGCACGAGAGCGATGTCGATGGCGTGCCCGAGCGCCGCCTGTCGACGTTCCTGGTCTTCGATGACGGCGTGCTGCCGACGACGCTGCTGGCGCCCGACGGTGGCCGTCACCGCGATACACCGATCGGCGCGATCATCGGCGGCAACTGGAGTGCGCGAGCGGTCGCCGGCCACGGCGCGGTGCGGGATCTCGCGGTCGTGCGCAACGACGACTCGACCGGCGTGCCGTCGATCGAGATCCTCGAGAACGACGGCTTCGGTGGTTTCCCGATCCCCGGCGAGTTGATCGCCGTGCCCGGCATCGTGCCGCCGACGCTCGCGCTCTTGCCGGCGCCCGAGGACGAGATCGAGGCCCTGGTATTCGTCGACGAGAGTTCACGCCTCGGCTTCTGGCGGCCGCGGGTCGCCGGCGCGTTCACGCTGACGAACGAGCTGCGGCTCGCGAGCCCG
>JAGQRB010000628.1 GCA_020425925.1 Planctomycetota bacterium
CACCGGGCGCATCTCAGCCGCGGTAGGCTTCTTCTTCCTCGTAGACGGCGTCGTCGTCGGCCGCGCCGAACTCGTCGCCTTCGAACTCGTCGACGACGACGTCGTCGGCCTCGGCCGCGTCCTCGATGAGGTCGTCGGCCGCGTCGGCGAGCGCCTGCGACTCCGCTTCGAGGTCCTCGAGGTACTCGTCCGACGGCGCGACGAGGTCGACTGCGCGCGCGCCGCGGCGCGCACGGCGGCGGCGGCTCGCGACCAGCGCGAACACCACGAGCGCGACGACGCAGAGGCCGGCGATGCCGCCCACCATCAGCTGTTGCTGACCGTCCATCGCGGCCCAGCGGGCCTGCAGGCGCGCGACCGGGCCCTGTTCGACGTCCTTGTCGGTGGTTTGCTCGCCACCGGCCGTCGAGTGCTGGCGGCGGATCTGCGAGAGGGCGACCTCGATCAGCGGTCGCAGCTCGGGCCCTTCCTTGCCGAGCCGGCCTTCGAGTGCGTTGACCGTCGACAGGTCGCGGAGCTCGCTGAGGCGGCTGATGGCGTAGCGCCGCAGCATCGACTCGGTGTGGCCGAGCACGGCGACCAGCAGCGTGGCTTCGTCCGCGGGCGCGAGATCGCGCGAGTGCGACTGGAAGAACCAGGTCAGCGCCGGTCCGACGCCCTGTGCGCGGCAGCCGTCGACCGCGGTCGCGGCCGGCAGCAGCTGGCCGGGCGCGGCGATGTCGGAGAGTGCGAGCAGCGCCGCTTGCAGGTCGGTCGTCGGTGTGCCGACGTCGGCGATCTTGGCGCGCGCCGCGATCATCGCGAGCAGCGGGCCGGTCGAGCTGTCGAGCTGCAGCTTGCCGAGCATCTGCGCGGCGAGCGTGCGCACGCGAAGGTCTTTGTCATCGAGGCCGCTGATCGCGGTCGCTGCGTTGGTCGCGTTGCCGACGCGCAGCATCGCGCTCATCGCCAGCACCCGGACCTCGTCGTGCGGGCTACGGGTCGCGAGTTCGGCGAGCGGCTCGCGCGCATCGGCCTCCTCGCGCTGCCGCAGCAGCCAGGTCGCCCGCGCCGCAACGCCGCCATGGGTGGAGCGCGCGAGCTTGGCGAGCGCGCCGGCGGTCACCTTGGTCGGATCGGCCTCGGCCTTCGCCAGTGCGTCGACCTCGGCCCGTGGCGCCGGCGTGGTGTCGTGCGCGCCGGTCTTCGACTTCGCCGCCGAGCCGGTGCCGGCCTTCGGAGTGGTCCGAGCGGCGGCTACCGGTCCGAACCCGAAGGAGCCGGTCCAGAGCGCCTGACCTGGCAGCCGCCGCAGCGTCATGATGCTGCCGGTCGACGGCTCGCCGAGCATCGAGGTCGTGCCGGAGAGTTTGGCCCGGATCGCGGCGCTCACGCGCGGATTCGCGCTCGGTGCGTCGATCTGGCGCGCGACGGTCGTCAGCGTGGTGTCGCCGTCGGCGACGCAGAGCCAGCTGCCGAGAATCGCGAACTCGACCGACAGCGGCATCCCGGCGCTCGGATCGAGGCGGTAGCTCGTAACGCCGTTCGCCTTGGTCTTCACCACCGGCACGTCGCCGGCTGCCAGCAGCTTGTCGAGCGCGGTGGCGAACGTCGACGGCGACGCGAGTCCGATCAGCGTCGCGGTGCCGTTGGGCAACGTGAACGAGACGCTCTGGCCGGTGAAACCGCGCAGCACGGCGCTGTCGAGATCGACGCCGGCCTTCTCCGCGACCTGCTGCATCAGCGCCGAGACCATCATCGCGGCGCCCGGCTCGACGGCTTGCACGAGCTCCAACAGGCGACTGACGCAGGCGCCGATGTCCGTGCCGGCGAACTCGAACGCCGTCGCGGCGCTCGGCACCACTAGCGCCAGACTCTCGTCGATACGCGCGGGATCACCGAGCAGCGCCGTCAGCAGGTTGTCGCCCGGCGGCAGCGAGCAGCACGCCGCGACGTCGAAGCGTTCGGCGGTCGGCAGCAGCCGAACGATCGCGCGCCGCATCTCGCCGATGCCGAACGCCTTGCCCGCACGCTGCACGCCGGTGCGCTGCTGCGATGGCAGCACCGCGGTGATGGCGTCGAACAGCCCGGCCGGGCGCGCGAACAGCGTCATCGTCGCGGTGCCGTTCAGCGGTGCGCTCTCGCAGGCCGAGCGCCACTGCTCGTCGGTGGCGAGACCACCGGACTTGCCCGACTTGGTCGCGAGCACCGCGGCATCGAGTGCCGCCCGACTGCTGGCGACGACGAAGAAGTCACCGTATACGCCGCCGAACACCTGCTGGGCCCGGATCGGACCTTCGGTCGCATTCCGGAATGCGGTGCGCACGTCGGCATCGGCGGCCGACAGCCGTGCGACGCAGACGAACTGCGGCAGCGGGCCGGGCTCGATGCCGGTCAAGCCGATTGCGACGCCACCGGCCGCGACCTGGAAGAGATGGTCGATCGAAAGTCCGAGCTGCTGCAGCGAGCGGTCGAGGTTGCGCCGCAGCTGCGGCAGTGCACCGACCCGGTCCATCGCCTGCAGGCGACCCAGGAGACCGCCGAGATCGGCGTTCGGCCCGAACTGCAGGGTCAGCGCGAGCAGCGTCTCGGCCGGCAACCAGGCGGCGGGATCGGCTTCGGGCGGCGCCGTCACCGCGACGCGCAGGGGTTGCTCGGGCTCCTGCGCAGCAGGATCCTGGAGCGAGAGAACGGGCAGTAGGCAAAGTTCGAGCAGCATCTCTGGTTCCTCGCGGTCTCGGGGTCTCATCGGCCCGTCGTCCGCCGCGACTACAGGCCTTCCGATGCAGGGGTTTCCCGGGTCAAGCGCGGCGCCCTGGAACTCGATACTCGAGCCAGGTGCACGCGCCCGGGACCCGTTCGAAGGCCGCCAGGTGGACCGCCGCAGCGCGCGTCCGCTGGCTGGCGTTCTGGCTGCGCGCGGGCGGGGTCTTCCTGCTCTTCACCGCGGTGGCAAGGGCGCTCGCGGGTTCGCCGGGCCCGGCGCTGTGCGTCGGCACCGCAGCGCTGCTGGTCGCGGTACTCGAGCGGCGCTGCGGTCGTCACGAGGCGGCGGAGCACGGCCCGGGGGTAGAGGCGGTGCGCGCCGCGACCGCCCGGGTTCTCGCGCTCGAACTCGCCTGTGACCGTTCGTCTTCGGTGCTCGAGTCGCTGCGCGAAGGCGTCGTGGTCGTCGACGGTGCCGGCGAGGTCGTGCTCAGCAACCCGGCGGTGCGTCGGGCGCTGCGTCGGCCCGATGCGGACCTCGACGGCCGCGTGCTGTGGGAGGAGCTGCCCGGCGAACTCGGCCGCGCGGTGCACGAGTCCTGGCTCGCGCTGCACGAGCAGCGCGATGCGCGACTGTCGGAGATGGCGACGGTTCGGCACGCGTCGATCCCGTGCGGCGACGCATTCTTCGATCTCACGGCCGTGCCGGTCACCTCGACCGAGACCGGGCACGACTTCGGCACCGTGTTCCTGTTCGTCGACACGACTCGCAGCCTCGAGCTGCAGCGGTTGAAGGACCGGTTCCTCTCGAGCGTCTCGCACGAGCTGCGGACGCCGCTGACGAGCCTGTGCGCCTACAGCGAGCTGTTGCGCACGATGGACCCCGGCGCCGGCGGCGAGTGGCTCGAGTTCGTCGAGGTGATCCACCAGGAGAGCCTGCACCTCAGCGCGCTGGTCGACGGGATGTTCGATTTCCTCGAGCTCGACTCCGGCAACGCCGAGTTCTGCATCGAGGCGGTCGACGCGGCTCAGGCCGTGCACGAGGTCGTCGCGATGTTCGGCGCCGCGGCCGAGGCCCGCAGCCTCGCGATCGAAGTCGACTGCGAGGATGTCCCGGCGGTGCGGACCGATCCCGGCCGACTGCGGCAGCTCTGTCGCCACCTGGTCGACAACGGTGTCAAGTTCGCGCCGGTGGGTGGCCGCTTGCGTATCCGCTGTGGCGAGGTCGACGATCAATTCGAGCTGCGGGTCGAGGATTCCGGGCCCGGCGTCTCGGAGAACGAACGTTCGACCGTGTTCGAGCGTTTCACGCAGCTGCGCGACCACCTCACCGACAAGCCGGAGGGTGCCGGCCTCGGACTGTCGATCTGTCGCGCGATCGCCGATCGCTGCGGCGGCAGGATCTGGTGCGAGGAATCCGAGCTCGGCGGCGCGGCGTTCGTCGTCCGCCTGCCGTTCGCCGGTCGGCCGCTGGTCTCGGGACTCGCGGTCTTCGATCTGCCCGAACCGGCGCCGTCTGCGACTCGATAGCTGCGATCCGGGCGCTCGCGGCTACGATCCTCGAGCCCGTCGTGAATCGAACTCCGACCGTCGCTGCGATCCTGCTCGTCGAGGACGACGAAAGTCTGCGCCGTGTGCTGGCGGCCGAACTCGGGCGTATGGGACATTCGGTCGAGGCGCGCGCCGACGCCGACGATCTGCTGGGCGTGTTGCGGGCGGGGCATCCCGATCTGGTGCTGCTCGATCTCCACCTGCCCGGTGTCGACGGCATGACCGCGCTCTCGGCGGTGGCGCAGCACGATCCGGATCTGCCGGTCGTCGTCTGCACCGGCCACGGTTCGGTCGCGCTCGCGGTCGAGGCGATGCAGCGTGGAGCGTTCGATTTCCTCACCAAGCCGGTCAGCCTCGACGTGCTCGAGCAGACCGTCCAACGCGCCACCGCGCACGGCCGCCTGCTGCGCGAGAACGACCGGCTGCGGCGTGCCGCCGCGCACGGCGCCGCCGGCGCGCTGGCGGTCGCTTCGGTGAGTCCGGCGGCGCTGCGGCTCGACGATCAGATCGCGCGGATCGCGCGCGCCGGGCAGGGGGTTCTGATCTCCGGCGAGAGCGGCAGCGGCAAGGAGCTGGTGGCGCGTCGGCTGCACGCGGCGTCACCCCGCGACGATCAGCCGTTCGTCGTCGTGCATTGCGGCGCGGTGCCGCGTCAGCTGATCGAGAGCGAGCTGTTCGGGCACCAGAAGGGCGCGTTCACCGGCGCCGAGAAGCGCCGTCCCGGCCTGTTCGAGGCCGCCGACGGCGG
>JAGQRB010000629.1 GCA_020425925.1 Planctomycetota bacterium
CGGTCAGCGGCACGTTGTGGGAGAACTCCGGCACCTCGAACCAGGTGATCACGGCGCGGTCGGGCAGCACCTTGAAGTAGACGCCGCCGGTCGTCGACGCCGGTGGGTTCAGGTCGGTCCACATCGGCGCGAGGCGAGCCGGCGAGTTCAGCAGGTTGCCGATGGTCGCCTGGTACTGGTAGCCCAGGTGGCTGTTCGCGTCGAGCCAGATGAAGCCGTTCGAGCAGACCCGCATCGAGGTCGAGCCGGCGGTGTTGCCCGGGTAGGGGAACGCGAACGGCAGGTTGAGGATCTCCATGTCCTCGTCGTCGATCGCCTGCAGCGTGCCGAGGTCGGTGTCGAAGCTGCCCTGGCCGCAGTCGGCGACGTCGTAGCCGCCGTCGGCGTTCGGGGTCAGCTCGAGCGCCACCGCGCCGATCGTCGCGCCGGTGCCGACCTCGTAGAATGCGGTCGGCAGGCCGCAGCCGTTGCCGTACAACAGGGTCGCGCCGCCGTCGCAGGCGAGCTGGTGGTAGGCCCAGCCGGTCGCACGGAACGGCACCAGCGAGGTCGCCAGACCCTGCAGGTCGAAATCGTCGGAGTATTCGTCGGTCACCGACTGAGCGGTGGTCGTGCTGTAGCCGGTGAACCAGAAGCTCGCATGGCTCTGCGACGCGCCGCCACCCTGCGAGATCCCGACCGCCGACGTGCCGGTCACGGGCACGTCGCTGCCCCAGGTGATCCAGACCGCGCCGCCCGCGAAGATCTGGCACTGCACGGTGAAGGTCTCGGTGCCGCCGGCGAAACGTGCGTCGTGCCAGGTGACGATCGCGCGGTCGTCGGCCGCGCGGAACCAGACGTCGCTGGCGCCGCCGGTGAAGTCGAGGTCGGCCCAGAACGGCGCCAGGCGCGGCGGTCCGTCCCCGAGCTCGGTGCGCGTCGGCGTGTTGTCGGTGTCGGTGGACGAGCCCGACACCAGCCAGACGAAGCCGTTCGAGCAGATGTCGATGCTGCTCGTGGTCGTGCCGTCCGGCAGCGCGAACTCGAAGCCGAGGTCGATGCCGATCGCCAGCGTCTCGTCGCCGGCGCCGAGCGGGGCGCCGAGATCCGTGTCGTAGCACGGCGCGTCCATGTACTCCGCGACGATGTCGGTGTCGTCGGGCACTGTCGTCGTCAAGGTCCCGCGCTGCGACGGCAGCGCGACGCCGTCCTGCAGCCAGCGGCGGAAGACGTAGCGCTGGTCGATCTCGGCGTCCGCGGTCAGCGCGATGGTCTGGTCGCGAAGTGCCGCGAACGAGCCTGGCGCCGTCGTGCTGCTGTTGCCGTAGAGGTCGTCGGGAGCGATCGCGATGGTCGGTGTGATCACGGTGCCGTCGAGCGTGGCGTCGACGCGCACGGTCTTCTCGCGTTCGTAGTAGGCGTTGGCGACCAGGTCCTGGTCGGCGACGACGGTCGGCGACGCATCGCCGATCGTCTGCGCGACGCCGTTCACCTCCCAACGCTGCAGGAAGTACGAACCGCTGGCCGGTGGCGCGTTGAGCGTGACCGCGGTGTGGTCGTAGTAGCGGTGCAGGAAGCCGCCGGTGCCGCCGGTCTTGCCGTCGATGTCGGCCGGGCTCGCGCTCAGGTACTCCAGCGACGGCGAGCCGTTGACGAACGGCGTCGTTGCCACCGTGCGCTCTTCACCGCGGAAGTAGTTGAGACGGCAGCAGATCGTCTGATCGTCGGGCCAGGTGCTGAAGTGGTTGGCCGTCGAACCGACGCCCGTGAAGGTGACGTCCGCATTGCTGTGGGTCGTGAGCCCGGTCTCGTAGCTCTGGAAGCAACAGGTGCGCGTGATCGCGATCCCGTGCGTGCCGGGCGCGAGCCACACGTCGTCGATGTTGACGATGTCGAATGCGCCGACGGTGGTGGCCGACGACACGTGGACCGAGCTGTGCAGCACCCAGCCGGCGGTCGACGTCCGGTTCGCCGCCGTCGCCGCACCTTCGCGCAGGTAGAACTCGATCTGGTTGCCCGTTCCGGGCACGGCCTGCGCGATGTCGATCGCGTTGAGGACGATGCCGTTCGGATTCGTGACGGTGATGTTCGCGTACCAGCCCTTCGCACTCGACGCCTGATGGGTGACGGTCGTGCTCAGTCTCTGGTTCTGTGCGGGGAGGACGCTCGCGAGCGCAGCCGCGAGGCTGGCGATGGGAATTCGGATGTTCATGGTCATGGCTCTCGTTTCTGGGTTCCGGAGCCCCATGCCCGCACGCGCCGCCGCGAAACACGAAACCGTCGGATCGCGGCGGGGGCGGGGCGAGCCACCGAATCCGGGTTCGCTGCCGGCCTCGCATCCCGCTGGTGCTGCCGGAGTCGAACCATGAAGCCACCGCTCGTCCTGCCGTTCCTCGCCGTCCTGACCTCGGCCGCCGTGACCCAGACGTTCGTCGTCGACGCGAGCAATGGGCCCGGCACGAACTTCACGTCGATCGCCGCGGCCGTTGCGGCGGTGCCCGACGGCGCCGTCGTGCTGGTGCGCCCCGGGACGTACGACTCGTTCGCGATCCAGGGCAAGAGCCTGAGCGTGTTCGGGGGGCCCGGCGTTGCCGTCACCGCGCTCGGCGCCACCACCTCGGCCTACGCCGACGTCTCCGGTCTCTCGGCGACGCAGAGCGTCACGCTGCGGCAACTGGCGTTCGGTGGCGGGTTCCTGCCGGCGGTGATCGGTTGTCGCGACTGCGTCGGCACGGTCGTCATCGACCGCTGTGTGATCGGCGACAACGGTGTCGGCGCGTACGGCCGACTGTTGGCGACGAATTGCGACAACGTGGTCGTGCGCGACTGTCTGCTCGAGACTCGCGAGGTGCTGCAGAGCGGCCTGCGGTGCTTCGGCAGCAACATGTCGGTGTCCGGAACCACCATCGACTCGGCGTCGTTCGCGCTGCGGCTCGCCGGCGGTCGGGTGCATCTGACCGGGTGCGTGCTGGCGAGCACGCCCGGACTCGGCCCGTACCAGACCGCGGTGTGCGCACTCGCCACCGGTGACCTGGTGCTGAACGGCAGCACTCGGCTGAGTTCGAGCGCGAACGTCCCGCAGCTGGCGGCGGTCGGCACCGGCACCGTCACGTTCGACCCCAACACCGCGTTCGTGAACCTCGCCAACCCGGCGTTCGATCCGGGGCTCACGGTCACGAACCGCCCGATCCCGCGGCTGACCGTCAACCCGGGGCAGCTCGGCGGGGTCGCGAGCGGCTCGCTCGCGGTGCCGATCGGCGGTACCGGCGCACTCTACGTCGGATTCGCGGTGGCGGCAGCGGCGGTGCCCGGCGTGATCGACCCGATCTGGCTCGCGCCCGGCGCGGTGCTGCAGCGCGTCGGCACCGGACCGACGGTCGCCGGCGCCTACGCCGTGCCCAACGCCCCGTGGGTCGTCGGGGTCCAGGTGGCATGGCAGGGTGTCGTGCTCGATCCGAGTGGGGCGGTGCGCGCCAGCAACGCGGCGGTATACGCGCACTAGTCGATCGATACCGTTAACGGTCGCGGCGCCGCATTCGTCGGTGTCGCTGTCATGAAGCCGATCGCCGTCCTGTCGTTCTGCATGTTGCTCGCCGCGGCCGGCGCCCAGTCGCCGAGCGGTTCGATCGCCTACGCCGTGAACGGCAGGATCGAGCTCGTCGACGTCGCGTCCGGTGAGTGCACCGTGCTGGTCGAGCACAACACCTACGACCGGCCGCTGCACTGGTTGCCAGACGGCTCGCGGCTGTGCTACTGGAACCACGACGGCGGCGCCTGGGACCTCTGGACCGTCGACCCCGAGAACCTCGAGAGGACGAACCTGACGCGTTCGGCGCGCGACAACCGCTCGCCGGCGGCTTCGCCCGACGGAAGTCTGATCGCGTTCCACCGCGGTGGCGACGGGGTCTGGCTGATGGCACCCGATGGCAGCCGGCAGCGTCGCATCCACGCGCTCGGCCACCGCGATGACGCACCGGTGTGGGCGCCGTCCGGTCGCCGGCTCGCGTTCGTCGACTTCGAGCCGGTCGGCGACGACCGGGTGCGCAGTGTGATCCACCTCGTCGAACTCGGTGCAGGCGCAGCCGCCGAGGAGGCCGAGATGCCGGCCTCGCGCGCCCTCGGCAGCGGCGAGCCGATGTTCTTCCTCGACGAGCAGGAGCTCGTGATCGCGGCGGCGCACGAGGGCCGGCCCGACCTGCTCGCGCTCGACCTCGATACCGGCGTGCGCCGTCCGCTGACCGCGACCGCGGCCCGCGAGTTCCGCGCCGTGCTCGCTCCCGATCGCCGCCGCATGGCCTGGATCGAGTCGGGCGGCGACGCCGACGGCGACCGGTTGCTGGTGCAGGACGTTGCCGACGGTGAGCCGCGTGAGGTCGCCCACCCGGAGCATTGGTACGCGGCGCCGAGCTTTGCCCCCGACGGGAACTGCCTCGCGTTCGAATCGGGGCCTGCGCGCGATGCGCGGCAGGTCTTCGTGGTCGGTCTCGACGGCGGTCTCGACGGCGGCGACAGCGTTCGGGGACCACGTCAGGTCACCCGCGCCGGCGGCTCGTTTCCGGCGTGGCGACCGCGGTAGCGCGCGATAGCCTGCGGGCATGGGCAACGTCTCGTCCGCCTTGCAGGACAGCCATCGCGCGTTCCTTGCCGCACAGAAGGTCTTCTTCGTCGCGACCGCGCCGAGTGGCGCCGGGGGGCACGTCAACTGCTCGCCGAAGGGTTACGACTCGTTTCGGATCGTCGACGATACGACCGTCGCGTACCTCGACTTCGTCGGCAGTGGGATCGAGACCGTCGCGCACGTGCGCGACAACGGTCGGATCTGCGTGATGTTCTGCGCGTTCGAGGGCAAGCCGAAGATCGTGCGGCTCTACGGTGTCGGCACGGTGGTCGAGCCCGGCGACGCCGCGTGGTCGCAGCTGCGCGCGCTGTTTCCGGACGACTCGCAGGCGGCCGAGCGGGCGATCGTGCAGATCCGTCTGACGCGCGTCGCCGACTCCTGCGGCTACGGTGTGCCGCTCTACGACTTCGTCGGCGAGCGCGACCAGATGACCGGCTGGCGTGACCGCAAGGGCGACGTCGGCGTGCACGAGTACGTCCGGCGCAAGAACCTGAGGAGCCTCGACGGCCTGCCGGCCCTGACGCGGGTGCCCGACGCGAGCGGCGACCCGGACACCGCGCCATGAGAGCAGCGGCTGCAGCGGCGGACGGACCGCGGCCGCGCCGTCGCTGGTGGCGGCGGTTGCTGCTGATTCTCGCGGCGCCGGTGGTCGCGTTGCTCGCGGCCGAGGTCGCGCTGCGCTGGCTCGGGATGTACCCGCCGATCGTTCGCGCCGCACCGGGTGAGCACGCCGATCGCGGTCACCCGAACTTCGTCGCCGAGCCGACCGTGGGCTGGCGCATGCGGCCGGATTCCGAGTTCACGGTCGATGGCGAGGGCGGCGAGGTCGCGTTCCGCGCCGATACCAACGGCTGGCGCACCCGACCGGCGGCGTCGCCGGACCTCGCGGCGCGGCCGCGGACCGTCTTGCTCGCCGGCGACTCGTTCGTCTGGGGTGCGGGTGTGCAGTACGACGATTCGTTGGCCGCGCTGCTCGAGCGTGCCCATCCGACGGTGCGGGTGGTGAACCTCGCGCAGCCGGGATTCGGGTTGGACCAGATCATGCTCGCGGTCGTCGAGCAGGGGTTGCCGTTGCGGCCGGACCTGGTCGTCGTCGGGATCTACCCGCAGGACTGCAGCCGCAGCCAGACCGCGTTCCGCGAGGATCTCGGTTTCAACAAGCCGACGTTCGCGCTGCGCGGTGGCGAGCTCGCCGCGCTGACCTCCGCGGATCGCCCGTCGGCGCTCGGCGCGTTCCTCGAGCACAATTCGCGCCTGTTCGGACTGTGGCGGCGCGCGCAGCGCAATCTCGGCTTCGAGCACGGCATCGGCTCGTGGTGGGCGCTCAACGCGGCGATCCTCGACCGCCTGCGCAGTCGCGTCGCGGCGGCCGGGTGCCCGCTGCTGCTGGCGCACGTGCCGCTGCACGACTGGCGCGCGTTCGTGGGGCTGACGCGCTATTGCGACGAGCACGACGTGCCGCTCGTCGACCCGGTCGCGAGCCATGCCACGAAGCCGGAGGGGATCTACTACGAGCCGGCGGGGCACTTCACCCCCGCGGGGCAACGCTGGTTCTTCGAACTCGTGAACGCCGAGATCGCGCGCCGCGGCTGGCTCTGAGGTCCCGCCGGTACGCGGTACAAAACACAACCCAACTACCGTGCCACGCGCGCGGTAGTTTGTACCGCGTACCGATCACCAGCGCACGGCGTCCCACTCGGTCAGTCGGTCGATGCCGCCGTCCGGTGGCCGTTCGCGGCCGTCGCGCACGCGGCGCTGGATCAGTTCGCAGCGCTGCTCCAGCGCCTCGTCGCCGCGGGCCTTCGCCGCGACGCGCGCGATCTCGACCGCGCCGATCGACCACTGGTCGAACGCGGTGCCGTAGGACCACAGCGCGGCGGCCGGGTCGCGTTGCTCGGCCGGGGTCAGCGGACGGCCGTCCTGCCAGCGCAGCGCGGTCGCGACGATGCACTCGTCGTCGGTCAGTAGCCACCCGTGGCGAACGACGTTGATCGCGAGCTCCTCGGCGAGTTCCTTGGCGTGCTCGTTGCCGGTCACGCGGAAGGCGGCGCCGAAGCCGACGGCCGCGATCGAGTCCTGCCACGGCGTCCAGTAGCGCACCTTGCCGCCGAGCATGCGCGCGTCGGGGTTGTCGACCGCCATCGGTCGGACCTCGTCCGCCGGCAGCTCGCGGCCGACCCACTGCGGGTAGTGGATGCGATCGATGCGCTCGTTCATGCGCTGCAGCAGCCGTTCGTCGCCGGTCGCGAGCCAGATCCAGCTCGCCGCCAGCTCGGTCCGTCCCGCGCCGCGCGGCGCGCCCGAACCCGAGGTCGCGAGCGCCGGATCGACGGTCTGACCCGAGAGGTAGAGCCGCGCCTCGTTCTCGAGCTCGCGCCGCGCCCAGTGCGCGCCGGTGAGCAGCGCGAACGCGCCGAGCGTGTTGCTGCTCCAGTGCTGGCGGTCCTTGCCGGTCCAGCCGTGGCTCTCGAACTGCGGCTCGGGGTGCGGTTTGCCGAGGCGATCGGGCGACTGACCTTCGTGCCAGTGCGTGCGGCCGGACCATACGATCCAGCGCGGGTGGTCGGCGGGCTCGACCGGCGCGCCGTCGGCTTCGAAGAAGTGCACCGGCCGACAGGCGGTCTGCAGCATCGAAGCCTCGGCCTCGAGCAGCAGGCTCGGGATCCCCGAGCCCGCGACCAGGGACAGCCGCACGACGCCGAAGTCGGCCTGATCGCCGGTCTGCCCGGCATACCTCGCCTGCTGCATCGGACCTTCGGCGAACGGATCGCCGCTCGCCTCGCCGCGCGCGACGAACTCGCGGTGGCGAGCTGCGAGGTGTTGGCGCAGCGCCTCGCCGCGCAGCCACGGCGGTGGATCCGGCACCCGGCCGAACGCTCCGAACGCGTCGGTGCCGCGCCACGACACCGCGCCGAGCACTGGCGTGACGCAGGCAGCCTTGCTGCTCGATTCGACCAACGGATCGCCGCCGAGCGGCGGCACCAGCACGCCGGTCCGCCGGATGCCCTGGCCGTCGCCGAGGGTGGTACCGTTCAGCAGCACGATGTTGCTACCGTCGGCGGTGAGGCGTTGTCGCACGTCGAAGTGCCGGGCGTGTCGGAACACGGCGGCCATGCCGCGGCTGCGGAGTCGGATCTCGTCGATCGCCACCTGCATCGCCGGCTTCGTCGGGTCGGAGTAGAACAGCGCGACGTCGAGCCAGGCGTGCGGCTGGCCGCGGCAGGCCGTGACGATCACCTCGGCGACGATGCCGGTGTCGCCGAGCCGACAGCGCCGCAGCTCGACGCGCCGCAGTGCGTTGTGCTCGAGATCGCGTATCCGCACCGGCACACCGCGGCTGGCCTGGTCCTTGCGCCACGCGCTGAGCTCGAGCTCGACCGGCGGCATCCGGATCTCCGCGTCCGCAGCGGCTGGCTTCGGCAGCTCGGGGCCCGGCCCCGCTGCCAGCGATAGACGTACTTCGGCGAGCGCCGCGATCTCGGTTTCGAACAGGCAGAGCGCCTGACGCAGGGAACCGTCGGGCCACGGGGCACCGAACGGCTGCCAGGTGGTGGGGTGGCCCTCGGCGTGCAGCTGTGGCACCTCGCCGGCGGCGACCTCACCCTGGGCGAACGGCACGACGACCGCCGCGACCTCTCGCCGCGGCAGCGGTGCGAGGTTCTGCAGCGTGATGACCCGCTGCGCCGGCAAAGCGGCGGTGGCGAGCAACAGCGCGCACCACAGCCGGTATCGTGGTCGCCATGAGAGGTCGGAACATCGCGCTCGCATCGCTCTCGATCTTCGCCGCCTTGCCGGCGCAGGGGAACCCGCGATCGCAACTGCCCGCCAGTGCTCCGGAGCCCGAGGAGCGCGAGACCCGGATCTTCGAGCTCGGTCGGCAGGAGCTCGGCGACTACGCGAAGCAATGCGTCGAGAAGGGCTTCCCGCAGCTCGCGCGCGACGCCTGGTTCGAGATCGTCGGCGAGTACGCACCCGACGACGCGGGCGTGCGCCGGTCGCTCGGGCTCTACCGCCACGGCTCGCTGTGGAAGGTCGATCCGAAGTTCGTCGCGCCGCTTCGCGACGAGCTCGATACGGGCGCGGCGAAGGCGCTCGCCAGGCGCTTCGAGGCCGTGGCCCGGAAGCTCGGTCAGGTGCATCGCGCGACCGCCGAACTGCTCGCCGGCAACACGAAGGCCGCGCGCGCCGAGTACCACTTCCAGCGTGCGCTGCGGTTCCTGCCGGCCGACGGTCGTGTCGCCGAGGCGTCCGGCCTGCAGCAGTTCGAGGGTGTCGTCGGGACCGCGACCGACCTCGAGATCCTGCGCCGCTCGCGCCTCATGGAGCGCGCGCTGGCGGAGCTGGTCCAGCAGCGGTTCGAGGTCGAGCGCACCGCGGACAAGCACCCGTTGCTCGATCGCGGCGGCATGCCGTACACCTGCTGCCGTTCGGAGCACTTCACGATCTACGGCGACTGGCCGCCAGAGGTGCTCGAACAGGCCGCCAACTGGGCCGAACGCGCGCTGGCGTTCTGCGAGGTCGCGTTCGCCGATCAGATCGCGCCCGGCGCGCGTTCGCGCAACGGCCGACAGTTCGCGTTCTTCAAGGAGCGCGACACCTGGCTCCGCCTGATCGAGCGCAACGTCGACGTCGTCGGCCACGGCCACGCGGTGTTCCTCGCCGAGCAAGCGTCGTCGGGTGAGGTCGGTGAGCTGCATTCCGGCGGTTTCGTCAACGTCGATACGGTCTACGACCTCTGCGTGCGCTGGGTGACGCGCGACTACGCCGGCTTCGAAGCCGACGCGATCGAGGCCGGCATCGGCCACGCTGTCGTCGGCATGTTCTTCGGTCGCAATCGGGTGTTCGCGGTCGGGCAGGACGACGAGGAGCACACCGTCGCAGCGCGTACCAAGGCGAAGTTGCTGTTGCCCGACCTGTCGACGTGGATCCAGCTCGCGATCGAGCTGGCGTGGTCGCGCACCGACACCCCGGCGAACGAGCTGCCGCTGCTCGAGGCCAGCCGTTTCCCGACCGCCGGGCGCATCAAGGCGTGGTCGTTCTGCGACTACCTGCTGCGCCGCGAGCCGCGGCTGCTCGCGCTGCTCGATCGCACCGCGCAGACGGCGGGCACGCCGCCCGCGGTCGAGGCCGAGTTCGCGGCGCTCGCCGGCCGTTCGCTCGGCGAACTCGACCTCGGCTGGCGGCGGTTCTGGACCGAGGACTCGGCGATCCGCCGCACGGTGTTCGGCGGCAGCACGCCGCTCGAGGCCGCGAGTCGCGAAGCGCCGAAGTGGCTCGACGAGTTCAACCGCGTGCGCGCCGAGCTGAACGGTCCACCGGTCGGCTGGTCGGCCGAACTCTCGGCGGACTGCCGGTCGCACGTCGGGTACCTGCTGGCGAATCGCGACCAACGCGGGCCGGCGGCCGAACACACCGAGCGTGCGGGTCGGCCGGGCTACTCGAACGCGGGGCGCACGTTCGCCGCCACCGCGGTGGTCTGGACCGGCAAGGACCCGAGGAAGGCGATGCAGTCCTGGCTCGAGCTGCCGGGCTATCGCGATGCGATCCTCAACAGCAACGTCGACGTCGTCGGCCTCTACGTCGAGCGCGGCGTCGCCGTGCTCGA
>JAGQRB010000630.1 GCA_020425925.1 Planctomycetota bacterium
GAACACGTACTGCAGCAGGCCGCTGCCGAAGGTCGGTCGGTTGACGCGCTCGCCCGGAATCGTGAAGACCACCTGCTCGATCAGATCGCGGACGTAGCCCGCGTCGTCGGTAACGGCCGTGCGATTGCGGCCGTCGAGGTGATACGGGAAGTCGATGTGCATGGCAGGGCCTCAGGTCGCGGACACGCGGGTCTGGGTGACGGCGATCGTGACGGGCGTCCCGTTCGGGGCGCAGATCGCCTGGCTGTCCTGCAGCAGCACCGGCACCCCGCCGGCGAGCACGCGCGTCGCGGCCGTGAGCCATGTCGCCGTGATGCAGGGCACGGGTGCGCCCGCGACGTTCCACGGACACCCGGCTACGGCATGCGGCGCCGACTGGGTCACGACCGGTTGACCGCCGACCATCACGCGCGGGTTCGGGGCCGTCGCCTGGGCCTGACCGCCGTGCTGGCAGAGCACCGTCGCGTTGGCGTGGAGTACGAATCCGGGCATCTATTCGCCTTTCCGGTGGGGTTCGAGTGGCCAGTGGAGCTCAAATGACATCGAGCGCACCTCCGTTCACCGAGACCTGCGGCCCCGTGAGCTTGATCGACGCGCCCATGCCGTTGTCGATCTCGACGCCGAGCGAACTCAGGACGAGCTTCTGGCCGGTGGCGGTCTCGAGCGTGATGCCGCCGACGCCCGGGGTGTCGTCGAGCGTGATCGAGTTGCCGCCCTCGGTCACGACCATGACCTTCTTGTAGGGCGGTGCCAGCAACACCGGCGGCATCTCCGCGGCCGAGCCCCACCAGGCGCCGGCCCAGATCGGATAGTCGGGGTCGCCGTGCTCGAACTCGATCCAGACGCCGGCACCGACCGTGGGCAGCGCGAAGAAGCCCGTGCTCGAGCCGCCGAACGGGGCGCAAGGCAGCGCCCAGCCCGTCTCGTCGTCGCCCGTCACGTCCGGGACGCGCGCCTTGACGCGCCCGGTCATCAACGGGTCGTTGATGTCGGTGACGACACCGCGGTACTTGCCGTAGTACTTCTTGCTCTCGGTCACTTCACGTCGGGATCACGGGGAGCGTGGGAAGGTGCCCTTCGCGGCTGATCGAGAAGGACTGCGTGTATTCGCCTGCCCGCAGCGAGTGGGTGACCCGCTGCACGTAGTAGAGGCCGTCGTAGCTGAGACCGGCGCCGCGCACGCCGACGAGTCCGCGGGCTCGGAGCGCGTGGCCGTAGCGCTTGGAGTCGAGCGTGCCGTTGCCCGTGACCGCGTCCGGTGAGTTGGACGACTGCGCGAGCATCGAGATGGCGGCGGTGCCCGCGTTCTGCTTCGCGGTCTCGCGCGCGATGCGGGTTCGCAGCGGCGTCGCGGGCGCGAGTGCGAGTGGCGGCACCTTCAGCGACGGCAGCGCGGGGATCGGCCACGACTGCTTGAGGAACGGATCGACGAACGACCCCGATACGCCGACCGGGGCGAGCGCGTCGTGCGAGAAACTCAGGCTCGACACGTTCGTCGCGGCACCGAGATCGACGCTGAGGGCCGGCTGCGGGACGCCGGCGCGCACCTCGGGGCCGAAGTAGGCGGAGTTGACCCCGAACGTCACCGGCTCGACGTAGAACTTGTAGCCGTTGCGCTCGGCCATGCAGTGGATGAACGCGAGATCCGTGTCCTGCTGCCGCGGCGTTCGCTCGAGCTCGATCGGGAAGTCGGCCGTCGGGCTCGGGGCCGGGACGAGGCCGTACTGCGCGTAGCGCGCGATGATCTGCGTGAAGATGATCGAGTCCGGCTGGTTCGGATAGGTCGCGTTGCGCTCCTCGTAGCTCAGCACGACGCTGACGTCGCTGCCCATCACGGTGAGCGTCGCGCGGCCGGGCTCGTTGCTCGGCTGCAGCTGCTGCTGCGTGACGATGCCGTCGATGAGCACTTCGGGCACGATGCCGAGCATCACGCCGATGATGACCCGCTTGCCGGGGCGGAACGTGCCGTTCTGCACGAGCTCGTAGTCGAGCAGCGGGCTCCGCGCGAGCGCCAGGGTCAGACGGAAGCCGTCGCCGCCGCCCGCGTCGCTCGTGACCTCGATCCCCTGCACGGCGTCGATCACGGCCGCCGACGCCGGCAGCGGGACCGGGTCACCGATCAGCAGGATCGTACGGATGCGATCGAGGTCGAACATGGGACGCAGGCTCAGAACTCGGGCAGGGCGATCCGAACGGACCGGCCGATCTCGTCGGTGAGCTCGACCGGATGGATGACGAGGTTCGCGTCGCAGACGCGCCAGAACGCTTCGGGATCGCCGATGTACTTCGCGGTCACGTTGTCGAGCCGCTCGCCACCGCTCGTCCGGTGCTCGAGCACGGTCTGGCCGCGGTCCGGCTGAGGCAGGAAGCGACGGCGCACGTAGCCGATCTCGCGCCCGTCCACCGTCGTGTACGTGCTCGTGGCGATCTTGGCGTAGCGGCTCTTCGACTGGAACATGGGGTCTCGGGCGGTGGTTCAGATCGAGATGGAGATGCCGGCGCTGAGGGTGCCGACGCTGTTCAGCGTCGCCATGACCTCCTTGCCGATCTGGTGGGCGAGATGGAGGGCACCCCCGGCGCTCAGGACGCCGAGGTCGCCGTACGTCAGCACGTCGAGCCGCAGGTCGACCTTCGCGCGGATCGGGTTCAGGTCGGGGTCGAACGCTTCCTCGGCGATCGAGAAGCTGCTGATCCGCACCGGCAGTACGCGCTTGATGCCCCAGATGAACAGCGTCAGCGGCGCCGCCGGAGGAATGACCTCCATGACGCCTGCTGCCTTGAGGATCTCGTTGGCGATCACGAGTGCGCTCTTCGGGTAGATCAGCATCTCGAGCGCGGCGAGCTGGCCGTGGATGCCGATCGTGCCCGCCTGGGCGTCGCCGGTCTCGAGCTGGTCCGTGGCGTCGATCTCGATCGCGAGGGTGATCTGCTCCCGCGGTGGGCCGGCAAGACGCAGCATCTCGCCCTCGGCCGCGCCTTCGCCGGCACCCTGCGCGGTCAGCGAGCGCGACAGCGTCTCGGGGTTGTATTGGAACACGATGATGCTCGCCAACGGGTTCGCGATGTCGACGCCGACGATCGCGCCCTTCTGGACTCGCGGTGATCTCGAGAAGCCCGTCATGGCCGCGTGACCCGGTCGTAGGCGGCGCGCGCGATGCGCGAGGCAACGGCGGCGGTCGGATCGGCGGCCGGATCGGGAGCGGTCGCCGGCGTCGCCGCGGCTCGGGTTCCGCCGCGCCGGGACGCGCCCTCGCCCCCGTGGAGCGGGCCCCCTCGGAGCAGCCGTGCGAGCTCGGCCTCGACCGAAGCGCCGAGCCGTTCCCGGTCGACCGGCTCGGTCCCGTGCAGGACGATGCGATCGATCTCGATTCTGATTCTCCCGGTCATGACCAACCTCGCGTTTCGGCGTCGGTGAGCGACAGCTCGCTCTTGGCATAGACGCGGCGGGCGGCCGCGAGCAGGTGGGGCATGCGGAGCGGCACGGCGCCGTCCGCGGCCATGAATGCGGCGTGCAGCGCGATCGTGCGAATCGTGCCGCCGGGCGCGTTGAGCTGGCCGAGGCGATCGAAATCGAGCCCCTCGGTCGGAGTTTCGGTCGGAATCGTGCGCCGCCAGATCTCCGCCCGCGCGGCCGGTCCGGGGAACGGGAAGCCCACGACGAAGCGCAGACGGCGCTGGAACGCGTCGTCGAGCGCCTGCTTGAGGTTCGTCGTCAGGATCGCGAGGCCGCGATAGGCCTCCATGCGCTGCAGCAGGTAACTGATCTCGAGGTTGGCGTAGCGGTCGTGGCTGTCCTTGACCTCGCTCCGCTTGCCGAACAGCGCGTCGGCCTCGTCGAACAGCAGGATCGCGCCGCCGGCCTCGGCGTCGTCGAAGACGCGCCCGAGGTTCTTCTCGGTCTCGCCGATGTACTTGCTGACGACGCGGCTCAGATCGACGTGCAGCAGGTCGAGCTCCAGCTCGTGGGCGAGCACCTCCGCGGCCATCGTCTTGCCCGTGCCGCTCGGCCCCGCGAACAGTGCGGTGATGCCGAGCCCGCGCGACGACTTGCCGGCGAAACCCCAGGTCTCGTGGACGACGACCTGGCGCCGCACGTGGGTGACGATGTCGCGCAGCAGCTCGCGCTGCGCGTTGGGCAACACGAGGTCGTCCCAGCCCGCGACTGCCTCGATGCGCCGCGCGAGGCCGCTGACCCGATCGCGCGATTGGCGGCGGCAGGCCTGCCACAGCGCGTTCTCGAGCGGCTCGCCCGGCTCGGCCGACGCGCGCGCCTGGAGGATCGCGGACTCGATGCGCCGCCCGGGCAGGCTGAAATGGGACGTGAGCTGCTCCAGGCGGCCGTTGCACTGCCCGACGTCGCCGCCGAGGGCGCTGCGCCAGGCGTCGCGCTGCTCGGCGCGCGAGGCGGGCGCGACGGGCAGGATCACCGCCGCGCGCTCGACTCCGCGCAGCACCTGCTCCGTGAGCAGGGCCGTGGGACCGATCACACCGTCGAGGAAGCGGCAGACCCGGCGCTCGCGCTCGCGGTTGCCGGCGTCGATCCCGCGCGCGTCGACGACGAGCGCGCCGCCGGCGAGCAGCACCTCGCGGTTCCAGAGGCGGCAGAGCGACTGCAGCGCCTCGGGTGCGGTGGGCAGCACGTCCGCGTCGATCTCGAAGAGCTGGGCGCCGAGCGCCGCGGCCGCCCGCGCGGCCACCTCGCGCGCGGTCTCGGCGTCGTTGCCTTCGAGCTGCACGAGCGGTACCGCGTTGCGCGGCTGGCTCCATAGCTCGCGGATGCGCTCGGCGAGCCGCGCGTGCGACGGCGCGAGGCGGCCGTTCGCGACCGCAGGCGCGACGTAGCCGGCGAGCTGCTCGTCGAGGTGGTCGACGCCCGCGAGGTGGTGCAGGATGCGCTCGTCGACGCGCAGCTCCTGTCGGGTGAGCGGCCCGCCGCCCGTCAGCCCGACGAGTCGCCAGTAGCGCA
>JAGQRB010000631.1 GCA_020425925.1 Planctomycetota bacterium
CGCCGGCGATGCGCGGCTGCGGCGCGTGGTGGCGGCGATCGACGACCGCTCCGCGATCTCATGAGGCGTGTCGCGCCCCACGGCGATCGAGACACCCGCTACCCGTCGCCATCGCCGACCAGCGCCCCAGCGAGCAGATCGGCGAGCTCGCGCTCGGCGCGCGGGTCGCCGCGCACGCTGCTCCAGTACGGCAGGCCGACCGGCGGCTCGACCAGGAAGCGCGCCTCGACCATCACCGCGAGGCCGTCGCCGTCGCGGAACACCGAGGCGCGACGCCGACCCGGCGGCTCGTCGACGAGGATCCAGTCGGTCTCGAGCAGGAAACCCGCCGGGTCGGCGAGCGCGATCGGACCGAAGCGCCCCGCGAGCACGCCGCGGCAGCGTTCGAATGCATCGGCCGGCAGCGAGGTCGCGAGTTCGACCGGACACGGCGCGTAGGCGACGCTGCGGCAGCCGGCGCAGAACGGCAGCGCGAGCCCGACGGCGGCCGCGAAGCTGCGAAGCTCACGCACCGTGGGCGCCGCCACCCGGGGTCTCGACGATCACCGCATCGCCGGGCTCGAGCTCGAACGCCGCCTTGCCCGGCAGGCGCTGCCGACCGCCGCCGCGCGTGCGCTCGAGTCGGCCCGGCCGCCCGGGTCCGCCACCGGCCGCACCCGGCGGACCGGACGCGTGGCGTTCGCCGAGGAACGTGACCGTCACCGGCGCGAGCGCCTCGACGACCTTGCGCAGGCCGTCGCCGCCGGATCGCGCGCCCTTGCCGCCGCTGCCGCGCCGCACCGTGAGCTCGCGCACGCGGAGCGGGTAGCGGTGCTCGAACTCCTCGATCGGGGTATTGCGCGTATTGGTCATGTGGGTCTGGATCGCCGCGCGCCCGGCGCGCCGTGGACTCGCACCGGCGCCGCCGGGCAGCGTCTCGTAGGTCGAGAACTGCTCGCCGCCGACCGCCCGGCCGCCGAACGTGAGGTTCGACATCGTGCCGGCCGAGCTCGCCGGCACGACCTCCGGCAGCGCCTGCTGCAGCGCCGCGAACGCGACGTCGACGAGCCGCTGGCTGGTCTCGACGTTGCCGCCCGCGACCGGCGCCGGCGGCAGCGGATCGACCAGCGTGCCCTTCGCCGTGACGATCTCGAGCAGCCGGAACAGGCCGGCGTTGGTCGGCAGGCGATCGGGACAGATCGTGCGCAGTGCGTAGACCGACGCGGCCAGCACGATGCCGCGGTTGCAGTTGACGCCGCCGCGCGCCTGTGGGCAGGTGCCGCGCCAGTCGAACACCAGCTTGCCGCCGCGCCGCTCGAGCCGCAGCGCGAGCCGCAGCGGGCCCGACCCGAGACCGTCGTCCTCGAGCTCGTCGCTGGCCAGGAACGGCCCGCGCCCGATCCGGCGCAGCACCGCGCGGCCGGCGCGTTCGGAGTAGTCGAGCAGCGCCTGGCTGGCCTGCTGCATCGCCGCGAAGCCGACCTCGTCGGCGTGCGCTACGAGCCGGGCCTCGAGCTGTTGCAGGCTCGCCTCCTGCGCGCGCAGGTCGAGCAGCCGCTCGGCCGCGCCGCGCACGTTCTTCGCGAACACCGCCAGCAGGTCCTGCTGCAGCTCGCCGCGCCGACGCAGCAGCACCGGCGGCAACACCAGGCCCTCGGCGATCAGGTCGGCGGCGATCCCCATCGAGCCCGGCGCACTGCCGCCGACGTCGGCGTGGTGGGCGCGGTTGACGAGGAACCAGCGCACCCGTCGCCCACCCGGATCGAACACCGGCCGCACCATCGTGATGTCGGGCAGGTGCGTGCCACCGGCGTAGGGGTCGTTGAGGATCGCGACATCGCCGGGCCGGAAGTCGATCGACGCGCGCGCCGCCGCGACCGAGTCGCCGGCGCTGCCGAGGTGCACCGGGATGTGTGCCGCCTGCGCGATCAGCCGCCCGTCGCCGTCGAACATCGCGACCGAGAAGTCGCGGCGCTCGCGGATGTTCGGGCTCGCGGCGCTCTGCATCAGCCGGGTGCCGGCCTCTTCGCAGAACGCACTCGTCAGGTGATGAAAGACCTCGAGGCGGACGGGATCGACGACGCTCTTGGACACGGCGCGGTGGCTGGGGAACAGCTCGGGAGGCGGACCGCGCCCGGAAAAGCGCGCGGACCGACGGGAACGTAGTCCCGCCGGTCCGACGCAAGCAACCAAAGTCTGTCGTTCGGGACCGTGTCTCAGCGGCCGCCGCCGCCGTTGCCGCCGCGGCCACCGCGACCGCGCCGGCCGTTGCCGGCGCCGCCACTGCCTTCGCCGGCGCCGTTCTCGCCACCGCCGTTCTGGCCGCCACCGTTCTGGCCGCCGCCGGCGTCACCGCCGCCGCCACGGCCACCGCGCCCGCCGCGGCGCGGCATCGACTCGCGGATCTTCGCGCGCGCCTTCTCGGCGTCCTCGATCTTGCCCTCGTCGAGAGCCTTCTTGAGGTCGGCCATGTTGGTCTCGAGCGCCTTCGCGGCCTCTTCGCCCAGGTTCTCGCGCATGCGATCGAGCATGCCCGACATCCGTTCGAGACCGGCCTTGAACTGGTCGAGCTGCTCCTCGTCCATGTCGGTCAGCTTGGTGTCGCTGAAGATGCTGCCGCGCCGGCCGCCGAAGCCGCCGCGCTGGCCGCCACCCTGACCGGGGCCACCCTGGCCGCCGTTCTCGGCCATCTGCTTCATACGCTCGAGCATGCGCTCGAGGCGCGCGACCTGCTCTTCGTCGCCCTCTTCCCTGGCCTGCTTGAGGCGCTCCTCGAGCTGCGCGACCCGATCGGCCATGTTGCCACCGGGACCACCCTCACCGCGCGGCGGACGCGCCGGTGCGTCGCCCGCGGCATCGGCCGGGCGATTCACCGTGTCGGCGTCGGCGAGCAGCGCCGCGAACTTGGTCTTGAACGCGTCGCGCTCCTTGGTCTTGCCGGTCTTGTTGAGCAGGCCGTACTGCTGCACCGCGGCGACCTTGGCGAGGTCGTGCTTCGGCGCCGTCGCGAGGAACTTCTCGTAGAGCGCCATCGCTCCCGGGTAGTCGTGCGTCTTTTCGAGGTAGAAAGCCTTGTAGAAGGCGAGCTCGGTCTCGGCCGAGGCGTCCTGAGCGGCGAGCGGGAGCGCGCAGGCCAGGAGAGCGGAAAGGAAGCGAGTCTTCATTCGAGTCCTGTGGGTGATCCTTCTGGATACGGGGTTGGCCGCTGGAAACGGTAGAGCCGGTTACGCGCGCGGAGCGCGTTCTCCCACGTAACGGATTGGTCCCGGTCGGCTTGCCAGGGCAGGCCAGGCTTCCCCCCCCAGGGCCACTTCCAGGTGGCCGTGAACGACTCCCCCGCAGCAGATCCCCTGCCGACGCAATGCCTCGCCAACCGCACCTTGCGCCGCCGGACCGGGCAGCAGGACCCGCTGGTCCGAGCGTCGCCGCTCGCAGCGTCGACCACCGAACCGTCGGCCACGGCAGCGCCGGCCACCGGCGGCGATCGCGCTGGCAGTGCCACGGTGCGGCTGCCCCCGGACCGGGCGGCCCGGCCGGCGGCCGGTTGGCGGATCCCGACGGACCCGCCACCGGCCTGACGCGGTCGCCGCGAGCTACAGGATCACGAGCGTCGACTTGATCGCCGACGTGCTGCGCACGCTGACCGTGCCGTTGGTGATGTCGAGCAGCTGGGTGTAGGCCCGCAGCCCGCTGAACGTCATCGACGGCACGAAGAACGAGTAGCTCGCCATGCCGCGCGCGTCGAGGCCGCCCGACCAGAACACGATCGGGTTGTCCACGAGGTTCCAGCCCATCCAGGGGCTCGAGGTGCTCGCCAGGCTGATCACCAGGAACGCGAAGTCGAACTCGACGCCGCCCATGCGCCAGTCGACGCTGTTGCCGCCGATGACCGCCGGCGGAACGACCAGCTGCGCCGGGTTGGCGTTGGTGAACCAGAGCGACGCGCTGTTGCTGGTGCCGACCGGGGTCGTCACGGAGAACGTCTCGATGCCGAGCGGCTCGCCCCACGGCGGGTAGAAGCGCAGCTGCGTGTCGCTGACCGGCTGCAGGTTGGTGATCTGCGTCGAACCGACCGTGACGTGGGTGGCACCGGTCAGACCGCTGCCGGTGATCGTGACCTGGGGCGGCGACACCGTCTCGACGAGCACGGGCGAGACGCTCGTGATCACCGGTGCGGTGCTCTGCGCCGTCAGGCAGCTGCCCGACAGCTGGCGGTAGGAGATGATCTGGTTCTTCGCCGGCGTGCCGAACAGCGTCGGGGTCAGGCACCCGCCGTTGCCCGAACACATGATGTGGCACGGTGGCGTACTGTCGCAGTGACCGGCGCCGAAGTTGTGGCCGATCTCGTGCGCGGTGAGGCTGGTGCGCAGCGTCAGGTTCGAGGTGTAGCGGCTCTGCGACAGACCGTAGGCGGCGCCGATGTTGCAGACCGTGCCGACGGTCGCGATGCCGATCGTCGCGCCCTGGATGCTGCGGCCGGTGAACAGGTGCGCGGTGTCGCGCAGCACGCCGCCGTGGGTCGCGTTCCAGTTGTTGGCGAACTGGTTGAGCAGCGTGCTGGCGTTCGTCGACGAGTACGGGTCCGTCGAGGTGTTGACGATGATCTGGGAGACCACGAATCGGATGTCGACATCGCGCTCGTAGATCACGTTCATCGCGTTGACGACCGTGGTGATGTCGTTCTGCGTGTTGGTCGAGTTGCTGCCGTTGAGCTGGAAGAACGGGAAGTCGGCCTCGATCGCGAGATCGGTGAGATAGAGGATGTCCTCACCGACGGCGACCGGCACCGGCATGTTGGCCGCCTGCACGCCGCACTGCCAGGCCGGGCGCATGTTGTCGTCGGCGTGGTAGACCACGTGCAGCGCGGGCCCCGCGGCGGGCTGCACCGGGTGCACCGGCTGCACGCCCCAGACGCTGCCGCCGGCGAGCCGGACGTACATCGTCACCGAGCCACCGTCGATCGTCGCGGCGACGTCGCTGTCGGGATCGCCCGCGACGTAGCCGCGGTAGGTCACGCACGGCGAACGCGGCTGCAGCACCAGACCGCCGGGGCCGCGCTCGAACAGCTGGAAGGTCGGCGAACGCACCTCGTGCTGCGCCAGCACGATGCGGAACGGCGAGCCGCGTAGCACCACGTCGATCGTGGCGACCGTCGGGTTGCCGGCCGGCACGTGCAGGCTCTGCAGGGTTCCGGCCGCGAGGTCGAACGCCGCGAGCAGCGTCGGCGGTGCCGGCACGGTCTGCGGCGCGGTCGGGTTCGCCGAGGAGATCTGCGCCGGGGTGAACGACCCGGCGGTCAGGGAGAAGAATACGGTCAGGACGGCGGCCACAGGGCCGCGGGTGAGGAATCGCAGCATGGGATCGGAAGGTCGGTCGCTTTCGCGGGGAGGCGGGCACCAGAAGTGTAACGGAGCCCGGGCAGGAATGCGCGCCGCGGTGGGATCGGGTTCTCGCGGCGTGCCCAGCGCTCTTGCCCGCGCGTCATCGACCCGCCACAGTCCCGCGCCAACCGCATGACGCCACGCATCCTCGCCCTCGGCGCGTTCGTTCTCGCTTTCATCGCAACGGGTTTACGGGC
Organism: Planctomycetota bacterium; assembly: GCA_020425925.1. Classification (GTDB taxonomy): domain Bacteria; phylum Planctomycetota; class UBA1135; order UBA1135; family UBA2386; genus JAGQRA01. Next base: position 5,558 of record JAGQRB010000631.1, read on the forward strand.
TCAGGAGCCCGCGGTGCCGGACGAGACTCCGGCGCCCGATGAAGTGCCGGCGTCGGATGAGATCGGAAAGCAGTACGCGACCCGCCGCAGCAAGGCCGAAGGCGAACTCGACGCCGCGCGCGATGAGCTCCTGGCCGAGTTCGCGAAGGCGATCGATGCCGAGCAGAACGCCCGGCGCAAGCAGCGTCTCGAAGCCGAGCTGGCCGCGTTCGAGACCACCGACCTGACACCCGCGCTGCTGCGCAAGGGCGCGATCGACGACTGGAACAAGGCGCGGCAGAGCTTCCTGCGGAAGCTCTCGCATGAAGCGAAGCAGACCGCCGCCGCCTACGACAAGGCCGGCAACTCGGACGCCGCCGAGGAGTTCGCGCGTCTTCGCGACGACTTCGAGGACGAGGTCGACGACGCCGCCTGGACCGATGTGCGGCGGCACAGGAACTTCGAGAACAGCGTCGGCCGGGCCGGTGCCAGCTGGGACGGCACGAGCGTCCTCGCAGCGGACGGGCAGGAGCTCAAGCTGCGCGTTCCGTCTGCACTCGACGGCGCCGGCAGGTTCCCCGATTGGTACCAGGCCCGCTTCGACATCGAACGCGTCGCGGGTACCGGCCCCTTACGCATCCTGCTGCCGCTGCACAGTTCGGAACTCGCCCCGCGCGTCGCGGTGCTCGTGCTCGACGGCGGCAACGGCACGGCACGCGGACTCGAGACCGTCGCCGGCAGGGCGTTCGACAGCGACTACAACCCGACCGCGGGCCAGGGTTCGGTACTCGAGCAAGGCCGGGTCGTACGGATCCAGGTCACATGCGGCCGCAAGCTGCTACGGGTCGAGACCGACGACGCGACGATCGTCGACTTCGACGAGCCGCGCACCGTCGCGACCCCGCGCGAGCTCCTGCCGCGGTTCGAGAAGAGCCTGAATGCGATCCACCTGCTCGCTGCACCCGAGGCGCGGTTCCGGATCGCGAGCCTCGCCTTCCGCTCTGGCGCCGACAAGGACGAGCCGCAGGTGGGGACGCGCGCCGGCGGTCGCGGCCGAACCTCGTCTGCGTCGGGCGACGACTGGCTCGCGAAAGGACGCACCTTCCGCGGTCGGATCGAAGATGGCCTGCGCACGACCGCAGTGGTCGTCGCGCGCGACCGCGCAAGAAAGACCGCGACGATCCAGTTGCGCGGCGCCAACGGGATGCGATGGGCCTTCCACGTCATCGGCACGAACGCCACGGATAGCCAGTTCAGAATCGACAAGGTCCGCCGCCTCGACACCAACAGGGTGAAGATCTACGAGGAGGGCGGCAGTGGATCCGTCGGCTCGGAACGCATCGAGTTGCGGTTCCACTGGCACAACCGCCACGGCGGCGCGCGCAAATACATCGAGGGTTCCTACACCGGCAAGTCGTAGCCGACTCGCGACGGGGAGTATCGGCGACGACGCGCTCAGCGCCGCGCCGAAGCCCGCTCGAGCAGCGCGTCGCGCACCATCGAACCGAGCTCGGAGCACTTGTGCACCCCGGCGCGCAGGCTCTCGATCTTGCCGGTCTGGATCAGCTCGGCGACCGTCGCCTCGAGTTCCTTGCTGGCTTCGCCCTGCCCGATGTGATCGAGCATCAGGCCCATCGCGAGGATGGTCGCCAGCGGGCTCGCCTTGTCCTGCCCCTTGTACTTCGGCGCCGAGCCGTGGATGCCCTCGAACATCGAGACCTGGCCCGGGTGGATGTTGCCCGAGGCCGCGATGCCCATGCCGCCGATCAGCATCGCACCGAGGTCGGTGATGATGTCGCCGAACAGGTTGGTGGTGACCGCGACGTCGAACCACTCGGGGTTCTTGACCATCCACATGCACGCCGCGTCGATGTAGGCGTGATCGGTGTCGATGTCCGGATACTCGGCGGCGACCTCGGCGAACACCCGGGTCCAGATGTCCTGAGCGCGCACCGCGTTGGCCTTGTCGATCAGCGTCACCTGCGGCTTCTGCTTGCCGGGCTTCGGTCCACGCTTCTGCGCCAGCTCGAAGGCGTAGCGGATGATGCGCTCGGTGCCGCGCCGGGTGTAGACCATCTGCTGCAGCGAGATCTCGTGAGCGCTGCCCTTCTTGGTGGTGCCGTGGATGCCGGCGTAGGCGTCTTCGGTGTTCTCGCGGCAGAACATGATGTCGATGTCGCTCGGCGTCTTGCCCTTCAGCGGGCACATCGACTCGTGGTAGAGCTTGACCGGCCGCAGGTTGACGAACAGGTCGAGCTTGTGCCGCATGCCCGCGATGATCGCGAACTCGAGCAGGCCGGTCTCGATGCGCGGGTCGCCGATCGCGCCGAACAGCACGGCGTGCAGCTGCCGGATCCGGTCGAACGCCGCATCGGGCATCGTCTCGCCGGTCGCGAGATAGTGCTCGGCGCCGTACGGCATGTGCTCGCGCTTCGTCTCGAAGCC
>JAGQRB010000632.1 GCA_020425925.1 Planctomycetota bacterium
GGCCGGCACGCAGCGGGTCGTGCCGCCGGACGTGCGCCAGCTCGTGCAACAGCACGTGCTCGCGGTCCAGCGCCGAGGTCCCCGGCGGCTCGGCCGCCGGCACGTGCACCGTGGGACGCCACCAACCGCTGACGCACGGCGCCGCGCGCGCGGTCGTCGCCGCGAGCTCGAACGATCGACCGAGACCGAGACGGCGCGCCGCGCGCCGGGCCGCACGCTGCCAGGCCGGTGACGGTGGTCGGCGGTCGGCAACGAGCGGGCGCAGCGCGCTGCGATGGGCACGCAGGCCAACGAGCAGGAAGGCCGCGGCGCCGCCGGCCCAGGTCCAGATCACCCAGGTGTCGATCGCGCGGCCGGCTGCGATCGCGTCGCCGCCGCCCGCCGCGGACAGCCCGGCACCGAACGCCGACAGGCCCGAGCCGTCCGGCAGGCCCGGCAGCGCCACCCACTCGGCCGGCAACAGCAGCCGCAACAGCACGAGGGTCCACAGCAGTTCGCGCAACGCAGCCGGCGCGCGCCGCAGCGCCACGCGTTCGATCGCGAGCGCGACCAGCCCGAGCACGGCGACCTGCAGCCACACCGACAGCAGGGCGTTCACCGCGACTTCCTCCGCGCGCCGTGCCGCAGCAGCTCGGCGAGCTGCTCGCGCTCGCGCTTGGACAGCTCCTCGTCGGTCGCGAGGTGATGCACCAGGCCACCGAACGAGCCATCGAACGCCGAACGCAACAGTGAGCGCAGCGCCGATCGACGCGCTTGCTGCGGTTGCCAGATCGGGGCGTAGTAACTCGTGTTGCCGCGGCGCTCGACCGCGAGGGCACCCTTGTCGACCAGCCGGCCGAGCAGCGTCTTGACCGTGGTGTAGGCCCAGTCCGGACCGTCGGCGCGCGCCAGCACGTCGCGCGCGGTCGCCGGCGCGCCGGCCCAGACCGCCCGCATCACGACCCATTCGGCCTCGGTGAGTTTCGGTTCGTCTGCCACAGCTGTAGAAGATCTACTACAACCGTAGAAGATTTGTCAAGCGCGGTTCGACGACGGCGACCGGCGCGGCGGCGAGACCTCGCTCAGCGCCGCTGCAGCCGCAGCTCGAGACCGCTGACCTCGGCGCCGGCGCGGTAGACGTTCGGCGCCTGCGCGCAGAGCCCGAGGTCCGCCTTCCAGGCGACCACCCGCAGCGCGAGATCGGGCGGCACGCCGGTGAGCTCGAACGTGCCGTCCGGCCGCGACCGCGCGGCGCAGAGGTTCACGCACGGCCACGAGCGGCGCTCGCCCGTCGGCTGACGCAGCGCCGCGAGCAGCCGGTCGGGCAGCTCGCCGACACCGAGCAGGCAGACCAGCGCCGACTTCACCGGCGCACCGCGGTCGTCGAGCACCCGGCCGGACAGCGTCGCCCCGCGCTGCAGCGCGATCTCGAGGTCGGCCACCAGCTCGCCGTCGGCCAGCGTGAACTCGCGCGCGCTGGCGGCGTAGCCCGACACGTCGGCGGTCAGCACCCAGCGTCCGGCCGCGAGCCCGGTTTCGTGGAACTGCTCGACCGTGCCGACGCCGGCGGCGGTCTGCACCGGCTGCGGCGGCGGACAACCGTCGGCTGCCAATGTCGAATCGCCGGCGAACTCGCGCCGGTGCACGTGGATCTCGAAACCACCGAGCGGCAAGGTCTCGCCGGTCGCCGCATCGACGACGCGGCCGTGCAGCTCGGCCATGTGATCGCCGACGTCGCGCGGATCGTCGTTGCGCTTGAGCTCGACCCGGAACGCCGCCGCACCGGGTACGAGTCCGGCGCGCTCCACGGGCGAGATCGGCCAACCCCGCACGTGCAGCGTGTGCGGCACGGCGAGCAGCCCGCGGAACTCGACCTCACCGCGCGCGCCGAGCTCGCCGCGGTGCAGGCACGCATTGCGATCCTCGAGCCACACCGACAGATGCTCGGGCAGGGGTCCGGCCAGTGCCGTGACGGTGCCGCGCAGGGTCGCCGGCTCGGGCATCCGGATCTCGAGCCGCGTGTCCGACGCGCGCTCGACCTCGCAGTCCGTCAGACTGGTCGCCCCGCCCTGCGCGCGGGCGTCGACCCAGAGCCGCTTGGGGCCCGGCACACGCCCGCGCAGCACGACCTCGCCAGCCGCGTCGGTGCGGGCCTCGACCTCGCCGCCATGGTCGGGCCGCACCGGTTCGGGCGCGGCGGGATGCAGCCGCACCTCGGCGCCCGCGATCGGCGCTCCGGCGGCGTCGTGCACGCCGACACGCAGCGTGAAACGCGTGGCCTCGGTGCCGGCGCCGGCGGGCAGAACCAGCGCGACGGGCTCGGCATCCGCCGCGCGCGGCAGCGAATAGTCCTCGGACTCGAACAGCTGCAGCGGCCCTTCGCGCACCCGCAGCCGCGCCTGACGCGCCATGCCCGTGAGCTTGCCACGTTCGAGCGCGAGCCGGAACGCGCCGTCGCGGTCGGTGGTCGTCGAGCCGAGCTCGAACGGCTTCAGGCCGCCGCCGGCGATCGCGTCGACCCGCACGTTCGCGACCGCGGCGCCGGCGGAGTCCCGCACCGTGCCGCGGAAGACCGACCCGGCGCTCGAGTTCGGTGGGTCCTGCGGCGCAGCC
>JAGQRB010000633.1 GCA_020425925.1 Planctomycetota bacterium
CGACGAGCCGTTCGGCATGCTGGATTCGCTCACCCGCTGGGATCTCCAGGACGTCCTCATGGACATCTGGACCCGGACCGAGGTGACGGCGATCTGCGTCACCCACGATGTCGACGAGGCGATCCTGCTCGCCGACCGCGTGGTGATGATGTCGAACGGGCCGAATGCCCGCATCGGCAAGATCCTCGAGGTCGACCTGCCGCGCCCGCGCAGCCGCCGGGCCCTGCTGGAACACCCCGACTACTACCTCTATCGCGAGCAGCTCCTGAACTTCCTCGAGGAATACGAGAAGGGCATGGCCGGAAGTCAGGACGCCGCCGCCTCCGAAGACACCAAGGAAGAGAAGGAAGCCGCGTGATGGACGTTTCACTCGTAGAACCGGTCCGGACATTCATCGGGGTCACCGAAGTCTGGGTCCCGGAAGGGGACCGGCGAACCGCGGCGCGCGCAGGAGCTGTTCGAGGAGGCGTTGCGGTTGCGTATCACCGGCCGCGGCGAGCGGCATGCGAGCGTCGCGTCGGCGATGAACAACCTGGCGACCGCCTGCTGCCGGCTCGGCGAGTTCGATCGTGCCGAGGCGCTGCTGCGCTCCGCACTCGCGATCCATCGTGAGTGCGAGTGGCACGGCAGCGTCGGCCAGGATCTCAACAACCTCGGCCTGCTGCTGGTCGGGCGCGAGCGGTTCGCCGAGGCCCGCACGGCGCTCGACGAGGCGCTCGCGATCCGCAGCGAGCGGCTCGGGCCCGAGCACGAGACCGTTGCGCAGACGAGCTACGCGCTCGGCATGCTCGCCGCCCGGCAGGGTGACCTCGAAACCGCGGCCGACCGCTTCCGGCAGGCGGCGGCGATCCAGGAGCGTGCGCGGCCCGGGTTCTGGCACGCAGCCGACACGCGTTCGCGGCTCGGTGAGATCCTGCTCGAGCTCGGTCGGATCGACGAGGCGCGCCCGCTGCTGGAGGCGAGCGCCGCGGCGCTGCGCACGGCTCTCGGTCCCGATCACGAGCACACGCTCGAGGCCGAGGCCCGGCTCGCGACCCTGCGCTCGCGCGAAGCCAGCGATAGGTAGCGTCAGATCAGCAGCCGGCGCAGCGCCGCCCGCCCGGCGCCGGTTGCGAGGTGCTCGAGCAGGGTTCGCACCCGGGCATCCGCGCGCGCGAACACCACGTGGACCTGCGTCCCGAACGGATACTGCCCGGCCCGGAACGCGCCGTCGGTCGGTACCGTGCCGGCGATCGCGAGCGGCACGGATCCGGCGAGCGTCGTCGACTGCAGCGCGGCGAGCGGCACCAGGGCGCCGAGTTCGGGATGGGCGAGCCAGTCGGTTTCGACCGCGCGCAGGTCGCGGGCGACTTCGACGTCGACGCCGCGCCAGTCGCGCAGCTCGGGCATGCAGTGTTCGACCAGCGGCAGCAGGCGGCGGGCCACCAGCGTGCGCGGCGCGCCGGCGGCGGAACGGGCCGGCAGCAGCACCGGGACGAAGTCGCCGAGGAACCGCCACTGCAACCCGTTCGGAGCGAACCGCTCACCGCCGGGCGTGAGCACGACCGCGACGTCGAAGTCGGCTGTACACAACGCGGCGGGTCGGTCACCGCGCACGAGCTCGACCGCGAGGTGGTCCGCCGCGGCGCCCCTGACGGCGTCCTCGAGCAGGCGCAGGCCGGCCGTCGTGCCGTAGAGCCGCAGCCGCCGCCGCGGCTCCGTGATCGCGAGCGAACTCCGATCCGGCTGCGGCGGCGGCGACACGGGCGCGACGGCGTTGTCGACCGCGCGGTCGGTCGCACCGGCGAAGCTCGGGGCAGCGAGCGCCGGTGGACAGGTGCCGCCCGTCGGGTCAGGGGGGGCGGCGGGGGGTGGGTCGCGTTCGGCCGACGCGAGCGCGAGCGCGAGCAGGGCCAGCAGTCCGGCGGACGCGAGCCCGAGCGCGCGCGGCGTCTTGGGGGTGGTCATCGTCGACTCGGGCGCGGTCTTCCGCCGCTAGCGGTAGGAGCTCGCGAAGACCCGATCGACCGTGAACGTCCAAGCGGTCCAGGCGACGATCGCCCGGCCGGTCGAGTTCATCGCCATCATCGGTTCCCAGCTGTCGGTCAGCTCGGGCGAGAGGCGACGCGGCGCCCGCCAGCTGCCGCTGCGGTAGTCGGTGACGTAGATCGCGTCGTACGAACCGTAGTAGCGCACGTAGCTGATCGCAGCGTCGTCGTTCGACATGGCGACCGCGGGCTCGCTGCAGTCGATGTCGTCGGGTGTGATGTTGTCGGTCAGGCCGGTCGGGTGCGTCCAGGTGCCGTTGCGGTACTCGCTCTTGAACACCGCGGTGCTGTTGCCGTCGTACTGCTGCCACACGATCGTCGCCGCGCCGTTCGGCGCCATCGCGACCTTCACCCCGTAGGCGTTCTGGCCGTTCGGGCTGATGTTGTCGGTGAGGTTGGCCGGGTGCACCCACGAGCCCGAGCGGTACTCGCTCTTGAACGACTGGTAGTGCGAACCGTCGAGCTGCCGCCAGACGATCAGCGTGTCGCCGTTGTCGGCCATCGCCACGCTGATGGTGTCGGCGTGCTGCGTGGCCGGCGAGATCGCGTCCGAGGAACTCGTCGCGTGCGACCAGACCGCGTTGCGGAACTCGCTCTTCATCGTGCGGTAGCGCGAGCCGTCGTACTGGCGGTAGGCGATGACGATCTCGCCGTTGCCGGCGGTCGCGACGAACGGGTCCTGGGCGTTCTGGCCGTTCGGACTGATGTTGTCGGCGAGGTTGGCAGGGTGGCTCCAGACGCCGGCGTGTCGCTCGCTCTTGTAGATCTGGTAGAACGAGCCGTCGAACTGCTCCCAGGCGACGACGGCGTCGCCGTTGGGCAGCATCGCGACGGAGCAGTCACCCGCATCCGTCGTCCCGTTGCTGATCGCCGCGTTCAGATCGGCCGGATACGTCCAGGTGCCGCCGTCGCGGGTGGCGACGAAGATCCGGTTCCGCGAGCCGTCGTACTGCACCCAGACGACGATCGCATCGCCGGTCGGCGCGATCGCGACCTTCGGCGCGTAGGCGTACTCGCCGAGCGGACTGATGTGGTCGGTGAGGTCGGTCGGCCGGTGCCAGACGCCGTCGTTCAGCGCGGATACGAAGATCTGCGATTCGTCGCGATCGTTGTACTGGCTGAACACGACGATCGCGTTGCCGAGCGCATTGATCGCGACGGCGGGATCCTGTGCATCGCTCGCGGTCGGGCTCTCCGAATCGTCCTCGTCGGTCGGGATGCGCCAGCTCGTGCAGGCGATCGTGATGTCGGCGACGTCGGCGGCGGCGATGCCGATGCCGTTCTGCACCGTGACGTAGTCGCCCGGGCCCGACAGCACGGTGACCGAGTAGGAGTCGCCGGCCGTGAGCTGGACCGGGAACTCGAACGTCCCGTCGCCGGTGATCGTCAGGTCGTTACCGCCGTTGAGCTGCACGACGAGCGTGCCACCGGCGCCGAGCCCTTCGACCGTGCCGCCGACCTGATAGGTCGGTGCCGGTCCGCTGCCACCGCCGTTGCCGGAGCAGCCGGCCAGCGACCAGAACAGCGCGAGCGCGCCGAGCGCTCCCGCCTTCGCGTGCGAATACTGCATCTGTGCTTCCTCCCTCTCTTTCCCTCGTGATGGTCCTTCGGAGTGCGAGCCGGGAGTGGAGCTCCGCCGGCTCGCCGACTCGACGAGCGCGGTCCCTTCCTCCCGTTTCGCGCCGTCAATCGCACCAGCACGCGTCGTTGGGGCTCGGGTTTGTTCACGGTTTTCGCGTAGGCTCGCGGCGATGACCGAAACCGTCCTGCACAGCCTCGCGGACTACGACGCCGTCCTGCAGCAGCCGCGGCTGTTGCTGTTCAAGCACAGCCCGGTCTGTCCGATCAGCGCCGCCGCGCGCGAGCAGTACGACGATTTTCGCCGCGAGCACCCCGACGTGCCGACCGCGTTCGTCGACGTGATCGACGACCGTGCGGTCGCGCGCGGCCTGGCCGAACGCTGCGGCGTGCGTCACGAGTCGCCGCAGGCGATCCTGTTCGTCGACGGCGAGCCGGCCTGGCACGCGAGCCACGGCGCGATCACCGCGGCGGCGCTGGCGGCGGCGTGGGCGCCGAAGTGCTGATGGCGCAGCCTGCCGCGGGTCGGCGGCTCAGCGCAACGTGATCTGCACCGCGTTCGACACCGCGTCGATCGGATTCAGCGTGAAGTAGGCGAAGCGCAGCCGCAATCCGACCAGGCTGCTCGGCAGCTGGGCCAGCGTGCTGAGCGTGACCTCGGCGTCGCCGTTCTGGTCGAAGCGCGCGAGCGACGGCGACAGGTAGGCGCCGTTCGGATTCGACGCCAGGTAGGCGGTGAACCAGTCGAACGTCAGCGGCAGCGGCGTGCCGTAGTTCGGCAGCTGGATGCCGGGGGAGGTGCCGGTCGCGCTGCCGACCAGCCAGTACTGCCGGTTCGCCATCGCCGTTCCCGCGTGCAGCCGCAGCGTCGCAGTGGCTGGCGCGGCAACCGGCAGCGTCTCGACGTTGGCGCTGAGGAACGGCGCGGCGTCGCGTTCGCGGGTGACCCAGTCGTCGAAGTAGATGCGCTCGTCGCCCGGCGCGTCGACGTAGACCGAGGTGAACGCGTGGTTGAGCTGCGGCAGCGGCAGGTCGAGCGGCAGCGCGTTGCCGATCTGCTGACCGTCGACGAACAGCGTCATCGTCATCGTCGTGCTGTCGAGCACGGTGCGGGTGTGGTGCCAGACGTTCTTCGGCAGGTAGTAGCCGGTCTGCACCCAGAACGGCTGCGCGCCGAACACGCGGCCCGACAGCAGCCAGACCTCGCCGCTCTGCTCGACGATCCACTCGAACAGACCGCCGAGCGGCGCGCTCTGCCCGAACAGGCCGATCGCCCCCGAGTTGGTCGTGCCCGAATCGATGCGGAACATCACGTCGATCTCGGTGATCCGCGGCGTCGGCGCATAGAACGGCACGTTCTTGCGCAGGTGCAGGAAGCCGGCGACCTCGGGCGCGAGGTCCCAGGCGATCGCCTGCTGGCCGTTCGCGACCGTCTGACCCTGCACCGTGATGTTGGTGTAGATCGGATCGACCCAGCC
>JAGQRB010000634.1 GCA_020425925.1 Planctomycetota bacterium
CAGCGCGGCGAGGAACACGGTCCAGAACACCGCGGTCTGCGCCAACGTCGCCGCGATGTGCCGCGGCGTCGAGGCCTCGCGCGCGACGCGGAAAGCCCTCATGCGATCGCGCCGGCCTTGCGGGCGCGGCGGTGGCGCCGCGCGAGGTGGTAGGCGACGGCGTTCGCCGCGGTGCAGAGCAGCATCAGCGCCGTGCCGAGGCCGCCGCTGTCGGTCAGCCATGCGGCGCCGACGCAGTACAGCGTCGCATAGCAGGTCGCGCCGAGCACGAGCGAGAACGCGTAGAGCGCCCACTGCCGCTCGCGCGCGAGCCCGTGGGCGACCGCGATCGACCCGCAGGCGACGAGCGCGAGGTCGGCGCCGGCGAACGCCAGCAGCGCGTCGTCGCCACAGCCCGCGAACACGAACCGCGCCCGGAAGCCGGGCAGGGCGAGCAGCAGGACCCACCAGGCCGCGACCGCGGCGGCCTGGAACCAGAGGTAGAGCACCGCGATCCTCGAGCCGCCCCGCATCCCCGGATCTTCGCCGCGGCGCGGCCCGGCGGCAACGACGGCGCCGACGGTCCGCGGTAGGCTGTCGCAGAGTGGACCCGACACCCGAGCCCCAGCCCGTCACCGAGCTGCTGGTCAAGCTGCAGAGCGGTGACGTCGCCGCGCGTTCGCAGCTGTTCGGCGTGCTCTACGGCGAGCTGCGCGATCGCGCGCACGCGATCCTGCGCGACGATCACGCGACGCTGCAGCCGACGGCGTTGGTGCACGAGGCCTGGCTGCGGCTCGTGCCGGGCAAGGCGGGGACGATCCAGGATCGTTCGCACTTCCTGCGGCTCGCGGCCAAGGCGATGCGGTCGGTGCTCGTCGATCACGTGCGGGCGCGCGACACCGAGAAGCGCGGCGGCAAGCACCGCCGCGCCGTGCTCGACGACGTCTGCGACCTCTACGAGCAGCAGGCCGTCGACCTCGTCGCGCTCGACGAACTGCTCGGCCAGCTCGGTGAGCTCGACGAGCAGCTGCTCGAGATCGTCGAGCTGCGCTTCTTCGCCGGCCTCGACGTCGAGGCCGTGGCCGAGGCGATGGCGGTGTCGAAGTCGACCGTCGAGCGCGGTTGGCGCACCGCGCGCACCTGGCTGCGCGCGGCGCTCGAAGACGAGAGCTGATCGGTCGGGCAGCGGCGGCCCACGGCACGGTATTTGGGTTGTGGTTCGTACCGCGTACCGACCACCACCGGCTAGCGGCCGAACTCGATCTCGAGTCCCTCGGAGGTCTGCAGGCCGACGCCCGGGCTGCCGGGGGCCTGGTAGTACCACTGCGCGTAGAGCGTCGCGGGGACCGAGCTCTCGGGCAGCGACATCGTGAACTCGCCGGCGCCGTTCTGCAGCAGCACGAGGATCGACGCGAGCTGCAGCGACGGTTCGACGAGGATCGAGCAGCCGGGCAGGCCGTAGGTGACACCGGGCTGATTCGCGCTGTCGAGCGAGAACAGCAGGAACGCGAAGCCGCTGCCGTTCGGTGCATTCGTCATGCGGAAGCGGATGTCCTCGGCGCCGATCTGCTGCAGATCGTGCAGCGCGTTGACCCCGGTCCAGACGCCACTGCCGCAGCTCAGGCCGTAGGTCGCGGCCGGCGCGACCTGGTCGTAGTCCAGCGCGTTGCCGAACACGCGGTCGCCGGCGGTGGTGCCGAACACGAACGGGAAGTTGCGCTGCGTGTAGTTGAACGACACGCCGCCGGACACCAGGTCGACTCCCGCCGACGACGGCACGACCGTGCGGGTCTCGGTCACCGCACCCTGGTAGCCGAGCTTGAAGATCCGGTTCGCGACGGTGCCGTCGTCGTCGAAGGCGGCGGCCCAGTGCGAGCCGCTGCGGATGTCGAACGCGAGGCCGCCGGTGGCGAGATCGCGGCCGGGCGAGCTGTGGAGCTGGACCGCGGGATAGGGGCGACTGCCGACGTCGGTGTTGTGATCCCAGTCGAAGCGTTGTGACCAGGCGGTCTCGCCGCGCGGGTTGGCCGGCTTCGGGTTCTGCAGCTGGAACTGGCGCACCGTATAGGTCATCACGTAGCGGCCGAGCATGCCGGCGATCTTCGGTCCCATCTTGTGGTCGATCGTGCCCTGGTCCTCGGTGTAGACCGCGTTGCTGACGTTGCCGGCGGCGTCGACCGAGACCGCGCCGATGTCCCAGTCGTCGTTCGCGATGCTGCCGTTGTGGAGCTGGAATGCCACCAGCCACTCGGGTTGGGCAGCGGTCTGGTTCACCGTCGGTGCCTCCTGGTCGCGATTCGCGAGGTTGCGCACCACGAACGGTGGCACCGTGACGATGTTGTTGCCGGCGATGCCCGGATCGACCACCGCGGCGTAGACCGTGCTGTTGGCGGTGTTGACGAGACCGCCCGAGTTGTCGTCGCGGCGGAACACGATCAGCATCTCGCTCGAGCTGCCGTCGATGCGGCCGCCGATGTCGGGCTCGAAGTCGTTGACCGGGCCGCCCGTGATGCCGCCGATCGTCGACGTGCGGAAGGCCGTGTCGCTGAGCAGGTGCCGGTGCATCAGGACGAACGACGAAGCGCCGCCGCCGAGCGCCGGACCGGACGCGAACACCGTCATGACGTGGCCCGAGCTGCGCGCCAGCGCGAGCTGCGGACCGCGCGCATCCCAGGCCGACAGCTCGCTGAACGTCGAGATCGCCGCACCCTGGAAGTCGCCGCCGAAGCGCAGGACCCAGACATCGCGGTCGTTCGCCGCGACCTCGCGCGAGAACGCGACCCAGGTGCGTGCGTTCGCCGGCGAGTAGGTCTCGTGCAGCACATCGACATCGACGACCGGCGCGCCGCTGTCGAGCACGACGTTGCCGATCAGGGGGTCGACGACCAGCGGGAAGGCCGCGCGTTCGACGTCCGCGGCCGGCAGCTCGAGCGTGATCGCACCGCCGTCGCAGCGGCTCGAGACCGGGAAGCGCCGGCCGTTCGCATCGATCGCGACGGCCGCGCCGTAGCGCACCGCGTCGCGGCCGTCGGCCAACGTGAACATCAGACCGGCGTGGGCAGCCGCCGACTCGGGCAGCCGCAGCGGCGAGCTCACGAGGCCGGTGATCGCGAGATCACCGGCGGCCGGCCGCTCGGCGATCACGAAGCTCTGCTCGACGCCGTCGGTGAGGATCTCATAGCGCTCGACGATGCCGCCGAGGTCGTACTCGCAGACCGCACCGGCGAACGTCGGCGACGGCGCGACGTCGTGTGACGTCGCGAGCAGCTCGCGGTTGCCGGCCCGCACGCTGACGGTGCGCCATGCCAACGGTTGATGCGGCAGGTCGGGACCGACATGGGGGTAGAACACGAAGCCGTCGTGGAACGACGCCTTGTAGTTGCGGCCACCACCCCAGGTGCCCGCCGCCGAGCCGTCGGGATGCCGGAGTTCGGCGATCGGCGACACCACGTCGACCAGCTCGATCTGGTCGGCGTCGATCGGCGCGCCGGCGAGCGGCTGCTGTGCCGACAGGGCAGTGCCGGTGACGAGGAACGCGGACCAGGTGACCGCGCGGAGAGGAATCGAGGTTCGTTGCATTGTTCGTTCTTTCAGAGACTGTTCGCGAGCCGGAACGAGATCGCGGCGCGGCGTCCGTCAGAACGAACCCGGAATTCCGGAACGGAGGCCAGCTGCCGCGTCGATCGGCCCGCTCAGCGGGTAGCCGTCGCCCAGCGGCGGAGCTCGTCCACCGGCAGCGCACCCTGGTAGAGGCGGAGCGCTTCGATGCTGCCGTGGAACGACATCGCATCGTCGTACGGACCGACCAATGTGCCGGCGTCGCGTGCGATCGACAGCCCTTCGACCGGTTTGCTGGCGAGCAGCGCGCCCGGGCCGGCGGCTGCGAGCTCGCCGTCGACGAACAGCTCGAGCCGGGCGTGTTCGTCGAGGCGGCCGACGAGGTGGACCTGGCGCCCGAGTTCGAGCGGCGGTCCGACGACCTCGCTGAGCGCGGCACCGTTGCGGACGCAGAACGCCGGAACTCGATCCCGCACGTACAGTGCGTAGCCGCGATGGTCGCCACCGTGCGCGACGACGACACCATTGGCGGCGTCGAGCCGCACGAGCGCGCCGACGGTCAGGGGCCGCAGCGCCGGATTGAAGGTCCGGTCGGTGCCGCCGTCGGAGCGCTCTGGCACGCGCAACCGGCGCAGCGGCACCGCCCGCGCGATCCGGCCGCGCAGCTCGTCGTCGACCGGCACCGCCGCGGCCTCGATGCCGCCGGCGCCGAACAACAGCGGCCGCGCGGCGCGCACCCCGGTCGCGAAACCGCGGTGGATGGCGGGCGCGCTGTGGCGTGCCGACGAGCGCGCGGCATGTGCGAACTGATTGAACGCGCCACCGCGCCGGACCCGGAACAACGTGTCGTCGGGCGCATCGCGCAACCCGTCGCCGGCGCGGTGGGGCACGACGTACGGCTGGATCGCATCGCGGCACCATTCGAGCACGTTGCCCGACGTGTCGTGGAGGCCGAACGGGTTCGCCGGGTACGACGCGACCGGCCGCGTACCCTGGCGATCACCGCCCGAGCGCGGCAGCGCCAACACGTTCGCCAGCAACTCGAGATCGGTGCGGCGGTTGCCGGTGAACCACGAGGTGATCGAACCGGCGCGGCAGGCGTACTCCCACTGCGCCTCGGTCGGCAACATCAGGCTGTGGCGACGGAACACCGTGTCGCAGTCGGCCCAGCTGACGTTCTCGACCGGGTGCGTCAGATCGAAGCGCTGGCCGTGGTCCTCGTCGGGGTGGTTCGGGCCGAACCAGCTCGGATTGGGCTCGCCGCTGAGGCGCAGCCACTGCGCCTGCGTGAGCTCGGTGCGGGCGAGGAAGAACGGGTCGAGCTCGACCTCGACCAGCGGCGCCTCGTCGTCCTCGGCCCGCCGCGTCGACGATCCCATCGTGAACGAACCGCCGGGTACCAGCACGAACACGATGCCCGAGGCGTCGGTGATCTCGACCGAGCCGTCGTCGCGATGGGTCGGCCGCAGCGCCGGATGCTTCGCGGAGCGTTGGTGGACGAACTCCCAGAGGCCGGTGACCGGGTTCATGCCGATCGGCATCAGGCCCGGCTGCGGCTCGAGGTCGATCGGATGGCGGGCGTAGAGTTCGCTCGCGACGACGCCGTCGGCGCTGCGGATCGCCTCGCGTGCCCGCAGCCAGATGTCGGCGCCGAGCGCGCCGCGCAGGCGCACCGCCCAGCCGAGCCGGTCGAGCACCTCGTCCAGCGTCGAGCTCTCGAAGACCTCGATCTTCGCGATCAGCTCGACGAGTGCATCGTGCAGGAACTGGTCGCTCTGGTCGCCGAACCGCCAGTCGTCGCCGGCGGCGGCAGCGGCCGTGAGTCGGTCGAGGTTGGCGGCGGTCGCCGCGATCTCGCCGAGTCCGGCGCCGGCGGCCACGTCGTCGATCGCGGCGCGCAGCGCGGCCACCGAGTCGGTGGCGGCGCCGTCATCGAGATCGAGCGCCTCGGCGCGGGTGGCGGCGTCGCGCGCGGCCCCGTCGTAACCGGCGTAGTGCAGGGTCCAGGCCAGGGTCCGCAGGGCGCGGGCGAGCTGGGTCGAGGGTGCGCCGTCGTGCTCGAGTCGCTGCACCGCGGCACGGGCGAGCGCCAGGGCTTCGAGCTCGCGGCCGTACAGTCGCGCCCCGGGGCGCGGTTCGACGCACTGCCGCGCGAGGTAGAGCAGGCGTCGACCGTCGCGATCCTCGGGCGGCGCCGCGGGCGCCGGCGGTTGCTCGGGCAGTTCGGAGCGCTGCTCGCGCACGCGTTGCGCCCGCTGCAAGGCCGCGAGCTTGCGCCGCAGGTGCTGCAGCTCGGGCGGTTCGATCGCCATCGGCGCCGACGACGAGCGCTGGCGCAGACGTCGCAGTGCGGCACGCAGCTCGGGCAGGCGGTCGTGCAGCGGCCGCGCGCGCTGCTCGAGCCAGGCGACCATGTCCTCGATGCGGTCCGGCCAGGCCGGCTGCAGTGCGAGCGCGCGGTCCTCGGCGGCGCGCAGGTGCACGAGGTTGGCGAGGTAGCCGAACTCGTCGAGCCGGCGTTCGGCCTGCAGCGCGAATGCCGCGGTGCCGGTCATGCCGGCGAGGATCGTGACCAGCAGCAGCGCCGCCGAGAGCACGAAGAAGCGGTGTCGCCGCACGAACTTGCGCAGCGCGTAGAGCAGCGTCGGCGGCCCGGCCAGCACGGGCTCGTGGCGCTGCAGACGGCGGAGGTCGTCGGCGAACTCGGCGACGCTGCCGTAGCGCCGGGCCGACTCCTTCTCGAGCGCCTTCTGCAGCAGCCAATCGTACTCGCGCGGCAGTCCGGGGCAGCGGCTGCTGGCGCGCGGTGCGGTCACCTCGCAGACGATCCGCACCTTCTCGCGGAACGGCTTGTCGGTGAGATCGTGCGGCAGCTCGCCGGCGAGCAGTTGGAACAGCACGACGCCGAGCGAGTACACGTCGGAACGCACGCCGACCTGGTCCGATTCGGCGAGCTGCTCGGGGCTGGTGTAGGCCAGCGTGCCGAGCAGGTCGCTCGCCGGCGTCAGCTGCTCGGCGTCGCCGCCGAGGTCGAGCGCGCGGCCGATGCCGAAGTCGATGACCTTGACCCGGCCATCGGCGGTGACCAGGATGTTGCCGGGCTTGAGGTCGCGGTGCAGCACGCCGCGCTGGTGGCCGTGGTGTACCGCGTCGGCGGCCTGCAGCAGCAGGTCGACGCGCGCGTCGCGGTCGAGCCCGAACGCGTCGCAGTGGGCGACGAGCGTGCGGGCGTCGGTCAGGAGCTCCATCGCGAACCACGGCGTCTCGAGGGTGTCCTCGCGCAGCACGCCGGCGGCGTAGACCTGCGCGATGCCCGGGTGCTGCAGCCGCGCCAGCAGCTCGCTCTCGTAGCGGAACCGCCGCACGGCCCGCGCCGAGCCGAGCGCGGTGCGCATCACCTTGAGCGCGACCGGCCGTTTCGGAGCGGTCTGCATCGCTTCGTAGACCGCGCCCATCCCGCCGACGCCGAGCAGGCCGGTGATGCGGTAGCCGCCGAGCTCGACGCCGATCATCGTGCCCGGCGACGGCGCCGCGACGATGCCGAGCCTGGCGAGTGCTACCGCGGTCGGCGGCTCGAGCTCGGCACCCGGCTCGGCCGCGACGCGCAGCATGCGATCGACGGCGCGGCGCATCTCGGTGTCGCGGCCGAGCTGCTCGTCGAGATACCGGCAGCGCTCGGCGGCCGGCAGATCGACGGCCGCCTCGAACGCGGCGCGGATGCCTTGCCACTCAGCTCGCTTCACGGGGACGGGATTCCGGCGGGACTCCGAACGGTACTCCGTTCAACGAGAATCCGCCCCGGTGCCCGTCAGATTCGCGTCGCGCTTTTCGGCGGTTCCCTAATAGCGGAACGTGGTGGCGAACGACCAGCGTGCCACCGGCGTGTTCGGATCGATGATCTGCAGGGCCTCGACCCGGAGGTCACCGCTGATCGCGCCGGTCGGCACCTGCCACTCGAAGTCGAAGATGTCCTGTTTGCCACTGCGCACCATGAGGCCGATCGGCGCGAACCCGTTGGCGGTCCCGAGGTAGATCCAGACCGGGTAGTCGTCGGTCTCGACCGGAGTGAAGTCGGCCCAGCCGCCGAGCCGGAAGCGGTAGACGTAGGCGTCGAGGGTGCCGGGCGGGTCGTAGATCTCCGATCGGGCCATGCTCAGGCTCATGTGCGGCGCGGCGCCGAGGTTGTCGAAGTACGGCGTCTCGGGCAGTCCGGCGATGTCCGGGTAGCGCTGTCCGGCGCCGAGCTCGGGGTCCTCGGCGCAGGCGGCGTCGACATCGCTCGTGACGCCGATGCCGAGCAGATCGGAGATGCGATTGTTGTGTGGGTCCTTGAGCGGCAGCGGCGGCAGGCCGGAAGTCGGCGGCGGCACCAGCAGCTGGTCGCGTTCCGGGAACGGCTGGGTCGAGAAGATCAGCATCCCGTTGTGGTCGCTGACCGTGATCGCGTCGACGTCCTCGGTGACGCCGCTGGTCAGGCCGAGTGCGTCCCTCGAGAACGCCACGGTCGGAGCCGACCAGGCGTATCCGCTCGGGTGGCTGGCGCTCGGCAGCCACTGCGAGACGTAGACCACGGCGGCGTCGGGTGCGACCGGTTCGCCGAACTGGTCCTCGGTGAAGCCGATCTCCTCGACGTCGAGGGCGGCCTGGCAGGCGGCGATGCAGCTCCGGCTCAGGGAGAAGTAGAACTTGTTGCGGACCGCGGTGTAGCCGTCGAGGGTCGCGTCGCCGGGGTTGTTCGCCACCAGGCCCATGGCGAAGTCGAGCGCATCGAGGTCGATCTCGCCCGAGAAGCCGGTCTCGCTGCCGGTCTGTTCGAGCTGCGTCGCCCCGACGAGTTCGGTCACGATCCCGCCGCTGTCGCAGAAGAAGTGCGACACCAGCGTCGAGCCCACCGGTCCGTCGCCGTAGGCGAGCAACCCCTGTGGTGTGCTGTCGGCGGTGACCGAGACGACGAGGCCGATCCAGGCGCGGTTCGCGGTGAAGAGGGGTATGCCACCCTGGAAGTCGGGCAGGTTCGCGTTGCCGGTCGACATCGCATCGATCTCGAGGGTCGCGCGCACGGCGGCGCTGAACTCATGGAAGATCGAGTCGATCGAGTAGTCCGGGAAGTGCTCGCCCGGTGTGCCGCTCCAGGTGTCCGGCGCCGCGCCCGTCGCGGGCGAAGTCAACAGGATGGCCTCCTGCAACAGCGTGGGGTCGAACGTGGTGCGCGACTCGTCGGAGAGCGACACCCCGGCCGGGAAGTTGGCGAATGGGCCGCGGCGTTGATCCGGCGAGTAGGTCTGGGGGTCGCACTGTTGAGCGCTGACGTTCGCGGCGGACGTCAGTGCGAGAGCGAATGCGAGGGCGCGTGGGGTTCTGGTCATTTCGGCTGACGTGTGGTTTGGGCGTCCGAGGAAGACGCGGCTGGAGGGAGCGTTGCCGGGCTCGAACCGGGGAGCGGAACCGGGTTCTCCTCGGCGCCGAGAGCCGTGGCGGCGAGGCTGTCGAGGAAGAACCGGAGCGCCCCGAGGTCGTTCCCGGCGAGTTCTGACGGCATCCACGCGAGCATGCGGCGGATGCGGGCCGACGTGAGGGGGCCGTTCGCGGTCGCCACCGTGAGCCCGGCGAACACGTGGCGGTCCTCGCCTGTCGCGAGTCCCGCCGTCACGACGGCGTACGGCTGCGGGCGGCGCGGCTCGTAGGTTCTCGCGGTGGCGAAGTACTCGTTCGCGAGCTCGGCGGCCGCCTGCATCGCGTCGCGGTCGCCGGCCTGGTGCAGAACGAGCGCACGTTCGCCGGCGAGGATGCCGTGCATGGTTGCGAGATGGAACTCCTCGAGCGTCGAACCATCGGTAGGGGGCATCGCGTCGAGGACGGCCGCGGCCTCGTCGAGCTCGCCGAGGTCGATCAGGGTGTAGAACAGCTCGCGGCGCGGCTTGGCGAAACCGGGTCGCAGATCGCGCGCCTCGCAGAGCAGGCGGAGCGCGGTTCGCGGTCGACCGAGGCGCCGCGCGGCGCGTGCGGCATTGACGCGCAGGGTGAACGACCACGGTGCGAGCGCGATGCCGGCGCTCGCGACCTGGAAGCAGTCGCGGTAGCGGCCGAGCATCAACAACGCGAACGACGTCGCGTGGGCCGTTCCGGCGGATTCACGGCCGGGTCGCGCGTTCCGACGCACGCAGCGTTCGTAGAGCACGCCGGCAGCGCGGGACCGCTCGGCGGAGTCCTTCGTCCGCTCGACCCGGTTGGCAAGCAGCAGCAGCCGGAGATCCTCGGCCGGCAGTGAGTCGGCGAGCCGCGGATCGCCGAGCAGGCGCTCGGCGACTTCGCGATCGAGTGCGCGGTAGCTCAGGTAGGCGGCGAGCAGTACGTCGTCGGCCGAGGCCGGCGCCGGCAGCCCGGCGAGGTCGACGGCGGGCGCGCCATTCGCGGTCGACGGCAGCGCCGCGAAACGGCTCGCGACGTCAGCCGCGTAGTCGGTTCCGAGCTCGCGGGCGAGCTGTCGCATGTCGGCGATGCAGCCCGCGACGTCGCCGTGGTCGAGTCGGAAAGCGGCGCGGTAGGCGCGCGCCGGAAGTGGGTTCGGCGCGAGCTCGGTGGCGAGATCCAGCACGCGTGCCGTTTCGGCCCGTTCCTCCGGGTCGACGACCGTGCGGTTCGGGAAGCTGCCGAGCGTGGCGTTGGCGGGCAGATGGCACCATGCCACGCGCCACCAGGTGTCCTCGGCGGCGGCGCGCGACGCGGTGTGCCAGTCGGTGCCGACCGCGATGGCGACGGCGACTGCGGTGACCGTCGCGCCGGTCCAGAATGCCGGCGACCGCCGCACGCGCCGCAGCAGCCGCGTCGCGGCCCACACCGGTCGCGCGGCAACGGGCCGGTGCTCGAGGAACGCGAGCAGATCGGCGCCGAGGTCGGCGGCGGTGGCGTAGCGCGTCGCCGGACGGCGGGCGAGCGCCTTGTCGAGGATGGCCTGCAGGTCGCGCGGCAGCGTCGGTCGCAGCCGGCGCGCCGGCGTCGGTTCGCGCTGCTGCAGCTTGGCGAGGATCTGCGACGGCGTGCCGCGGAACGGCGCCCGCAGCGTCAGCAGGTGGTAGAGCGTCGCGCCGAGGCCGTAGACGTCGGTCTGCCGCTGCGGCAGGCGGCGGTCGTCGAGCGACTCGGGGGCCATGTAGGCCGGGGTGCCGAGCGCGCCGCCGGCGCGCGTGATGGTGGCGTGGTTCTGACGCGACGCGATGCCGAAGTCGAGCAGCACCGGGCGCCCGTCCTGGCGGACGAAGATGTTCGACGGCTTGATGTCGCGGTGCACGACGCCGGCCTCGTGGGCGGCGTGCAGGCCGGCCGCGAGCTCGGCGATCCAGCGCACCGCGGTGCGCAGGAACGTCGGCTCGGGCAGGTCGCCGCCGCCGAGCGCCGCGGCGATCCAGTCGGTGTGCTCGCCGTGGACCGCGGCGCCACGGCGCTCGGCCTCGTCGAGCAGGTCGGCGAGCGGCACGCCCTCGAGCAGCTCCATGACGAGGTAGGTGTCGCCCTCGGGCGTGCGGCCGCGGTCGTGCAGCGTCGCGACCGCCGGATGCCGGATCGCCGCCATGACCTCGGCCTCGCGCAGGAACCGCGCATCGGCCTCCTCGGCGTCGAGCATCGCGGCGCGCAGGATCTTGATCGCCACCGGCCGGCCGAGCTCCTTGTCGGTGCCGCGGTAGACCACGCCCATCGCGCCGGCGCCGATCCGGGCATCGAGCCGATAGCGACCGCCGAGCACGCTCTGATCCGGGCGCGCGATGTCGGGCAGGCGGGCCGCGAACTCGACCGACTGCCGGACCTGCTCGACCAGATCCGGCCGCGCGCGGCAGATCTCCTCGTAGGGCGGTTCGACGCCGCCGTCGCGGAGCTCCATCGCGGCCGCGACCAGCAGCGGCAGGTCCGGGTCTTCGAACGCGCGGGTCACGGCGTCTGCTGCGAGCTGCGCTGCCGGATCCGGATGACGAGCTGGGCCTCGGCGGCGTAGAACGCGCGCCGCGTCGCCGACAGCGAGGAGTAGCCGAGCTCGCGGCAGAGGTCCTTGAACTCGCGTTCCTGTTCGAGTCGGCCGCGGAGCAGCTGGCGTTCGCGTTCGGGGAACGTGCGCAGCACCTCGTCGTACAATCGGCGGTCGTCGGCGGCGATCGCGTCGGTCGCCGGTCCACACTGCGGGCTCAGCTGCCTCGGGTCGGGATCGGCGATCGTGCGCCGGCCGTCGCGGCGCTCGGCCTCGTGGAAGCGCAGCGCATCGAGCAGGCGGTTGCGCACGACGCTCGCGAGGTAGCCGGCGAACTCCTCCTCGGTCGTACCGGCGAAGCCACCGAGGTCGACGAGCACGCTGCGGAACACCTCCTGCACGATGTCCCCGGTGCTGAAACGGGTGGCGAGCCACGGCCGGCTGCGGCGCAGATCGGTCGTCAACGCGACGTGGACCTGGCGCTCGACGCGCGGGTAGAACCGCGCGAACAGGGCTTCCAGTGCCGCCGGCTCGCGCGCGCGCGCCGCTGCCAGCGCCGCCGGGAACGGTGCTTCGGGAGAGTCGGAGGCGGTCGGGCCGGAGCTCATGCGGAGGAACGGACGCGGACGGGGGACGAGCACTGATCCTGGAGGCGGCGCGCGACCGCGCCAGCGCCGCAAAATCCGCGAAATCCGCGGCACCGGCGGCACACCCTACCAGAAGTCCGCGTGGCGAGGGCGCCCGACCCCGATCCCGCGGAGTGACGGCGCGGCGGGTGGCCGCGCGGCGTAGCATCCGGCCGCCCGAACGCTCTCGATGGACCCACGCCTCGCTCCGTTCACCTTGCGCTATCTCGCCGTGCTCGCCGCGCAGGACAGCGATCCTCGGGCCGCCCTCGCGCGCGAGTTCGACTCGTCCGAGCTCATCGAGCCGATGGTCGCCGTCGGCTTCGAGCCGACGCACTTCCTGGCGCTGATCTCGTATCTCGAGGCCGAGGGGTTCCTCGAGATCACGGCGCGCGCCGGGGAGGGCGTTCCGTACACGCAGTTCCGCCTGACGCCCGAGGGCGTCGCGCGCGGGATGCGGACCGGGCACATGCTGGCGAAGGCCCTGCTGGTGCTAGCCACCTCGCTCGGCGTCCTCGGTGGGCCGTTGACCCTGGTCGGCAACACGCTGCACCTGATCGACTGGGACTTCTCGATCCTGAACGTGTGGGCGTCCTGGCAGGAGCGCGTCGTGTCGCCGATTCAGGACCTGCTGCTGCGCTTCGACGTCTTGCTGCCGTCGCCCTGGGTCGTCGACTACCTGGTCTTCGGCGCGCTGGTCGCGACGGCGCTGTGCAGCGCCGACCGCATCTCGGCGTCCTACCTGCCGAAGCACCGGCCCGACGTGCCGTGGACCCGTCGGCTGTTCACCAGCATCGCCGGCAGCGTCTTCGCCGCGCTCGTCTGGCCGCTGGTCCTGCTGGGCGAGTTCGTTCCCAGCGCGCTGATGCTGGCGCTCTACGTTTTCAAGCGGGCCGAGCTGCCGGCCGAGCTGCGCATCCTGCACCCGCCTGCCGTCGTCATCGCGCGTTTCGCGGTGTTCCACCTGCCGGTGTTCGGATTCCTCGCGCTCTGGGGCGCGAATGCGTTGCTCTAGTCCGCAGGCCTGCGGTGCCGATCAGGTCGTCTTCGCGGGCGTCGGCTTCGGCTTCAGCTTGACGTACTCGCGCGCGATCTTCGGGATCATGCGCGGGTTGAACAGCGTGTTCGTCATCATGAAGCACTCGTGCGTGCAGTGGCACTTCCAGGCCTCGATGTCGGCGACGACCTTCCGGGCCTCGGGCGTCGCCAGGACCTTCATGACGTCGAAGTCATGGTCCTTGACGTTGCCCATCTTCATCTCGAACTCCTCGCACGGGTGCACCGCCCCGTCGGCCGCGAGCACGACGTTGAGCTTGCCGGCGTAGCAGTTGCTGAGGCGCTTGTCCTGCTGCGCGGTGTCGAAGATCAGCTGGCGCTGCACGATGTCCTGCGCCGCCTTCCACTTGCCGCCCGGGAAGCGGTAGACCGGCAGCTCGTGGTTCTTGACGCGCTCCTCGAGCTTGAGCACCGCGGCCTTGTACTTCTCGAGCTGCACGTTCTTGAGCTCGGGGCTCGGCATGTCGCCGCGCGCCAGCGACACGGTGTGCGTCGTGATGCGCGGCATCGTCGCGGCGACCGTGTCGATGAAGCCGTCGACGAGGTCCTGGTTGTCGGCGCAGAGCACCGTGTTGACGCCGAGGTCGAAGTTCGGGAACTCGTCGAGCAGGTCGGCGAGGCCCTCGTAGGTCGCCATCGCCTTGTCGTAGCAGCCCTTCACGACGCGCATCTTGTCGTGGTAGTCGGGCGGGCCGTCGAGCGAGATCTTCGCGACCAGCCGGCTGTCGGGGCACGACTTGCACAGCCGTCGCATGGTGTCGACGATCTTGCTGGTCATGATGCCGTTGGTCGGGAACAGCATCACGACCGGCTTGTTGTTGGCGTAGAACGTCTCGACGATCTCGGGGAAGTCCTTGCGCACGAAGATCTCGCCGCCCGAGAACGCCAGCCAGAGCAGGTTCGGCAGCGACTTGCTGACGCGATCGATCTCCGGCAGCGTCAGCTCACCCGGCGCCGGACCGTCCTCGCGCCAGATGTAGAAGCAGAACGGGCACGCCGCGTTGCAGATCTTGGTGACGAAGAACGTCAGGTGGATCGGCTTCCGCTTCCAGAAGATCGAATCGACGTGGCGCAGCGGCGAGAACGACACTCAGAGCACTCCCTTGCGAGGGTATTCGAGGATCCCGATCACGGCCCCGAGGCCGACCGGAATCGGATAGACGGCGAACAGATACAGCATCGCGGGCCACAGGAGCCCCGAACCGCCCGCGCGATGGAACGCACGGAGCAGGCCGAACGATACCACGACGTTCGCGATCCAGAGGATCGGGAGCGGCCAGAGCCAGAAACTTCCCCCTAGGACGAAGAACCCGGCCAGCAAGAGCAAGGATAGTCCGAGCACGGCGGTTGCGGTCTTGAGCTCGAACGACGCGGTGCCCGAGTCGGTGAAGACGTCCTTGTTGTGGAGCGAATAGCGCGTCCAGAACCGCGACTTCTTGAACGCGTTGCGCAGCGACCGCCGCAGCGAGAAGTGGAACACGTGGCGCACCAGGATCGTCGGGTCCATGACCAGGTGGTGGCCGGTCTTGCGCAGGCGGTGGGCGTACTCGACGTCCTCGATGATCGGCATGAAGCGCTCGGGGAAGCCGCCGGTGGCCTGGAACGTGTCGTTCCGCATCACCAGCGCGTGCGAGGCGATGTAGTCCGGCGCGCGCACGTACTTGGTCTCGCTGTGGTGGATGAAGGCCGACTGGAACTTGCCGAAAAAGTTCTCGCCCGGCGCCGCCAGCGTGTAGGTGCCGCCTACGACTGTCAGCGGATCCACCCCTGCCATCGCGCGCGCCGCGTTGCGCACCGCGTCGGGCTCGAGCAGGCAGTCGGCGTCGATGAAGAACAGGATCTCGCCGGTCGCCGCCGAAGCACCGGCGTTGCGCGCCGCCGCCGCGCCGCCGTGGGCGTTCTCGAGCAGCTTGACGGTGGGGAACTGCTTGACGATCGCCACCGTCTCGTCGCTCGAGCCGTCGTCGCTGACGACGACCTCGAAGTCGTCGAAGTCCGATGCCAGGGCCGCCTCGAGACACTGCCGCATCGTGAGCCGGCCGTTCAGGACCGGGATGACAACGGAGATCAGCGGCATGCGGGACTGTGGACGAAGCGCTCTGCGCCTCCGGTCTCATCGGCGGACCGGGCGGGGAAGCCTAACTCACGGCCGATTCGCGGCCAGAAGTTGTCGGTAGAACCGGCGTCCGCTAATCGAGGGCCGCGATGCCGCCAAAACGCGTGACGATCTACAGCGACGGCGCCTGCTCCGGCAACCCCGGGCCGGGCGGCTACGGCACCGTGCTGCTGTTCGGCGAGCACCGGAAGGAGCTGTCGCGGGGCTTCCGCCGCACGACCAACAACCGCATGGAGCTGCTCGGCGCGATCGTCGGGCTCGAGACCCTGAAGCAGCCGTGCGAGGTCGTGATGTTCTCGGACTCGAAGTACCTGGTCGACGCCATGAACAAGGGCTGGCTCGATGGCTGGCAGAAGAAGGGATGGAAGACCGCGGGCAAACAGCCGGTCAAGAACCAGGATCTCTGGCGGCGGTTGTTGGAGGCGATCGACGGCCACGAGGTCGAGTGGCGCTGGGTGCGCGGGCACTCGGGGGATGTCGAGAACGAGCGGTGTGACGAGTTGGCGGTGGCGGCGATCTCGGGCGGTGGGTTGCTGGAGGACGCGGGGTTCGAGGGCTGAGCGAGCGCGCGAGAAATCGTTCCGCTGCCACACCCGCCGCCCGGTTCTCGAGGTGAGCCGCGACACGTCGTCGCGGCGGACTTCACCACGAAGAGGACCGAACGATGACGCTCTCCAACCTGCCGTTTTCCGCCACCCGCCTCACCCTCGCCGCGCTGCTCGCGGTGTCCACCGCGTTCGCCCAGGGCTCCGGGCCCGACGACGGCGCGCTGTGGCAGCCGATGTTCGATAGCTCGGGCGCGATCCCGCCGAGCGGCATCGTCGCGCTGCACGGCGGTCCGCCGCCGGTGCTCGGCAGCACGACCGCGGTGCAGGTCCTCGCGCCCGGCTTCCAGTTCGCCTTCGTCGCGGTGTCGCTCGGTGCCAACGAGGGCTATCCGGTGCAGATCGGGCTCGAGTCGCTCGACATCTACATCGATCCGCTGCTGTCGCTCGGCACCTACGCCGTGCCGATCGGCTTCTCGGGCCAGGGCCAGCTGGCGCTGCCGCTGCCGCCGGATCCGCTGCTCAGCGGGCTCGAGCCCGGCTTCCAGGGCCTCGTGCTCGACCCGACCGGCAACGTCGCGGCGACCAACCTGCTGGCCGGCAACTTCGGGCTGGTCGCGGGCGCGCCGGTGCAGTTCGCGTTCGCGTTCGGTGGCAACAGCGGCGTCTCGATCTCGGCCGGGCGCTACTGGCGCAACAACCAGAACCCGAGCACGATCGTGAACAACGCGACCGCGGCGGCGAAGGACTACACCTTCCACATCGAGAAGTCGGCGAGCCAGGGCGTGCTCGAGCTGCGCGACCAGAACGGCGTCGTGCTGGCGACGGTCGGCGGCAGCGAGACCGCGACCAGCGTGACGATCACGGTGCCGGCCGGCTCGCAGGTGCGCTTCTTCAACAGCGGCGGCGCGACGATCAACGGCCTGAAGTGGTCGGTCGACGTCGGCTGATCGCTGGCTGATCAACACCCTCTCGGCCGCGCGGTTGCGCGGTTGGGGCCGGCGAGTGTGCCAGGACTGCACGTCGGGTCGCGATACGACGGCGACTTCGAGATTCAGCTCCTCGGCCGCAGCCTGACGAAAGGTACCTGCCTCGCCGCGCTCGCCGACGAACGCAGCGCGAAAGAGGGGTAGGGGCGTGAGGACCGGGTCCACGTCACCTCAGCCGGCCTGTGCCTGCTGACGGTCGAGGATGTCGGCGTCGCGTCGTCACGGCCCTGGACGAGTTCGCCCGCCGGCGCGACAATCCCGCTCCGGATGGACGGCCCCGAAGATCGGGCGGCGACGACCCGTCTGCTGCGGCGCGCGAGTGAAGGTGACGATCTCGCCGCCGAGGAGCTGCTGCCGCTGGTCTACGACGAGCTGCGGCGGATCGCCGGCAACCTGATCGGGCGCGAGCGCGCCGGCCACACGCTGCAGGCGACCGCGCTGCTGAACGAGGCCTACGTCCGGCTGGTCGAGCCCGGCGCGAGCTTCGCCGACCGTTCGCACTTCCTGCGGGTCGCGGCGCGTGCGATGCGCAACGTGCTGGTCGACCACGCCCGCGCCCGCGCCGCCAAGAAGCGCGGCGAGGGCAAACGCGTCGATCTCGACGCCGAAGGTCTCGCGGTGCAGGACAACGTCGACGGCCTGCTCGCGGTCGACGAGACGCTCGGGCAGCTCGCGGCGGTCGATGCGCAGCTGGCGCAGCTGGTCGAGCTGCGTTTCTTCGGCGGCCTCGACAATGCCGCCACCGCCGAGGCGCTCGGCATGTCGCTGCGCTCGGTCGAGCGCGGCTGGCGCACGGCGCGCGCGTTCCTGCAGCGCGAGATGGAGAAGCGCGAGTAGTCGCCGCGCCGGCCGGCCGGCCGACGGGGTCTCAGCGCACGCGCACCAGCCGTTCGCGCGGCAGCGCCAGCGCTTCGACCTGGGGCAGCACGTCGTCCAGGAAGCGGTGGCCGTCGACGTAGTAGCCCGCGGTCGGCTTCAGTCCGGGGATCCGGGCGCAGAACCAGCGATTGAGCACCTCGACCATGAGCTCGCGCAGGTACTTCGCGAAGCAGCTCGCCAGCGCGGTCGGGAACGCGCGCTCCTCGCCGCGCTCGGCGAACGTCACCGTGATCTCGCTGCCCTGCTCGCGCAGCAGGTAGGAGCTCACCGCCGGCGTCTCGAGCACGATCTCGACCTCGGCGCGCGGCCGCAGCCGGCGCAGGTCGTGTTCGTAGTGCATGCGACCGCCGCAGCGGTCGGCGACGAGCTGTCGGCGCGCGGGTGCATCGCCTTCGCTGTCACCCTCCCCGCCGGCGGCGGGCGGCGCCGCGGGCACGCGGTCGAGGATGCGGCCGAGCACCTCGGCGTAGGCGTGGAAGTGCGCGCGGCTCTTGTTGTCGGTGTCGGCGATCAGGCCGTTCCATTCCTCGACGTCTACCGGCCGCACCGCCAGATCGAGCAGCTCGATGCCGTGCCGGCCGAGCGCGCGGGCGACCACCGCGCCGCGCAGCTCGACCAGGCCGGGGTCGGCGGCGAGCGGCAGCGTCAGGTCGAGGTCCTCGTACCACGGGCAGCGCGACAGCTGCGGCAGGTCGGCACCGAGCTGCTCGAGCCACTCGCGCAGCGTCGCCGGCGTGCTGCCGTGCCGCGCGGTCCAGAACACCAGCGCGGTCTCCTCGAGCCGCTGCCGGCCCTGCGGGCCCTGGTTGACCTTCTTGCTGTCGGCGACGCGGACCTTGCCCTTGACGTGCTTGCGACGCGAGACCTGGCCGCGCAGCGCCCGCCACGGATCGGCGCCCGCCGGCCCGGCCATCGCGACGCCGGCGACCACCAGCGGCCCGAGGATCGGCCCGAGCCCGGCTTCGTCGACGCCCGCGAGGAAGTTCACGCGCCGCACGGTCGCGAGCCGGCGGCGCCGAGTCAAGCGCCGTTGCCATCGGCAGCTCGCCGTTCCGTGCAGCGGCAGGCGGGTTTCGGCCGATAGGGCCGGCGGAGGCCTGTGAACATGGAAGTGTTGCTCGTCGAGAAGGACCCGTTGATCCGCGACCAGATCAAGATGGGGCTCCAGCAGTTCCCGGAGTTCGAGGTGACCGTCGGCAGCGGTCAGGCCGGGATCAACCAGATGCGCGGCCGCCATTTCGGCTGCGTCTTCCTCGGCGTCGACCCGCGCCAGAAGGACACCGTCAAGCTGCTGCACCACGTCCGCCAGGTCGACCAGGCCGCCGAGCTGTTCGTGATGACCGCGTCGAAGAACGTGCGCGACATGCAGCTCGAGAAGAGCAAGTTCGACATCCACTCGTTCCTGCAGACGCCGCTCGACCTCAAGGAGTTCTTCGGCCTCGTCGGCCGCTTCCTCGAGCGCCACACCGAGCGCCAGAACTCGGCGCTTCGCAAGCAGCGCGGGCGCGCCGAAGCGCGGCTGTAGGCGCCAGGGCCGCCCAGCCCTTGCACCGCGGCCCGCCGGCTCCTTTCATGGTCGGCCCGAAATGGAACCGGCCGAAACCCGACGCCCCGCAGACGGGCCCCGCAGCAATCTCTGGCTCGAATCGCGCTACCGCAAGCTCGTGCGCGGGCTGCCGCAGACGATCTTCTACTGCCCGAAGTGCAAGGGCGATCGGCGGCGGCGCAAGGGCTGTCCGCAGTGCGAGGGCTTCGGCAAGCTGACCAAGGAGTCGGTGCAGGAGCTGATCGGGCGGCGCATCCTGCCGCGCATGCAGGCCAAGACCGGCAAGTTCCACGGCGCCGGGCGCGAGGACATCGACGTGCTGATGCTCGGCCGCGGGCGGCCGTTCGTCTACGAGGTGATCGGGGCGCGCAATCCGCTGATCGACCTCGAGGAGCTGCGGCGCGACATCGAGGCGCGCGCCGAGGGCGCGATCGAACTCGATCCGTTCGTGCGGGTCGGGCGCGAGCGCGTCGTCTACTGGAAGAACACGCACTTCGACAAGATCTACCGCGTCGACGTCGCGGCCGACGGGGCGATCGATCCCGCGCGTGCGGCCGCGGCTGCGCAGTTCGCCGGCACGATCGTGCAGCGCACGCCGCAGCGCGTCGCGCACCGCCGCGCCGACCTCGATCGCGAGCGGTCGCTCGCGGTGCTCGGCCTGGCCGTGACCGACGGCGGTGTCGAGCTGCGGGTGCGCTGCCAGCACGGCACCTACGTCAAGGAGTGGATCTCCGGCGACGAGGGCCGCACGACGCCGTCGCTCAGCGATCTGCTCGGCGTGCCGTGCACCTGCCGGCAGCTCGACGTCGCCGAGATCCTGACCGACGAGGTGCCGACCACCGCGACACTCAGCGTCGACTCGGAACCTCGGAGCTGATCTCGCTCTCGGGCTGCGCTTCGGCCGGCGCCGACGCGGCGCGTCGCTGGGCGCGCAGGCGCTTCTTGAACGCGCGGATCGCGACCAGGTACTTCCAGACGTCCGGCAGGATGCGCACGGTCGACTGCTTGTCGGCGCGCCGCTCGAAGCGGCAAGGCACCTCGACGATGCGCAGCCCGGCCTTGTGGGCGAGGACCATGATCTCGCTGTCCCAGAACCAGTGGACGTCGCGCGTGCGCAGCGCGACCGGGACGATCTTCTCGCGCAGGAAGAACTTGAAGCCGGTCTCCGGGTCCTTGAACGGGACGTCGAACAGCATGCGGAAGAGCCAGCGGTAGCCCTGGCTCAGCACGTGCCGCACGATGCTCGTGAAGCGCGGCTCGACCTCGTAGCCGCGGAACGCGGTCGCGCCGTCGGCGCCGCTATCGATCGCCTCGAGCACGGCCGGCAGGAAGCGGGCGTGGACCTCGAGGTCGATGTCGAGGAAGCCGACGATGCGACCCTGCGCCAGCCGGAAGCCCTCGGTGACCGTGCCGCCGCGGCCGACGTTCTGCTGGTGGTAGACCGCGCGCCAGTGCGGCTTGTCGGCGACGAGCTCGGCGATGATCTCGGCGGTGCGGTCGGTGCTCTTGTCCTCGAGGAACAACAGCTCGTAGGACCGGCCGGTCGCGTCGAGTACCTCGGTGAGCTGGCGCACCGATTCGCGCAGGTGGCCTTCCTCCTGGTAACACGCGATCACGACCGAGAGGTCGTAGCTCGGCTCGCCGGCGGCACTCACGGCGCGATCCTCACCTTGTAGACCCGGATGCCGGGGAACTCGTGCGACTCGAGCACCTCGACCTTCGGGTTCTCGAGCAGGTCCTCGACCGTCGTGTCGGCGTCGCGCGGCGGGTGCCAGAGGTTCTGCAGCAGGTAGCAGATGCCGTCGCTTTCGCCGCGGCCGAGGTGGCCGCCGCGTCGCAGCGCGTCGGGCTCGCTGCGGCTCTTGTAGAGGCGCAGCTTCGCGCCCTCGAGCAGCGCTCGGTTATGGGCCTGGAAGCGCTCGAAGAACCGGCCGGCGAAGTCGCCGACCATGCTGCCGAGGTGCTTGCCGACCTTGGCGCGGATCTCGTCCGGCGTCATCGGCGGCAGCAGGTTCTTCTCGTCCTGGATCCGCACGTCGTAGTACGGCAGTGGCCGCGCGTTCGGCATCGAGGTGAACACGGCGCGGCCATCGCCACCGCGATCGATCTCCTCGCCGAGCCAGCGCGCCGCGGCGCGCCAGTCCGGCTTCGGCTTGTAGACCGTCCAGTGGGTCTGGCGGTGCGCGTACATCGACGCGTCGGCGGCGCCGGCCAGCAACAATGCGAGACCGCCGATGGCGTAGCCGAGCCGGCGCGGCAGCCAGGCGATGCCGGCGCCGACGATCAGCAGGAAGAACGGCAGCGACGGCAGGCAGGAGCGTTCGATGAAGGTGTGGCCGAGGCCGGCCCAGGCGCTGAGCACCAGGAACGCCGGGATCGTCAGCGCGAACGCCGGCACGTAGACGCCGAGCCGGTGGCGCCGCTGGCTGCCGAGCAGGTGCACGATGCCGAGCCCGACGAGTCCGAGCGCGAGGCCTTCGGGCAGCCAGCGCGCCAGTGCGGGGTGCAGGCCGAGCGGCGGCAGCGCATTGCCGGTCCAGTTCCAGACGAAGAAAAGGTCGTAGAGACCCTGCGGCAGCAGTTCGCGCAGGTACTCCTGCGAGGTCTCGAACTCACCGAGCCGCTGCTTGGCGAACACGAAACCGGCGAGCAGCAGCAGGCCGAATCCGTGCCAGCACAGCAGTCGCAGCGCCGAGCGCGAGAAGCCGCGCGCAACCAACGGCGCGATCGCCGCGAGCAGCACGACGTAGATCGCGAGGTAGTAGTGCAGCGCGAGCATCACCGCGATGTTGAGCACGTGCAGCGCGAACACCCAGAGTCGCCGGTCGCGTCGCACCAGGATGCGCCCGAAGCTCCAGACCGCGAGCAACGCGGTGAACGCGAGCGCGGTATAGAGTCGGCCTTCCGCCGAGTACCAGACGTGGGCCGGCGACAGCGCCAGCAATGCCGCGGCCCACAGCGCCGCGGTCTCGCCGACCAGCCGGCGGCCGGTGACGAACAGCAGCGGGATCGTCGCCAGCCCGACCAGCAACGGCGGCAGCCGCAGCGACCACTCGCCGTCGCCGAACAGCCGGTTCCACAGGTGCATGAACGTGATCCAGAACGGCGGGTGGATGTCGACGTAGATGGTGGCGACGAGCTGGTCGAACGTGCCGATGCGCTGGTTCGACATGCAGGCCTCGTCGAACCAGACCGGGTCGCCGAGCAGCGGCAGGCGCAGCGCGAGAGCGATCACCACCAACGCCGCGACCAGCCACTCCGGGCGGAGCCATCGTGGGCGGGTTTCCTGGGCTGCTGCTGAGCTGGTCATCGAGGGCGAGGAGGGTCCGAAGCCTCTCATCGGCAGCTCCGGTTGCCGCGCTGAGACCTTCAGCCCTTGCCCTGCACTAGTCGTACCCAGGCGGCATAACTACGGCCGAATCGGAAGATCAGCAGCCGGCGGGCCCGGTGGGTGGGGCGAAATACGACACCGCGGGGCCCCATGGTGGCCGAGCCGGCCTCGAGCAGCACCGGGAAGTCGGTGCTGAGGTCGATCGCGGTCGGCACCACGAGATCGGCCGATGCCAGCGCGTCGTCGCGCAGCGCCGTGCGAGCGGCCTGGGTGCCCGAGACCGGGTCGTGCACCAGCAGCCGCAGGCCGTCGAGCCAGCCGGCGCCGGCCGGCCCGAGGCCGTAGTCGGCGCAGGAGCAGCAGAGGTAGCCGTTGGCGGTGAAGATCGTCAGGCGGTAGAGGGCGGGTTTGACCCCCGGGGTCGCGATCCCGAACGACGGTCGGCGCTGCTCGAACAGCGTGCGGAAGTTCGCCGTGGCCTCGTCGAGCGAAGTCGTGAAGTCGACCACGCCGCCGGCGTCGCCGGTGATCGGCAGATCGGGCAGCGGGGTCGGCGCGGGTGCCGGCACCAGCGTGGCGCTGCCGTCGAAGCGGAACGTCGAGCCGGCCGGCAGCGCCGTCGGCGCGTTGT
Organism: Planctomycetota bacterium; assembly: GCA_020425925.1. Classification (GTDB taxonomy): domain Bacteria; phylum Planctomycetota; class UBA1135; order UBA1135; family UBA2386; genus JAGQRA01. The sequence goes on from JAGQRB010000634.1 coordinate 23,214, forward strand.
CGTCGGACAGCCGGAAAACCGCCGGCGCATCGACCAGCGGCCGCAGCGCGAGCGGCCGGACGCGCCCGTCGCCGAACGGCGGCAGCAGCATGCGGTCGACGCCGAAGTGCAGTTGCACGGCGGTGCCGCTCGGGTTGCTGTGGGGCAGGCCGGCGACGAACATCGGTGACGCGGCGCCGTCTGCCGCGGCCTGCAGCATCGCGGCGTGCGCTGCCGCAGACTCACGGTCGGCGGCGCGCTGCTCGGCGCGCACCGCCACGAACGGCAGCGCCCAGGCCAGCATCATGCAGCCGGCCGCGAGCGGTCCCGGCGCCGCCAACAGACCCGCGAGCACGATCGACGGCAGGTAGAAGTAGCGCAGGTTGTGCACGTTGTCGGCGCCGGCGAGGAAGGCGGCGAGCGGTGCCGATGCGACTCCGAAGACGAGTACGGCCGCCAGCAGGCGCAACGGCCGCCGGCCCCAGTAGAGGATCGCCGGCAGCAGCGGAGCGCTGGCCGCGGCGAGCGCGAGCCAGCCCGGCAGACCGGTCGCGGCCGCGAGTGCCTTGCCGCTCCAACGCAGCGGCACCGCGAGGTTCGCGACGTAGGTCGCGAGACCCGCGAACATCGCCGCCGGGTCGTAGCTCGAGCCGAGGTAGCCGCCGAAGCGCCCGAGCGCGAGCCAGCGCAACGCCAGATAACCGGCGAACAGCAGCCAGGCCGGCGCGGTCTGGCGCAGCGCGAAGCGCCAACGCTGGCCGGTCCCCGGTGCGGCGGTCAGCCACGCCAGCAACACCATCAGCGCCGGCACCACGAACGCGAGCTCCTTGCTCATCAGTGCGAGCGCGAACGCGGCGAGCGTCGGCCAGCGCCGTGCCGGCTCGCCGCGGCGAACGCGTTCGCACTGCCGGACGAACAGCAGCAGCGCCAGCAGACACCAGACCACGGTGTGGCAGTCGACGCGGCCGACGGCCCACGCCAGCGTGCCGACGTGGCCCGGGATCGCGGCCCACAGCAGCGCGGCGAGGAAGGCGCGCGAGTCGGGCAGGAAACGCCGCCACAAGAGCGCGACCAGCAGCGTGCTGACGCCGTGCGAAAGCACGTTCGAGAGGTGCGACCAGAACGGCTCGGCGCCGGCGACGAGCCCGTCGAACCAGAAGCTCAGCGTGATCAGCGGCCGGTAGAACAACCAGATGTCGGTCGCGCCGTACTGCGGCCCGACGAAGTCGTGCAGCACGTTGCCGAAGTCGTGGGCGTAGTGCAGCGCCAGGAAGTCGTCGCTCTGCCAGTAGGGATCGAGCGGCCACCACAGCAGCACCGCGAGCACCGGCAGCAGCAGGAACCAGCGTGGTACCCGGGCCGTTCTGGGGCGCTGCGTCACGCCGTCACAGCATCACGCCGAGCAGCTCGGTCTCCATCTTCATCTCGCCGTCGCAGAACACCTGCGCCGGCATGCGCGCGAGGCGCTGGCCCGACAGCCGCACCTTGCCGCTGACGAAGTAGACCCGCGCCGGCGGCGACACCGTGCCGCGGAAGCGCACCTCGTTGAGCCCGGCGAGGCCGATGAAGCGGTCGCTGGCCCACTCGTTCGTCTTCTTGATCAGGAACGACGCGACCTGCGCGGCGCCCTCGATCATCAGCACGCCGGGCATGATCGGCCGGCCCGGCACGTGGCCCGCGGCCCACCACGGTTCCGCCGGCCAGTCCTTGTAGCCGACCGCGATGCCGGCCTCCGGATCGTGGTAGCAGATCCCGTCCAACAGCTGGAACTGGTGGCGGTGGGGCAGAGCGGTCCGGAGCTCGTCCTCGGGGACGACGTTGCGGTCGAGATCGAGGGACCCCAGGTCGATGATCGGTTGACCCATGGCGGCGAGCCCGAAATCTAGGGCGCGCGCCGCGACTTTCCAGGCCGGGTCAGCGCAAGCGCGCCGATCGGCCCGCAGGGCGATCAGCGCAGGCGAGTCAGTCGGGCGTCGACGAGCTCGGGCAGCTGCCCGTCGGTGATCGTGATCTGGCGCGTCCAGGGCTGGTGATCCTGCTTCGTGATCGTCAGCATCCACTTGCCGGGCGTCACGTGCGGGAACTCGACGCGGCCGGCGCCGTCGGTGACGGCGTCGACGACCACCAGCTGGATCCGGTCGGTCGCCTGCAGCTTGACGTTGGCGTCGGGGATCGCGTAGCCGCCGCGGTTGCTGACGGTGAGCTGCAGCGGCACGCCGCGCTCGATCACGAGCGTCTCGCCCTGGGCCTGGACCTTGTCGCCGTAGACCCGGGCCTCGGACTGCACCGTGACGATCTTGGGCTCGCAGAGCTGCATGCCCTGCTGGCCGGCGTAGAGCTGGTAGTCCCCGGCGAGCACGTTCTCGAACACGACGCTGCCGTAGCCGTCGGTGACGCCGACGCACTCCTTGCGACCGCTCGGGGCGCCGACCGGGAACAGCCTCACGTCGATCCGGGCGAACGGGTTGGCGTCCTGGTCGCGGACCAGGATCGAGTAGGGCCGCCCGGGCGTGACCTTAAGCACGACGTTGTCGTGCAGCGGGGTGTGCTCGTCGATCGACAGCGTGCGGCGACCGCCGTTGAGGCCCGGCGCGTAGACGCTGATGGTGTAGGGGTGCTTCGAGAACGGCACGTCGTCGATCCGGAACGTCGGCGTGCCGAGCCCGCGTTCGACCGCGACCACCTTCTTGAACGGCGGTTCGTAGGTGCCGCCGGCGGTCAGCGGGCCGCGCAGCTCCTCGAGGATGACGCTGAGCGAGCCGATCTGGTCGAGCACCGAGACTGCGACCGAGATGTCGCCCATCACGACACCCTTGGTCCAGCCGGCGGTGTCGACGTCCTCGCGGATGTCGGTGTTCGCGCTCAGCGGCGCCAACACCTCGGTCGCAGCGGGGATCGCGGGTGCGTCGTTCGCCACCGGTTCGACCGGCTGGTCCGGCAGCGCGGCAGTCGGCTCCGGGCGCGGCGAGACTTCGGTGGCGAGGGTGTCGCCGGCGAACAGCACGACCCCGACACCGGCGGCGAACGCCAGCACGAGGCCGAGGATCATGAGGTCGCGGGGTCGCATCGGGGTCTGGGGGGAGGGAGCAGCACGCTGCTCCCGACCGAATAGTAGCCCATCCGGGTCGGGCAACCGCCCATTCGCGCCGCGCGCCGGTCCCGGAACGAGAACGTCGTCCCCGCGCGCGCCGGCGGCGCGAATGCCTGGGACGCCGCCCGATCATGGGATCCACGCCGAAAACCCGGGAAATCCGACCAGCGTCGACCACGTCGGCGACAGGGTCCGTCGGCCGCCCGGCCACCCGCACGCCGATGGCGATCTCGCGGCGGCTCGGTGGAGCAGCGCTCGCGTTCGCGGCCGGGTTCGCGAGCGCGGCACGGGCCCAGGATCCCGCCGCGGTGATCCGCGCGGCGCTCGGCACCGACGCCATCGCGGTCGTCGTCGTGCCTGATCCGCCGGCGGCCCGCGCGGCGCTGACCGCCGCAATCGGGTCGCTGCCCGACGACCTGCCGGCCGAGGTGCGCGCGTTCGCGGGTCTCGGTCTGCTGGCGCTGCGGCGCGCGCTCGGCGGCTCGCTGGCGGAGTTCGTTCAGACCGTCGCGGCCGGCGGCGCCGCGTTCGGTCTCGCGGTCGACCCGGTCGATGCGGACGAGACGGCCGGGGCGCCGCTCTTGCTGCTCGCGGTGCGCCCCGGCGACCCCGACGCCGCGTACGAGCGACTCGCGCACCTGCCCGCGCACGTGCGCTGCGAACGCGCCGGCGAGCTGCTGCTGCTGAGC
>JAGQRB010000635.1 GCA_020425925.1 Planctomycetota bacterium
CGCGACATCGCGGTCACGGTCTCGGACGGTTCGGTCACGCTCCGCGGTGACGTCGGGACCTGGAGTCAGCGGCAGGCAGCCGGCGTCATCGCCAACGAGACCCCGGGGGTCTGGCGGGTGTTCAACGACATCCGCGTCGACGGCCACCCGTGTCCCTCGAACGATCGGCGCGAACTGCCGGTGCCGACGGGCGGTCCCGGCGGCTGATCGAGGTCGCGGCAGTGAACCGGGGGCCCGGTGACGCGTTGGGCCTTTCGCCCTTACAATCCCGCCGGCCTCGGGTTCCATCCTGCGGCACGACTCGGGAGAATCCGGGAAGGTGTCCGGGCTCCTCAGCGTCCGAGAGCCCGAGTTCGTAACCCTCGGTCCGGCGGCCACGACCGGACTGCCCCCAATGCCAACCCCAGGCCCCAGATACTCGCCGGCAGCGCTGCTGCCGGCCGCGTGCGCGGTTTTGCTCACCGGCTGCTCGTTGGCCTCCTGGCGCGAGGATGCCGATCGCGAGGTCGACACGATCCTCGGCGACGGCATCGAGCGCGTGCTCGGCGATCGCCGCGAATGGGTGCAGCAGCCGATCGCGCTGCCCCCGGAGGCGGAGCCGGAGCCCCAGCCGGAGCCCGGAGCGAACGAAGCCGGCAGCCAGAGCGCGGCCGGCGCGACCGCCCCGGACGATCCCCAGGCCCCGGATCCGCAGTCAGCTGACGACCAGCCAGCTGACCACCAGCCTGGCGATCCCGGCAAGACGCCCGCGATCGCGGTCGACACCGACCCGGCCGCGATGGCCGCGCGCGCCGGCGACCCGGTCGAGCCCGAGGAGCTCTACGACCTCGAGCGCGCGCTGCGCACCGCGGTGCAACAGAACCGCGATTTCCTGGCGCGGCGCGAGGCGCTCTACCAGGCCGGGCTGTCGCTGTCGTTGACACGCTTCAACTTCGGGCCGCAGTTCAACTCGGCGGTCAGTGCGCTGTGGTCGGACCGCAAGATCGGCAACCCGCAGAACCAGGGCTCGCTGAGCTTCGGCGGCAGCCAGATCCTGCCGACCGGCGGCACGCTGGCGCTGACGTCGTCGGTCAACGGCATCTGGCCCTACGGCAACCAGAACGTGATCGACAGCTACAGCAGTTCGATCAACGCGACGCTGACCCAGCCGCTGCTGCGCGGCGCCGGCTACATGGTCTCGCACGAGTCGCTGACCCAGGCCGAGCGTTCGCTGGTCTACTCGATCCGGGAGTTCGAACGGTTCCGCGAGAACTTCTCGATCCAGATCGCGCGGGCCTACTTCGATCTCGTCAGTCAGCGCCAGCTGCTCGCCAACGAGGACACCCGCTACGCCGGTGCGGTGTTCGATCGCCGCAAGGCCGAGGCGCTCTACCAGGTCGATCGCAACACCCAGCAGGAGGTCTTCCGCGCCCGGCGCGACGAGATCCAGGCGCAGGACCAGCTGATCAGCGCGCGCGCCGCCTACGACCGCGCGCTCGACGAGTTCAAGATCCAGCTCGGCCTGGCGACGACCGCCGCGATCGACGTCGCCGACGCCGAGCCGCCGTACGAGCCGGTGCGCCTCGAGGTCGATTCCGCGGTCGCCGCGGCGCGGCACAACCGGCTCGACCTGATCACCCAGCGGCAGCAGGTCGAGGACGCCGAACGCGCGCTGCAGATCGCCGAAAACGGCCTGTTGCCGAATCTCGACCTCAGCGCGCGCTACGGCGTCGTCGGCAGCGGCACGGACGTCAACTCCGCTCGCCCCGAGAACTGGAGTTCGTCGATCGGCCTCGAGTTCGATCTGCCGCTGCAACGCAAGGCGCAGCGCAACAGCTACCGCAACGCGCTGATCTCGCTCGAGCAGGCGCGGCGCGGGCTGACGCTGCAGGAGGATCAGCTCGATCTCGACATCCGCGACGCGCTGCGGCAGCTGAAGAGCACCGAAGAACGCGTGGTGCTGCAGGAGGGCCAGATCCGTCAGGAGCAGGCCGCGGTGACCGTGAGCGAGATCCGCTACGAGGCCGGCACGGTCGACAACCGCGACCTGCTCGAGGCGCGGCAGGCGCTGGTCAACGCCAAGAACGCGCTGATCCGGCTCAAGGTCGACCACTTCCTGGCGCGGCTGTCGCTGCTGCGCGACATGGGACTATTCTTCGTCGACGACAGCGGCATGTGGCAGTGAAGGAGAATCGGCAATGAACGGCAAGCTCATCCTCGGTGGCGTCGCGGCACTCGGCCTCGGCGGCTGGTTCTGGGCCGGATCGACGGAGGTCGAGGCCGGTGGTGAGGCCCGGTCCGGCGAACTCTTCGCGGTGCAGCGCGGCGACCTCCGGATCACGATCACGGAGAACGGCACGCTGGTCGCGAAGGACTCGCAGAAGGTCACGCCGAAGATTCGCGGACAGGGCAAGATCACCTCGCTGGTCGACGAGGGCAAGTCGGTCGAGGAGGGCGAGGTGATCTGCCAGCTCGACCCGACCGAGATCGAGTCGCGCATCGAAACGCTCGAGCTCGAGGTGCTGCAGTCGGACGCCAGCCTGAAGGCCGCGAAGACCGAGCTCGAGATCAAGGAGGTCGAGAATGTCGCCGCGGTCGCGAAGGCCGAGGTGACGGTCGAGAAGGCCGAGAAGGAGCTCGAGAAGTACCGCGACGGCGAGGCGCCGCAGCAGCGCAAGAAGCTCGAGGTCGCGATCAAGGATGCCGAAACCGAGTTCAATCGCGCCGAGAAGAACCTCGAGGACAGCAAGAAGCTGCTGACGGAGAACTTCATCAAGCGCTCCGAGCTCGAGGACCACCAGATCAAGTACGAGCGCGCCGTCGTGCAGAAGGAGGGCGCCGAGCTCGACATGCAGATCTTCGAGAAATACACGCACCCGATGAAGCTCAAGGACCTGCAGACGGCGCTCGACGACGCCAAGCGCGAGCTGCAGACGGCCAAGAAGCGCGGCGAGTCCGAGCTGGCGCAGAAGCGCGTCAGCGTGACCCAGGGCGAGAAGCGGCTGGTGGCGCAGCAGAAGCAGCTCGACGAGCGCAAGGAAGACCTCGACAACATGACGCTGAAGGCGCCCTGCCCCGGCATCGTGCTCTACGGCGATCCGCACCAGCCGTGGTACCGCGAGAACATCAAGGTCGGCGGCGAGATCTGGGGCGGCCACACCGTGATGACGATCCCGGACCTGCGCGTCATGCAGGTCAAGATCGAGGTGCACGAGGCCGACATCGACAAGGTCAAGGTCGACCAAATCGCGCGTGTGACGATGGACACCTACCCCGGGCTCGTGCTCGAGGGCAAGGTCAGCAAGATCGCGTCGGTCGCCGGCAACCAGGAGTGGGGCGGCTCGAGCGAGGTCAAGAAGTTCGACGTCGAGGTCACGATCCACGGCGAGGGCATCGAGAAGCAGATGCGGCCGGGGATCAGCGCCAAGGCCGAGGTCGAGGTCGAGACCCGCAAGGACGCGCTCTACGTGCCGCTGCAGAGCGTGTTCGCCGCCGACGGCGAGCAGTTCTGCCACGTCATGGAGCCCGGCAAGGGGCCGGTGCGGCGCAAGGTCGAGATCGGCCCGTCGAACGACAACTTCGTCGAGGTCGTGAACGGCCTGCAGCAGGGCGAGGACGTGCTGCTCTACAACCCGGTGCTGCCGGAGTCGAACAAGAAGGCGGACGGCGCCGAAGCCGCCGGCGACGGCACCGAGGCGACCGAGCCGGCGGCGGCCGAGAAGGGCGACGGCAAGTCGTGAGCGCCGTCGGCGACGATCGCGATCCGCGCGCCGCGGTGCTCGAGCTGCAGGGCATCGAGAAGGCCTACGGCACGCCGCAGAACCCGGTGCCGGTGCTGCGCGGCGTCGATCTCTGCGTCCGCGAGGGTGACTACGTCGCGATCGTCGGCGCCTCGGGTTCGGGCAAGTCGACGCTGCTGAACATCCTGGGCTGCCTCGACCGGCCGACCAACGGTTCGTACTTCCTGGTCGGCGAGGACGTCGCGACGCTCGACGACCTCAGCCTGTCGCGCGTGCGCAAGACCAGGATCGGGTTCGTGTTCCAGTCGTTCCAGCTGGTCTCGCACCTGACCGTCGAGGAGAACGTCGAGCTGCCGCTGCTCTACGCCCGGGTGCCGCGCAAGGAGCGCCGCGAGCGCTCGCGTGCGCTGATCGAGAAGGTCGGGCTCGGCCATCGCGGCGACCACCTGCCGACGATGCTGTCGGGCGGCGAGTGCCAGCGCGCCGCGATCGCGCGCGCGCTGGTCAACGAGCCGGCGCTGATCCTCGCCGACGAGCCGACCGGCAACCTCGACTCGAAGACCTCGAAGGAGATCATGAAGCTGTTCGTCGAGCTGCACGGCAGCGGTCGCACGATCGTCATGATCACGCACGACCCCAACGTCGCCGCGGTCGCCGAGCGGCGCATCACGCTGCGCGACGGCATGGTCGCCTCGAACGAGAACCAGCGGGCCGCGGTGGCGGCGGAGGAGGCGGAATGTTCGGCGAACTGATCGTCGAGGCGCTGCGCAACCTGCGGCGCCACAAGCTGCGGTCGCTGCTCACCGCGCTCGGCATCATCTTCGGGATCGCGTCGGTGGTCTCGATGGTCTCGGCCGGCGAGGGCGCGCGGCGCACGATCCTGGCGCAGATCGAGGAGCTCGGCACCACGAACATCATCATCAACGCCCAGAAACCGCCGGCCGAGGAGGACGCCAAGAAGGCCGAGGGACGCTACCTGTTGCGCTACGGCCTGACGTTCGACGACCTGCACCAGATCCAGCGCACGCTGACGCCGGTGGTGGCGGCGCTGCCGGTGCACGACGTCAAGGACTGGATCTGGTTCCGCGGCCGCCGCGTCGAGGCCAAGATCCACGGCGTCACGCCCGACTACTTCCACAACCTCAAGCTCGCGCCGATGTACGGCCGGGTGCTGACGCAGGGCGATGGCCAGACCCGCTCGCGCGTCTGCGTCGTGCGGGCACGCGTGATCCACGAGGCCAAGTACCTCGGCGATCCGCTCGAGCTCGACCTCAAGATCGGCTCCGAGTTCTACCGCGTCGTCGGCGTGCTGCCCGACTTCACGACCAGCAACCCCGACCGCGAGATCCTCGGCATCGACGACCGCGCGCTCGAGGTCTACGTGCCGTTCGAGTCGGTGGTCGATCGCCTCGGCTTCACGAGCTACTCGTCGAACGAAGGCAACAGCGAATACACCCGCGTCGAGCTGCACCAGATCGTCTGCCGCGTCGACCGCGAGGAGAACGTGCCCGGCATGGCGCGCGCGATCCACGCGATCCTCGAGAAGTTCCACGCCCGCAAGGACTACTCGGTGACCGTGCCGATCGAGCTGCTGCAGCAGCGCGCCCGCACCCAGCGCACGTTCGACCTCGTGCTGCCGGTGATCGCCGGCATCTCGCTGCTGGTCGGCGGCATCGGCATCCTCAACATCATGCTCGCGAGCGTCACCGAACGGACGCGCGAGATCGGCATCCGCCGCGCGATCGGCGCGTCGCAGTGGGACATCACGTTCCAGTTCCTGATCGAGACCGTGACGCTGACCTTCATCGGCGGCGCGCTCGGCGTGCTGCTCGGCGTCGGCGGCGCCTACCTGATCCAGCACTTCACGACCTGGCAGGCGGTGATCACGGCGTGGTCGGTCGCGCTCGCGATGGTGATCTCGTGCATGACCGGCGTGCTGTTCGGGATGTATCCGGCCCGGCGCGCGGCGCTGATGGATCCGGTGCGCGCGCTGCGCCACGACTGACGCGCCGTCAGCGCAGCGTGCGTTCGCCGGCGTCGGTGACGACGGTGCGCAGCTTCGGGAACGAGCGCAGCAGCAGCTCGGACTCGCCGTCGTCGAGGAACGCGAAGCTGCCGCGCAGCGACAGGCGCTCGAGTGTGGGCAATGCGCGCAGCGCCATGAGTCCCTCGGCCGAGATGCCGGCGTAGTCGAGATTCAGAGCGCGCAGCGCCGGCAACTTCGTGAGCGCTGCGAGCAGATCGTCGGTAACACCCGTTCCCGGCTCGGACTGCGGCAGCGGGGCGAGGCCCGAGAAGAACGCGCGGCTGCCGATCATGCCGAGGTCGAGCGATTCGAGGTGCTCGAGGTCCGCGAGCGCACCGAGCCAGTCCGCCTCGAGGTGGGGGTTGGCGCCGAGTGCGAGCACGCGCAGCGAATCCATGCGCGCGATGCGCTCGATCGTCACGCGGCCGATGCGTGGGCATGCCTGCAGCTCGAGGCGCTCGAGTCGCAGGCGGGAGAGGACGGCGAGCGCCGCGTCGTCGGCGTTGCTCCAGGTGAGCGAGAGCTCGCTCAGCGCCGGCAGGTGCGGCAGCGCCGCGAACCCC
>JAGQRB010000636.1 GCA_020425925.1 Planctomycetota bacterium
CGTCGATCGGCTCCTCGGGAAGGTCGTCGGGCAGGTCGTTCATGGTGCGTCCTCGGCGGTGCGGGCGAGGCGCTCGGCCAGCCCGATCGTCGCGGCCGCCATCCGCGACTTGACGGTGCCGAGCGGCAGCTCGAGCGTGGAAGCGATCTCGTCGTAGGTCAGGTTCTCGCCGCGCAGCAGCAGCACCTCGCGCAGCGGCGGCGACATGCCGGCGATCGCGCCGAGCACACGCGCCCGGCGCTCGCGCTGGTCGAGCTCGGCGAGCGGGCTGGTGCGCTGTCGCAGCGCGCGGTCGGACAGCCGCTGCTCGACGTCGCCGTCGGGCAGCTCGCGGCCGGCACGGCGGTCGCGCCGTCGGCGGTAGGCGCACAGCACCCGGATCGCGAGGCGGTGGAACCAGGTCGAGAGCCGGGCCTCGCCGCGGAACGACGGCAGGCTGCGACAGGCCGCGGCGTAGACCTCCTGCAGGCCGTCGTCGGCGTCCTGGCCGAGCAGGCGACCGGCCAGCGCCCGGAGGCGCGCGCCGCGGCTCGCCAGCAGCTGCTCGACGCGATCGGCGGCGCCCGGCAGCGGTTCGTCAGTGGCGATCGGCGTCATCACCTTCTTCAGTGATCCGGGCCGGCCCGCAGGTTCGGTCGATCGCGACAAAAGTCAGGGATCGCTTCGGAACCCGGCGGCGTAGACCGTCCGCACCCAGTCGGGGAACGCCGTGCCGGCGGCGTGGTGCGGGGCGTAGAGCTCGAGCACGCGGTCCATCGCGCCGGTCGACGTGAACGCGACGTGGCCGAACGGGATCAGTGCGAGCTCGCCGCGCGCGCGTTCGAGGTCGCCGGTGTCGTGCAGCACGAACAGCGCGCTGGCGAGCCCGGTGCGGTCGACCCCGGCCTTGCAGTGCACCAGCAGCGGCCGCTCGGCGGTGGCGGCGATCTGCCACAGCGCCAGCAGGGTCGCGGGTTCGGGCAGCCGGTTGGCGGACATCGGCACGCGCAGGAACGTCACCTCGGTGCCGATCGCGGCGCGCGCGCTCGGCGCGCTCGCCGGGCTCTCGGCGCGCAGGCAGACGAGGGTGCGGATGCCGCGCGCCTCGATCGTGCGCGCCAGCAGGTCCTCGGGCAGCTGCGGCGCGCGCACGACGTCGGCGCCGACGGCGTAGATACCCGAGCACGCCGCCGCGAACGGCACGAGCAACCCGAGCAGCAGGAACCGTGGCGGCGTTCGCATCGCGGTGGGCGAGGATACCCGACCGCCATGGGCACGTGCATTTGCGCCGTGCGCACCCTACCCTCCCGCCGATGGCCTGGAGCTTTCCCGCGTGGGACCCCGTCCTGCTCGACCTGCCGGACTGGCTGCCGTTCGACCTGCGCTGGTACGGCGTCACCTACATCATCGGCTTCGTCATCGCACAGTGGATCCTGGTGCGGCTGGCGAAGGTCGGGTTCCTGCCGGTGAAGCCCGAGGTCGCGCCCGACATCATCTTCTACTGCGTGATCGGCGTCATGCTCGGCGGTCGCGTCGGCTACGCGCTGTTCTACGACCAGGCACTGCTCAACCCGCTCGAGTTCGTCAAGGTCTACAAGGGCGGGCTCGCGTTCCACGGCGGGCTCACCGGGGTCGCGATCGCGTGCTGGCTGTTCGTGCGGCGGCACAAGATCGGCTGGGGCCGCGTCGCCGACTCGTGCTCGCTGGCGGTGTGCCCGGGCATCCTGGCGGTTCGCTGTGCCAACTTCATCAACGGCGAGTTGTTCGGCCGCGTGACCTCGGGCGACACGCCCGGCGCGATGCAGTTCCCGACCGACCCGGTCGCCGAGCGTGCGATGCACCTGCCCGCGGTCGAGATGCGGCCGCGCGAGCTCTGCATCCAGGTCGCGTTCGACAAGCTGAAGTTCGAGGACGTGCGGCCGCGGCTGCCCGAGCTCGACGTGCACGGTCAGAAGATCGACTGGGACGCGATCCGGCCCTGGCTCGACTGGGACAAGGTCCGCGACGTCGTGCCCTATCGCCACCCTTCGCAGCTCTACGAGGGCCTCTGCGAAGGGCTGCTGCTGGGGCTCGTGATGCTCGTGCTCTACCTGCTGACCCGGAAGCGGCCGCTGCGGTCGGGCTACTACACCGCGGTGTTCCTGCTCGGCTACGCGATCGCCCGGTTCTCGCTCGAGAACGTGCGATCGCGGTGTTCCTGCTCGGCTACGCGATCGCCCGGTTCTCGCTCGAGAACGTGC
>JAGQRB010000063.1 GCA_020425925.1 Planctomycetota bacterium
CGAGCTCGCGCGCGACGCGATCACCGGTCGCGAGGCCGAGCGCCGCAATGCGGAGCGCGCGCTGCAGTCTGCGCTCGCGGTGTTGGCAGCGGCCGAGGCGCGGCAGGCGCCGGCGCGGAACGCGTGGCTCGAGGTCGCGGATGAGCTCGCGGCTACGGCAGGCGCCGTCGTCGCGATCGACCCCGACGACATCGTCGCCGCCGTTGCCCGGCTCGGTGAACAGGAGGCGGCGTTGACGCGCGGCGAGCTCGAGCTCGCCGAACTCGCCGACCGTCGCGATCTGGCGCACGCCGAAGTGCACGCCGCCGCCGAGTCGGAGGGCCGCGCGCGCGATGCGATGCGGCTCGCGGCCGACCTCGCCGAAGTGCTGCGCGAGCTCGCGCCCGGGTTCGACGGCATCGCGGACTGGGAGCCGCTGCTGCGGAAGCTGGGCGTGCGTGCCGAGCGTGTGTTCGGGGAGGTAGCGGCGATCGAGGGCCGCTTCCGTGCCGCGGCGGCCACCGTCGCCGCGCACCGTGAGCGGCTGGCGTCGTCGGGGGGCGAGCTCGCGCGCACCCAGGCCGAACTCGCCGAGGCGACCGCCGTGCTGGCGGCCGCGGTGAAGGCTGCGCGGGTGTCGCCGACCGCCGTGCGCGAGGCCGCGGAGCTCGGCGCCGAGGCGGTGCATGCCCAGGAGGAAGAGTTGCGCGAACTCGAGCAGGCCGAGGGGCGGGCCCGCGCCGTGCTGCAGAAGTGCGCCGAGATCCGCAAGCGGCACGAGGACACCGATCGGCCGGCGATCCTCGAGGACGACGCGGCGCAGGCACTCGAGGATTCCCGTGCCGCCCGGGACGCCGCCGGCGAGGTGCTCGACGAACGGCGGACACGGCTGGCGGCCGACGATCTGTTGCGCCGCCAGCGGGCGGAGATCGAGCCGCGGCTGCGCCGCGCCGAGGAACGCTTCGAGGTCTGGGCGAGCCTCGACGATCTCATCGGTCACAGCCGCGGCGACACGTTCGCCGTGTTCGCGCAGGGCCTTACGCTCGAATTGCTGCTGATCGAGGCCAACCGCCGACTCGCCGAGCTCGCGGGCCGCTACCGCCTCGAACGGAACCGCGGCCGCGACATGGACTTCATCGTCGTCGATCTCGACCTCGGCGGCGCCCGCCGCGGTCTGCAGTCGCTGTCGGGGGGCGAGACCTTCCTGGTCTCGCTGGCGCTCGCGTTGGCGCTCGCGACGCTGGCCGCGCCGCGTTCGCGGGTCGAGACACTCTTCCTCGACGAGGGTTTCGGCACGCTCGATGCCCAGCACCTCGAGGCTGCGCTCGGCGCGCTCGACTCGCTGCAGGCGTCGGGCTGCCAGATCGGCGTGATCTCGCACGTCGAGGGCATCGCCGAGCGCATCGGCACCGTCGTCGACATCGTGCCCGAGGGCGGCGGTCAGAGCCGCGTCCGGGTGCGCGCCTGACAGTCAGCGCTGCGTCGACGGCGCCGGCACCCGCGCGAGATCGATGCGGCGGTAGCCGTCGGCCTCGAACAGACAGCCGATCTCCGGCGTGGCGGGATCGGCACCGGGTAGCGCGATCAGGCACGAATAGGCCGCGCCGCCGGCGTACAGCACCTGGCTCGAGAACCACGTGGCGCCGTCGTCTCGGCTCAGACGCAAGGTCAGGTTGGCGCGCTTCTTCGCGTGCGCGGGATTGCTGAACGCGATCAGCCCCGGCCGGTCGCCGTCGGGCCACAGGATGCGGCGGATACTGGCCTGGCAGATCGGCTCGATGAGCGTCGGGTCGTGGCGTTGATCGCGGAACGTGTGGCCGCCGTCGTCGCTGATGCAGACCTGGCGGGCGTGCTGCGCGCGATCGTAGTTGCGCATGTTGAGCAGCAGGCTGCCGTCGCTGCATTCGACGACCTCGCATTCGTTGACCTTGTCTTGCGGCGACGAGCCACCGAGCTGCCAGGTCGCGCCGCCGTCGTCGGACCAGATCACGTGCGAGAGGTAGCGCTTGCTCTCGGCCTCGATGTGGTCGCAGGGCACCACGAGGCGGCCGGCGTGCTCGCCGTGTTCGAGCTGGATGCCGGCTCCCGGCCCGGTCGCGTACCAGGTCCAATCCGGCGCCTTCGCCGTCGTGGTGATCTCGCGTGCCGGCTCCCAGGTGCTGCCGGCGTCGTCGCTGCGCAGCAGCCAGACCGTGCGGGTGCCCTCGGACTCGCCGGCGATGATCTGCTTCTCGTGATCCTTGCCGAGGTTGTGGGTCGAGAGCAGCAGCACGGCGCCACTCTTCCGGTCGACCACCGGGCACGGGTTGCCGCAGGTGTTGTCATCGTCGTCCCACACCACCTGCAGCGGCGACCACGTCACGCCACCGTCCTGCGATCGGCGTAGCACGAGATCGATGTCGCCGGCGTCGCCGCGGCCCTCGCGACGGCCTTCGGCGAACGCCAGCAGGTCGCCGTTCGTGGCGCGCACGATCGCCGGGATCCGGAACGTGTCGTAGCCGTCCGTCCCGCTCGTGAACACCGTCGTCACGTTCGGTGCCGGTTCGGGTGCGGGCGAGGCCTCGGGTTGCTGGGGCAGGGGCGGCAGCAGGGCGAGCAGGAGCAGTGACAGCATCGCGCCATGATTGCGCAGCCGGCGCTTCGGCGCCTTTCGAAACTCCGATCGACGAGCGGCGTCGGTAACGTCGGCGGCGATGGAGTCCACCCGCCGCCGGATCTCGCTGTCGACCTGGATCCTGCTCGGCCTGCTGCTCGGCGCGGTCGCCGGGGTCGGCCTCAACCTCGCCTTCGCACCCGAGCTCGGAGCCGAGAAGTCCGAGACGTTCGCGGCGATCGAAGGGGTCGCCGACCGGTTGGTGCGGCCGTTCGGAGACCTGTTCCTGCGGCTGCTCTTCATGGTCGTCGTGCCGGTGGTGTTCTGCTCGCTGTTCCTCGGCGTCGCCGGGCTCGGCACCGTGCAGCGGCTCGGTCGCCTCGGCGGCCGCACGCTGCTGTGGTTCTGCGGCACCGGACTGCTCGCGGCCGGGACCGGCACCGCGCTCGTGCTGCTGCTCGCTCCCGGTCGTCGCATGGACGCGGCGGTGGCGGCGCAGGTGCAGGCCCAGTACGTGGCGGCGGCGCAGGCGAAGGTCGAGCAGAGTCAGGCGGCGAAGGGCTGGCTGCAGGTTCTCGTCGATCTCGTGCCGACCAACGTCGTGGGGGCCGCGGCCAGCAACCAGGGCCTGCTGAGCCTCATCGTGTTCGCGCTGCTGCTCGGCGCCGCCTCGATCCGGGTCGGGCCCGAGCGGACGCGGGCGCTGCGGGAGCTGCTCGAAGGCGTCTACGCGCTCTGCCTCGTGATCCTCGACTGGACCATGCGGCTCGCACCGCTGGGCGTGGCGTGCCTGATCTTCCACGCCGCAGTGACGCTGGGGCTGCCGCTGATGCAGCTCGTCGGATGGTACTTCGCGACGGTGATGGCCGGGCTGCTGCTGCTGCAGTTCGGCGTGCTGCCGGCACTCGCCTGGGGGTTCGCCGGCGTCGCGCCCGGGCGCTTCCTGAGCGCGTGTCGCGGCCTGTTCGTGACCGCGTTCTCGACCTCCTCCTCGAACGCGACGGTGCCGGCCACGATGCGGACCGCCGAGGACGAGTTCGGCGTGCCGCCCGAGGTCGCCGGCTTCGTCGTGCCGCTCGGTGCGACGATGAACATGAACGGCACCGCACTGTTCCTGTGCGTCGTCGTGTTGTTCCTGGCACAGGTCGCCGGTGTTGCCCTCGGCCCGGCCGACTATGCCGTCGTGCTCGGCATGGCGCTCCTGGTCGCGATCGGTGCGGCCGGCGTGCCGGGCGGATCGCTGCCGCTGCTCGCGCTCGTGCTGGCGCAGGTCGGCGTCCCGCCCGAGCTGCTGGCGTTGATCCTCGGCGTCGACCGCGTCGTCGACATGACGCGGACCGTGCCGAACATCACCGGTGACCTGATCTGCAGCCTCTGGCTCGCACGCCGGTGAACGCGGTCAGCTGCCCGGCGTGCAGGCGTACTCGGGCTGGTCGATGACGTAGCCCAGGGTGCGGACGCGATCGATCGCGATCGGCGCGAACACCAGGCCGGTGCAGCGATAGGTCACGAGGATGCGCGGGAACATGCGCGCCTGACCCGGGTTGAAGCCGACGTGCGGTGTGGGGGCACGATGGGCCGGGGTGAACAGGTGCCATTGCGGCCAGCTCGGCGCGTAGCCGCAGCCGAGCGGCAGGGCGCTGGCCTCGAGGGTTGCGGGCTTCGGCGTCGAGCCGAAGTCCCAGCACGGGGTCTGCGACGGGGCCGCGGCGGCGAATGTCGCCGCCAGCGTCGCGCACGTCACGGTGGATCGGGATCCGAGTCGGAGGGTCGTCATACCCTCGTGCAACGGCGGCCGACGATCGTGTCGCCGATTCGGGTGGTCGGCGCGGTCGCGCCGACTCCTACTGCGGCAGGTCGCGGTGCGCGCCGTCGCAGAACGGCTTCTTGGCGCTGTGCTTGCAGCCGCACCAGGCGACCTTGCGGGCCTCGTTCAGGACCTCGACCTTCGGCACCATGCCGGTGCCGGCGTGGCTGCCGTCGCAGTAGGGCTGCTTCTTGCTGTGGCCACAGGCACACCAGGCATAGGTGCCGGGTTCGCACTCGATCACGTAGGGCGTCCGCGCGGCGATCTTCGGTTCGGTCATGTCACGCATTGTCCGGAAACGTCCGGGATGTTCCACTTCCTAGCCATGAAGCTCGACGCCGCGGCCCGCATGAACCTCATGAAGTTCGTCTGCTCGTTCGCGTGGACCGACCTCAAGGTCTCGCAGGCGGAGCGCGATCTGATCATGCGCATCGCGGGCCAGATCGGGCTCACCAACGTCGAGGTCGGCAAGGTCGGCGAGTGGCTGCAGGTGCCGCCGCCGCCCGAGGAGGTCGACCCGACCCTCGTGCCGGCCGAGCATCGCCAGCTGTTCTTCGACGCCGCGCAGCTCATGGTCCGGGCCGATGGCGCGATCGCGCCGGCGGAGCGCGAGCAGCTCGCATTGTTCCGCGAACTGCTCGAGAGCTGATCGGGCGGCGCCGCGCTAGCGCGCGATCGCCGGCGGCGTCGGCCCCGGATGGGCGACGCGCGTCATCGCCACGTTGCGCCCGAGGTCGCTGCGCCAGACCATCTGGGTCGTGCTGTAGGAGCCGTCCTCGTGCCGGTACCAATCGAGTCCGACCGAGTTGCGTTCGACGCCGACGATCGGGCTCCACGGCTGGGGCCCCCAGAAGTCGCCGACCGGAGCGGCATCGATCGCGCCGTTGAGCGCCGGCACGAACGAGCCGTCGGGCAGCTCGATCTCGCGCGAGTGATCCGGTGCCGGCTGGTCGACGGTTGCGCTCGCGGCGGCGGCGGCGGCAGAACCGTCGGTGTCCTCGGCAACGGTCGCACCCGCGGCGTCGGCGCGCACCGCGGCCGGTTCCGGCACGACCTCGCGTTCTTCGAACGCCCATGTCGCCAGCGCGAGCAGGGCGAGCGAGCCGACGACCGAGATCTCCCTGAGCATCAGGTGCATCGCACGGACCTCAGAAGTAGACCGCCTGGGCGTTGGTCCATTCGGCGAGCGTGATCGTGTCGTCCCACACGATCGCCTGGAACACCAGGTTCTGCCCGATCATGAAGGTCGGGACCGTGCCCGGCGTCGCGATGCCGAACTCGTAGACGCCGGCCTGCAGACGTCCGACCTCCATCGGGATCGGCACCGTGCCGATGTGGCTGTGGCCGATCAGGATACCGGTCAGTCCGAAATGGAACACCGGCGGCCGGAAGCCCAGCGAGGCGCCGAGGAAGCAGAGCCCGCCAGGCGCCAGCGTGTCGGTGACGCGAACCATGATGCCGTCGCTGCGTGGGTTGCCGCTGACGTCGGGGAACAGGCCGTTCATGCCGATGTTGGCGCCGTTGGCACCCAGCCGGCTGCTGAGCGGGTCGATGCCGCCGACGTGCAGGTTGGGACTCGTGACCAGCGGGCCGAGGATGTAGGTCCACGGCGTCGTGAACGACGGCACGCCCTGCTTGCCGGCCCAGGTCGGGTTCGGGGCTCCGAGGCGCTCGTTCTCGCCGAGCGTCGCGCTGGTGTTGGCGCTCAGCAGATCGGCGCGGAACAGCGAGTGCCCGTCGGTCGCCGGCCAGGCCGGGTTCGCGGCCAGGTCGACACCGGCGTAGAAGGTGTTCGACGGCAGCTGGTTGAAGTTGAAGAGCACGCCGCCCCCGAGCCCGAAGCCGTCGTAGAGGATCCAGGTGCCGCGCTGGTTGGCAGTCGAAGGCGGCGACGAGAGGTTCTGGATCCGGACGATCTCGCCGACCGGGCTCATGTCCGGGCCGCCGCCCGGCAGCACGTCGCGCAACACGATGTCGTAGGTCTCGCTGGTCGACAGCAGCTCGTCGGCGAGCCAGTGGTAGACGCCGAACACGCGGACGATGCCGTTCGAGTCGCCGACGCCGCGGAAGTAATCGCGGTTGACCTCCATGAGCGCTTCGGCCGCCAGGTTGCCATCCGGTCGGCCGACGAACGAAGTGCAGGTCACCGTCTGCCGCTCGGGGTCCTGCGGGTAGAAGACGAACGGATTGACCTGGGCGCTCGCGGCCGCGGACAGCGCGGACGCGGCGACGAGTGTGAGAGTGATCGAGGGTTTCAGCGGCTGCATTGGAACCTGGGGTCGACGGTTCGGACGGTTGCAGCGTGAGAAAGGCACTTCTACTAGCCCGCCCGGGCGGCGTGGAAACGCCTCGATCCGGGAAATCGTCGGCCCCGCACCCATTGCCGAGAGGTGCGCGATACTCTTTTCTGTGCAACGACTTGTGTCCGTCGGCCTGCTGCTGGCCGGAGCTGCCCCGACGGTTCCGGCGCAGGTGATCCCGGTCGCATCGGCGGCTTCGGTCGGGGTGCACGCCGGGCCGTCGCACACCGTGCTACCGGTCGGCGCCGACGTTTCGACCGGGGTGCGCGTGGCGTTGCAGACGGCGATCGGGGACGCGAGCTACGACTTCTCGCCGGCATGGGACGCCACCGCGGTCGGACTCGTGTTCGACGTCGAGAGCCGCGCGTTCCAGGCGACTGCGGCCGCGAGCGGCGGCGAAACGTTGCACGAGCTCTGGTCGGCGCGCCCGATCGTCGGCCGATTCGTCATCGAGTGGTCGGTCGCCGTGACAGGTACCGGCGCCGCGAGCTTCGCGTTCGACCTCGGCGACGACGGGGTGGTCGATGTGACCGCGAGCGGGATCGTGAACGCGACGCTGCCGGCGGGCCGGACGCCGCTGCGCGTGCGTGTCGACACCGCTGCGACGGCGGCCAGCGTGTCAGGGCCGTGGGGCACCTCGATCACGTACCAGGGCACCGCCCGGGCGCAGCTCGCGATCCGTTTCGAACCGACCCACTGCGCGGCGCTGCCGTTCGCGGCAGCTTGCGGCGGACCGACGACGACGATCGCCGGCAACTTCACCGGCGGCGCGTCGGTGCGCGCGCACTGCGCGCCGGTCGACGACCTCGTGATCGCGGTGTTCGGGTTCGGGCCGCAGTCGATCGCGCTGCCGTTGTCGGCCGGCTGCCGGCTGCGCGTCGATCCGGTCACCAGCGCGTGGCGCGTGCCCGGTCCGACCGGCGATGCGGAATGGCCCTCGAGCCTGCCCGTCGGCGCGCCGGCGTTGACGTTCGCGACGCAGGTCGTCGGCCTCGACGTCGACGCGCCGTCGCTGACCGCGGGGGCGGCGTTCTGGGTCACTCTGCACTGACCCGCACGCCGCCGCGTCAGCTGCCGGCGCGCAGCTCGATCGCGCCGCTGACCGAAGCGCCTGCCGCCGTCAGCGGATCGAGCACCAGGCCCTGCGTGAAGATGCCGACGCCGACGAACTGCGGGCCCGGCAGCGTGATCGCCAGGCTCGCGGCCCCGAAGTTGTTCGCGCCGAACGCGTTGGCGATCGGTTCGAGGTGGCACGGACAGCCGGTCAGCCCGAACAGCCCGAGGTCGAACGGCGTCGGCATGCCGAAACACGTCGCGGCGCTCGCGCCGAACACGAACACGACCGGCGCGGCCACGTTCGGCAGGTTGTAGAGCCGCAGGTCGACCGGGCTGCCCGGTGCGGTAGATGGCGCGGCCGCGAGGTAGAGCGGAGTGCCGTTGCTGCCGGCGCAGCCGCCGCCGAAGCGGCGCACGAGGCCACCATCGGGCACGATGTCGGCCGAGAACAGCAGTCCGCCCGCGCCGCCGGTGTTGCGCGCGTAGAGGTAGAGCCAGTTCTGGCCGGGCGTCAGCAGCGAGAACAGCTCACCGTTCTGGTAGCTGGTCGCGAGGTAGTAGCTGCCGATGTCCTCGCTGCCGGCGAGCGCGATCTCGTTGACGTAGACGCCCGCGATGCCGGCTTCGCCGAGATGGTCGTCGACCGCGAACGCGAGCCGCAGCACCTCGGTCGCCGCGGTCGGCGTCCAGGTGAACGGGATCGCGTAGAGCGCGCTGGCGCTGCCGCCGTTGGTGTCGATCCACTGCGCCAGCGGGTCGCCGGGCAGCTGCAGCAGCCAGCCGGCGAGGCTGGGCCGCACGATCGCCGGCGAACCGGTGCGCGCGGCGGCGAACTCCGCGCTGGTGAACGGCACGCCGAAGCCGCTCGTCGCCGGGCCGAGCAGATACGTGATCTGCGGGTCGTGCGAACCGGCGGGTGCGTTGCCGCTGCGCAGGGTGATGGCGGTCTGGGCGCTCGCTGTGGCCGCGAGCGAAACGGCGAGGACGAGGCGGACGATCATGGTGCGCGCGAGTCTACCGGACCCGTCGCGGCGGCGCGGTCCTCAGTAGTGACCGCACCCCTGCGGGTTCGACAACCGCACCGTTCCGGCGCTGGCCGCGGCACCCTGCCAGCCGAGGACCACCCCTTGTATCCACGGCGCGTTCGGCACCGCGTAGCCGCCGCTGAGCGGCAGCGAGCCGATGGTCAGCGGGATCTCGCTGCCGGGCACGAGCCAGGACGGATGCGTGAGCCCAGGGACCGCCGTCGGCGCGCCCGGCGCGCCGAGGAGCAGCGCCGCGACGCTGCCCGGTCCGGACAGTGTGCCGCTCGCATTGCCGCCGGGCGCGCCCGGCGTGACCGCGAGCCAGAGCTGCGTCGCCGTAGTGAGCGCGATTCCCGGCGCGAACGGTTGCGGCGATGCGTTCTGCAGCGTGACCGCCGGATCGAGGTCGACGCTGCCCGAGCCCGCGACGATCGCGGCCTGTCCGAGCGCCGCGGTGAGGAAGCAGCCGCTGCGCAGGTCCAGGTGGCTCTGATGCAGCGCGATCGTCGGACCCTGGATGCCAGCGATCACGCGACCGTCCGTGAAGTCGAGACGGCTCTGGCTCGCGGCAACGACCGGGGCGCTGGGATTGTTGAACGTGCTCGAGCTCACGGCCACGTTCGAGCGGTCGACCTGCATCGTCACGTTGAGGTAGACGTTCGACAGGAACGAGGAGTCGCGGATGAGCACGCTTGCGCAGTTCGTGATCTCGAGCTGGCCGCCGATCGGCGACGTCGTCTGGTCGCCGCGGCAGCTGTCGAGCACGATCGTGCCGGTCGAGTTCGAGCAACGGACCAGGCCGAGCACCGACACCGCCGCGACACCGAGCCCGTGCACCAGGACGGTGTTGCCGGCCGGGATCGAGTCGATCGTCAGGAGCGGCGAGAACAGGTCGTAGGCGCGGACCCCCGGCTGGCAGAGCACGGTCAGGCTCTTGCCCGTGATCGTGAAGCGGCCGTAGTCGCCCGGTCGGACGTCGAGCACCGCGCCGCTCGGTACCGCTGCGACCGCGGCGGCGATCGAGGTGAAGTTCGTGCCCGGGCCGTTCTGGACGTCGACGACGTAGGTCTGGGACCGCAGCACGGCGGTCAGGGCGAGGAGCGCCGCGGACGCGAGGGTGCGCATGCCGGGATCGTAGTCCGACCGTCCGGTTCACGGGCGATCAGTAGTGGCCGCATGCGACAGGGTTCGAGGCGAGCACAGCACCCGGGCCGAGCGCGGCTCCCTGCCACGCGAGCGTGACGGCCTGCACCCAGGGTGCGTTCGGCACCGCGTAGCCGCCGGTGAGCGGCAGCGCGCCGAGCGCGAGCGGGATCTCGGTGCCGGGAACGAGCCATGACGGATGCGCGATCCCTGGGATCGCCGTCGGTGCGCCCGGTGCACCGAGCAGCAACACGCCGATGCTGCCGGGGCCCGACAGTGTGCCGTTGGCATTGCCGCCCGGCGGTCCCGGGATCACGTCCGTGCGCGGCAGCGCTGCCGTCACGACACCGATGCCGGGCGAGAACGGCTGCGCCGGCGCGTTGACCAGCGTGGCGGCGGGATCGAGGTCGACCGTGCCGGAGCCGCCCGCGATCGCGCCGTTGACGAGCGACGCGGTCAGCGTGCAGCCGGCGCGTACGTCGAGGTGGCTCTGGTGCAGCGCGATCGTCGGCGCGACGAGACCTGCGGTGACCGTGGTGCCGGCGAAGTCGAGCCGGCTCTGGCTCGCCGCGATCACGGTTGCGCTCGGGTTGACGAACGAGCAGCCGGTCATGGCCACGTTCGAGCGGTCGATCTGTGCCGAGAGGCTGAGGTACAAGTTGGAGTGGAACGACGAATCGCGGAGGTACACGCTGGCGCAGTTCGTGATCTCGAGCCTGCCGCCGATTCCCGACGCGGTCAGGTCGCCGCGACAGCTGTCGAGAACGATCGTTCCGGTCGAGTTGGTGCAGCGGATGATTCCGACCACCGAGATCGCCGAGATGCCGATGCCGCGCACGAGCACGGTGTCGCCGGCCGGGATCGAGTCGATGTTCACGAGCGGCCCGAACAGATCGTAGGCGCGCACACCGGGCTGGCAGAGCACGGTCAGGCTCTTGCCCGTGATCGTGAAGTGGCCGTAGTCCCCGGGGCGGACGTCCAGGACCGCGCCGCTCGGCACGGCTGCAACCGCCGCGGCGATCGAGGTGAAGTTCGTGCCCGGGCCGTTGTGGAGGTCGACGACGTAGGTCTGCGCAGCCAGCGACGCGGGGGTGAGAGCCAGGACGGTTGCGAGGGCAGTGGCGCGCATCGCGGCGCATCGTAGCCGTTTCGCTCCGTTCCGGTTGGCCGGCGCCACGGGGTCGGCCTATCGTCGCGCCCCGCATGTCCGAAGTGTTGCACAGCCAAGTGAAGCCGGGTTCGCCCGAGTTCGAGCAGAACCGCGCTCATCACCTGGAGACGATCGGTGCCATACGTGCGCTGGTCGAGGCCGCCAAGCAGGGCGGCGGCCCCGAGTCGGTCGAACGCCACCACAAGCGCGGCAAGCTGCTGCCGCGCGAGCGCATCGACGCGATCCTCGATCCGGGCTCGCCGTTCCTCGAGCTGTCGCCGCTGGCGGCGCACGGGCTCTACGGCGGCGATGCGCCGAGCGCCGGGCTCGTGACGGGCATCGGCGTCGTCGAAGGCCGCGAGGTCATGATCGTCGCCAACGACGCGACCGTGAAGGGCGGGACCTACTTCCCGATGACGGTCAAGAAGCACGTGCGCGCGCAGGAGATCGCGCTCGAGAACGACCTGCCGTGCGTCTACCTCGTCGACTCGGGCGGTGCGTTCCTGCCGCTCCAGGCCGACGTCTTCCCCGATCGCGACCACTTCGGGCGGATCTTCTACAATCAGGCGCAGCTGAGTTCCCGCGGTGTGCCGCAGGTCGCGGTCGTGCTCGGCTCGTGCACCGCGGGCGGGGCCTACGTGCCGGCGATGAGCGACGAGAGCATCATCGTCAAGGGCAACGGCACGATCTTCCTCGGCGGACCGCCGCTGGTGAAGGCCGCGACCGGAGAGGTCGTGTCGGCCGAAGACCTCGGCGGCGCCGACGTGCACACCCGGCTGTCGGGCGTCGCCGACCATTTCGCCGAGGACGAGCCGCACGCGCTGCAGCTCTGCCGTTCGATCGTCGCGCACCTCAACACCAGGAAGGTCGAGCGGCTCGCGATGCAGGTTCCCGAGGACCCGGCCTACGACCCCGAGGAGCTGCTCGGCGTGCTGCCGACCGACACTCGCACGCCGTACGACGTGCGCGAAGTCATCGCGCGGCTGGTCGACGGCAGCCGCTTCCACGAGTTCAAGACGCGCTACGGCACGACGCTGGTCTGCGGTTTCGCGCACCTGCACGGCATGCCGATCGGCATCGTCGCCAACAACGGCATCCTGTTCAGCGAGAGCGCGATGAAGGCGGCGCACTTCGTCGAGCTCTGCAGCCAGCGCAAGGTGCCGCTGCTGTTCCTGCAGAACATCACGGGGTTCATGGTCGGCCGCAAGTACGAGACCGGCGGCATCGCGAAGGACGGCGCCAAGATGGTGCAGGCGGTCGCGACGACGCCGGTGCCGAAGCTCACGGTGCTGATCGGCGGCTCGTTCGGCGCGGGCAACTACGGCATGTGCGGCCGCGCCTACCAGCCGCGCTTCCTGTTCACCTGGCCGAACTCGCGGATCTCGGTCATGGGCGGCGAACAGGCCGCGGGTGTGCTGGTGCAGGTCAAGAAGGACCAGCTCGAGCAGAAGGGCGAGACCCTCGCCGCCGCCGACGAGGCGAAGATGCGTGCGCCGATCCTCGAGAAGTACGAAACCGAAGGCCACCCGCTCTACGCCACCGCGCGATTGTGGGACGATGGCATCGTCGATCCGCGCCAGACCCGCTCGGTGCTCGCGCTCGCCTTGTCGGCGGCGCTCAATGCGCCGATCGCCGACTGGCGCGCCCCCGTGTTCCGGATGTGAGCGGAAGTTCCCGATGCGCGAACCCGATCCGAGCCTGACCGAGAGCGAGGCCAAGGTGCTCGCCGACGTGATCGAGTACGGCGTGCACGTCGTGCACGTGCTCGAGGACGAGAGCGGCCCGGGCTTCTCCTACACCGTCGGCCTCTGGCACAGCTTCGGCCAGCCCGAGGTGCTGGTCTTCGGCCTCGGCGACGAGATCGCGCACGAGCTGTTGAACCTGGTCGCCGACGAGGCCTCGGACGGTGACAAGTGCACCCACGGCACGCGGCACGAGGGCCTGCTCGAGGGCTACCCGGTGCAGTTCCTCGGGATCGAGTCGAGCGAGCACGCGCGCTACCTCGGCCTCGCGCAGTGGGCCTACGAGGGCGAGGAGTTCCCGGTCGTACAGCTGGTGTACCCCGATCGCATGGGCCGTTGGCCTTGGGATCCGGCGACCAAGAAGGGCTTCCGCGAGTGTCAGCCGGTCGTCGGCCGCCGGGATCCGTCGGCGTGACCGCGCCGCCACCGGCGCGCAAGGTCGCGGCGAGCTGGTTTCTCGGGCTGTTCGGGATCGCGGTGTTCGCGGCGCTGTGGCTGCGCGGCCTGCTGCGGCCGATGCTACCGGTGCTTCTGCTCGTCGGCGTC
>JAGQRB010000064.1 GCA_020425925.1 Planctomycetota bacterium
CCTCGAGCTGCTGACCGGCCGCGACGCTCACCCCGGCATCATAGGGTCGCGTCCAAGAAAAACGGCCGGAGCCGCGGCAACGCACCGCGGCCCCGGCCAACTCAGAAGGAGGAGCCAGACCGTGAATCGGCAGCGCGGCGCCGGCAGAGCGGCTGAGCGAGCGTGCCGGCACGTCGGCGGGAGGCGCGGGTGCCGCCGCAGCGCCGATGCGAGGGCGGCGGTGGCGACGGGTCCCGACCCGGGACCACGCGTCGGATCGGCTTCAGGCGATCGCCGCGGCGCGGCTACTTCTTGTTCGGATCGGCCGGCTGGCCCTTGCCGGGATCCGGCGGCGGGTCCTGCGGCGCCGGCGGCGGTCCGCTCGGATCGAACCAGTTCTGCGCCACGTCGACCTCGAGCGGCGTCACCATGCCGGCCGGCCAGGTCATCAGGAACGGCGCTTCGCTGCTCGCGAAGTAGAACACGTTCTCGTCGCCGTCGACGTGTTTGCCGACCTGGAACTTCGCCGTGCGCTCGCTGTCACCGTCCTTGAACGTCAGCTCGAACGCGATGTCCGGCGGCTGGATGCCGAGCAGCGCCAGGTTGCTGGCCTGCTCGATCCGCATCCGGAACTCCTGAACCGAGATCCAGCGCAGCCGTCCGATCACACCTTCGACCTCGGCCTGGCGTACCGCACCGCGACCGGCGGGCGGCGCATCGCAGGTCCACGCCGCGGTGCCCTCGGCGCGCGACAGCACGATCGGCTTGCCCTGGCTCGCCGCGTTGGCGAGCGAGAAGCGCGTGATCGCCTCGGGCGAGAGCTTGAGCAGCACGCGCTCGAGCCACTGGTCGGTCTCGACGCCGAGCCGCCACGGCCGCTCGAACTCGTAGAGCACGACGTCGGTCGAGTTCGCGGCGCGCACGAAGATGCCGTTGACGCCCTCGCTGCCCTTGAGCTTCTCGTTGGCGCTGGCACCGATGTAGAGCGCGGCGAGGACGTTCTGGCCGGTGGGATCGGTGACGCGCACGACCGTCGCCGACTTCTCGTCGAGCCCGTACTCGGCGAGCTGCTCCTCGGTCGCCGCGGCCTGCAGGATGGTCTGCTGGTCGACGCGGATCTTGCCGAGGTGATCGAAGACGTCGGTCTCGACCCGCTGCGTGTTCACCGGCGCGCCGGCGAGCTTGCTCGGCACGCCCGGCGCCTGACCGATCGCCCAGCCCTTGTCGCTGCGCTGGATCAGCAGCTGGTCGTAGGCCACCGCCACCTTCTGGTCCGGCTTCTGCGGATTCGGCTTCGGCTGCTCCTCCTCGGACTTCGGCTTCGCGATCAGGATCGTGCCGACGTTCTCGGGCGTGAAGCCGTCGAACATCAGCGGGATGCGCGAGTAGTCGACGAACGACTCGGCGTCGCTCCAGAGCTGCATGCCGGTCGGCACCGCGAGCGCCGCGGTGACGACCAGGAGAGCGATGTTGGCTTTGGCGAAGTTCATCGTGCAGGCCCTACGCAACCGATTGCAGGAAGCGGCGCTTCTGGCCGCGCCGCAGCAGGAACACCAGCAGGCCGAACGCGCCGAGCAGCGCGCAGGGCAGCACCACGTTGACCGCACGCAGCGCCGTGCGCTTGGTCGCGAGCGTGCGCTCGGCGTCGCGCGGGTCGGTGCCCGGCGGCGGCTCCTCGACCAGCGTCAGCGTGCGCGGCGACAGCACGCGCGACTGCAGCGCGACGAGGTCGCGGTCCTGTGCGATCCACTCGCACAGGCTGTTGAAGAACGCCGGGCCGCGGATCGACATCGGGCCGCCGGCCTGGGCGTAGTTGCCGCGCACGAGGTCGTCGCGCACGAAGTCGCTGTCGCCGATCATCACGATGCGGCCGGGCTTCTCGCCGGCGGCGAGCATCTCGGCCTCGGGCGCTGCCTTCGGCTGGTCGGCGTCGGCGTCCTTCGCGGGCGCCGGCGGACCGACCTCGGTCTCGTTGGCGACCGGCTCGTCGCTCTTGCCGTCCGCGGGTTGTTCCTTGGCCTTCGCGGCGGCCTCGGCCTCGCGCTCCTTCTTCTCGGACGGGCGCAGCGGCCGCTCGTCGCCGGTGAAGAACGAGGTGAAGCGTCCGCTGACCTCGCACATCAGCGGCGCCTGCTGGCGCGGCTCGGCGGCGTAGCGCTCGTTGAGCCGTTGCATGAACTTCTGGTACTCGGCGGTCTGCGCGCGCGGGTCGCCGAAGCCGAGCGGGTTAAGCCGCGCCGGCGGGTCCTCGAGCAGTGTCGCCGGCGACGACCACATCAGCACCTCGCCGGTAAAACACGACGGAAGGTCGGGATCGACGCCGGCATTGTGGAGCAGACAGACCAAGGTCGGCCAGTAGAGCCCTGGACCGCACGCGACCTTCGGGTTCTTGAACGCGGTGAACAGGAACTCGTCGCTCGGCAGGCCGGGCTGGAACTGCTCGCGGTAGCGCGTCGCCAGGTCCTGGTCGATCTCGCCCTCCGCGTTGCGCGCGAACTGGTCCGCGGCCTCGCTCCAGTCGCCCGCGAGGGCGTGGAAGAAGTACGGATAGGGCACGCTCTGCTGCCGCGGTCCGAAGTTGGTGTTGACCGTCGCAGCGAAGTACTCGAACGGCTGTCCCATGTTGCGCGGACGGTGCGCCTGGCCCGCCATGTCGGCGAGCACCTTCGGCTGCCAGTCGATGCCGTAGTGCGCGAGCTGGTCGACGAAGTGTTTGTCGCTGTCCGGCGTGTCGATGCTGAACGGGATCCGGTTCATCACCCGCTGCGGACCGATCATGTAGTCGCAGGCGTCGGCGAAGACCACGAGCGTGCCGCCGCGCACGACGAACTGGTCGATCACGTATTTCATGCGATCGCTCAGCCCTTCGGGCCGGAACAGGAACAGCGTGTCGACGTCGTCGGGCACCAGCGCCTCGTCGCCGTTCTTGTAGTTTTGGAACTCGAACCGGCGCGCGATCGCGTCGAGCGTGCGCAGGAAGTTCCAGCCGACCTTCTGACCGCCCTCGCCGGGGCCGGGCGCGCCGGCCATCCACTCCATGTAGCCGAAGCGGCGCTTCTCGGTGGTGACGACCTCCTTGATCGCCGGCGTGATCAGCGCCTCGACCAGCGGCGGCGCCGCGCCGATCTGCTTGTGGTCGATCGTCAGCACCTTCTGCTTGCTGCCGCCGTAGACCAGCCGCAGGCCGAGCCAGTAGCGGTCGACCGAGATCGAGCTCGCCGAGGTGCCGCGCACGTCCTCGGGCTTGACGCCGATGCGGGTGCAGCGGTCGCCGATCGCCTTGTCGCTGTTCGGGTCGAAGCGCTGCACCAGCACGCGGCCGCGGCCGAGCTGCACCAGCTCGTCGAGGAAGTTGTCGACCGCGGAGCGGGTCTCGCGCATCGCGATCGGCAGCTCCTCCTTCGGGCTGAAGTAGGCCTCGACCAGCAGCTGCTTGTCGAGCTTGCCGACGATGTCGCGGGTCGAATCGGTCAGCGACCAGAGCTGGTCGGAGGTCAGGTCCCAGCGCACGCGATGGCGCGAGCTGAGGTAGACGATCTGGCCGAGCACGAGCACGAGCAGCAGCACGTGCACCGCGACCGCGAGCGCGCCGCCGGCTTCGTCGCGGCGCCGGCGCGTCGGCGCGGGAAACTGCGTGGGAGCTTGCATGAGGATCAACCGGTCTGCCGACGGCTGTTGAGCACCATCGCGTTGGCGTAGAGGAAGAACCCGCAGAAGCAGGCGAAGTAGACGATGTCGCGGGTGTCGATCACGCCGCGCGCGATGCTGGTGAAGTACTTGAACGGGCTGATGCCGCTCAGCACGTCGATCGCCCAGGGTGGCAGCCAGCCGGTCAGGAAGTCGACCACGATCGGGTAGCCGAGCACGTAGAGCACGCCGAGCGAAACCAGCGACAGCAGCAGCGCGACGATCTGGTCCTCGGTCGTGCTCGACCAGAACATGCCGAGCGCGACGAAGCTGCTCGCGAACAGCACGGTCGCGAGGTAGGCGCCGAGCACCGGCGGCCAGTCGAGCGCGCCGTAGGCGCCGAGCGTCAGCGGCAGGCCGAGCGTCAGCACCAGCACGAACGCGAGGAACAGCACGGCGGCGAGGAACTTGCCGAGCACCAGGCTGAACGTCCGCACCGGGAACGTCATCAGCAGCTGGATGGTGCCGAGCTTCTGCTCCTCGGCCCACAGCCGCATCGTCAGGCCGGGCACGAACAGCACCAGGATCATCGGCACGAAGCCGAAGAACAGCTGCATGTTGGCGCCGCTGCCCTGCTCGATCGCGTAGCTCGACAGGAACAGCAGCACGCCGAGCAGCAGCACGCCGAAGACGTAGGCGATCGGCGAGACGAAGTAGCTCTTCAGCTCGCGCCGCAGGATGACGAGCGTGTCAGGCATGGAGGGCCTCCTTCTGGCTCGCGAGCGTCAGCTGGCGGAAGACGTCCTCGAGCGTGGCGCGATCGCGCGTGAGCTCGAGCAGGTCCCAGCCGTGCTGCACGACGAGGCGGCTGAAGGTCTGCTCGACCGGCCCACCGCCGGCGTCGATCGTCAGGTCGATCGCATCGCCGCTGGCAGCACCGCGACCGACGATCTCGACCTGGCAGCCGGGCATCGCCTCGGCGCAGGCCGGCAGCAGCGCCGCCTCGGGCGCGCGCACGCGGGCATGCAGGCGCCCGGACGGCAGCTTGCCGACCAGCTCCTGCTGGGTGCCGTCGGCGACGATCTCGCCCTGGTTGATGATGATGACGCGCGAGCAGGACTTCTCGACCTCCTGCAGCGTGTGCGTGCTGAGCACGACGGTGTGCTCCTCGCCGAGCCGCTTGATCAGCTTTCGGACCTCGACGATCTGGTTCGGGTCGAGACCCGACGTCGGCTCGTCGAGGATCAGCACCGGCGGCTCGTGCACGATCGCCTGCGCCAGGCCGACGCGCTGGCGGTAGCCCTTCGAGAGCTCGTTGATGTCCTTGCCGGTAACGCGCGAAAGCCCGCAGAGCTCGACCGCGCGCTGGATCGCGGCAGTGCGCCGGCCCCAGCCGACGCCGCGGACCTCGGCGACGAAGCGCAGGTAGTCGTCGACCCGCATCTCACCGTAGAGCGGCGTGGTCTCGGGCAGGTAGCCGATGTTGCGGCGGACCTTCAGCGAGTGGCGCACGACGTCGAGCCCGGCGACCGAGGCCTGACCGCCCGAGGGCAGCAGGTAGCCGGTCAGGATCTTCATCGTGGTCGACTTGCCGGCGCCGTTCGGCCCCAGGAAACCGATGACCTCACCCTTCTGCACCGCGAAGTTGATGCCCTTCAGGGCGCGGGCGAAGCCGTAGTTCTTCTCGAGCTGCTGGACCTCGATCATGCTGCCTCGAAAATCTGGCGGGGAACGCCGCGGGCCGGAGAAAACTCCCGGCCCGCGCGGGTTGCCGGCGGGACGCGGCCGGCCGAATGACTCGCGGTGCGAGAGCCGGGTGTCAGTCCTCGAGCCGGAACGAGTCGAGGAACTCCTGGTTGCTGTCGGTCTTCATCAGGCGATCGATCAGCAGCGGCATCGCGTCGAGGGCATTCATGCGCGCCAGCACGCGGCGCAGCGTGTAGAGCCGCTTGGTGTTCTCCGGACCGAGCAGCAGCTCTTCCTTGCGCGTGCCCGACAGCTCGATGTCGATCGCCGGGAAGATGCGGCGCTCGGCGAGCTGGCGGTTGAGCACGAGCTCCATGTTGCCGGTGCCCTTGAACTCCTCGAAGATCACCTGGTCCATACGCGAGCCGGTGTCGACCAGCGTCGTCGCCAGGATGGTCAGCGAGCCGCCCTCTTCGCACTTGCGCGCCGAGCCGAAGAACTTCTTCGGGATCTCGAGCACCTTGCTGCCGAGACCGCCCGACATCGTGCCGCCGCCGCGGCCGCCCATGAAGCTGTTGTAGGCCCGCGTCAGACGCGTGATCGAGTCGAGCAGGATCACGACGTCGCGGCCGGTCTCGACCAGCCGCTGGGCGCGCTTCAGACACATCTCGCTGACCGCGACGTGGTGCTTCGGCCCTTCGTCGAGCGTCGACACCAGCACCTCGCGGTTCTCGCCCTCGACGCTGCGACGCCAGCCGGTCGCCTCCTCGGGCCGCTCGTCGATGAGCAGCACGATCATGTGGATGTCGGGGTAACGCGTCGAAATCGCGTTGCAGATCTTCTGCATCAGCACCGTCTTGCCCGAGCGCGGCGGCGCGACCACGAGGCCGCGCTGGCCGTAGCCGATCGGACACAGCAGATCGACGATGCGCAGGCTGACGTCGTCGTCGCCGGGCGCGAGCACGAACTGCGGTTCGGGGTCGATCACGGTCAAGCTCCGGAACGTCGTCGCTTCGCGGCGCTCCTCGGGGTCCATGCCGTCGACCGATGCGACATCGGCGAGCGTGTAGCGCTGCGGGCCGCGGTTCGGCAGACCGGCCTGGCCGACGATCTCG
>JAGQRB010000637.1 GCA_020425925.1 Planctomycetota bacterium
GCGAGCCGGGCGACGGTCTCGGCCGCGAGCTCGCGGTCCGGATTGGCGAGCTGCTCGGCGCGCGCGTAGTCGGCGGCGCCGAGCTCGTGGGTCAGCACGAAGCCGAGCTCGTCGCCGGTGCCGACGCGCTCGAGCAGCGCCGCGAGCGGCGCGAAGTCGGGGGTCGCGCTGCCGGGCGCGCAGATCAGGACCGCCGGCTCGGTGTCGAGCTCCTCGCGACCGCTGATGCCGAGCGCGTCGGTCACCGTTCGCACCATGCGCCACGGTGTGCTGCCGACCGACTCGCTGATCAGCAGCGACAGCGCCTCGATCGCGGCCTGCGCGATGCGGGTGGTCGGCGCGCCCTCGCGCGCCGGCAGCCAGACCTGCAGCGGGATGCGCTGCTCGCCGTTGTCGTTGCGCAGCGCGAACAGCACCAGATCGAGCGGCGCCGGCAGCTTGAGATAGGTCGAGATCGGTCCGCTCGGCGGCTCGCTGATCTGCAGCCAGGTGAACGTCTCCTGACTCTTCAGCGCGATGCCCTGGGCCATCAGGTCGAGTCCGATGTCGGCGTCGAGCACGCCGTCGTTGATCTCGACGCCGCTCGGCGCGGCCATGCCGCGCAACGCCTGCAGCTCGAACGCGTGCACCGACAGGTCGATGCGGCCCTTGGCGATCGGGAAGACCTGCAGGTGGCCGCGCAGCGTCAGCTCCTCGAGCAGCGGTCGCGCCTCGATCTCGTGTTCGTCGCTGCCGCCGGTCGCGAGGTCCGCCGTCGCGCGCGCGATGCCGGCGAACACCGAGCTGCTGTCCTGGCGCCGCGGCAGCGGGATCTGGCCGCCGCGCACGCTGAGGTCGAAGGCGAACTGGCGCGGCTCGGTGAGCACGCGGGTCGACCAGCGTTGCACGCGCAGATCGAGATCTTCGATCGGCACCAGCGTCGGCGGCGTCGTCGTCGCGTCGCGCCAGTCGAACGCGAGGCCGTAGACCCGCAAGTCGTCGACCGCGATCTCCGGCCCGGTCGTGCCGGCGCCGGTCGGCGGCGGCTCGGCCGGCAGCGGCTCGGCCGGCGGGCTCTCGCTCGGCGCGGTCGCCGCGTCCGGTGTCGGCGGCGCCTTCAGCAGCAGACCCGCGACCTCGAGGCCGGCCGGCGTCTGGGCGGCGCGCAGCGTCGGCGAATCGAGCTCGAGACTTCGCAGCAACAGATCGCCCGAGGCCGGATCGAAGGCGCGCAGCTCGCCGTCGATCGCCGGCACGCGCGCGAGCTCGCCGCCATCCGTGCCGAGCAGCTCGAGCCCTTCGAGCGTGAACGTGCCGCCGAACGGTCGCGCCAGCGCGTCGAACCGGGTCGGGTCCGAGCGCGCGAGCTCGAGCTCGGCGTGCAGGCTGGCGCGCAGCGAGGCCGCCGTCTCGGTGCCGGCGAGGGTGTCGGCGAGGCCGGGGAGCGCGCGCGGCAGCGCGGTCGTGTCGATGCCGGCGGCGGTGAGCTCGACGGCAAGCGTCGGCGCGTTGGCGAGCGCCTGCAGCGTCAGATCGACTTCGAGGTTGGCGAGCAGCGGCGTCGCGGCGCCGCGCAGGCGGAACTGCAGCGGCGGCGTCTCCTGCAGCTCGGCCGCGGTCTGCCACGGCGTCGCGAGCTCGAGCCGCAGCGTGGTGTGGATCGGTTCGCCGTCACCGCCGCGGCGGTCGCGAAAGGTGAGGTCGTCGGCGGCGATCACGAGCTCGTCGAGCTGCAGCTGCGGCAAGGAAGCGCTCGCGGGCGCCGGGGCGGCGCGCGCCGCGGCTTCGGCGATCGCCGGTGCGGGCGCTTCGGTGGCCTCGCCGGCGGCGCCGCCGGCGGGCGGCGGCGCCGCGATGCCGAGCAGCAGTCCGGGCACCTGCAGGCCGTCCGGGGTGGCCGTGACGCGCGCGCGGATGCCCTCGGCCCGCAGGCTCGATACGTGCACGCGTTCGGCGCCGAGCTCGGGCGCGCGCAGCTGCAGCAGATCGATCGCCGCGAGCTCCTGATCGCCGTCCGCGAGCCGCAGGTCGCGCAACGTCGCGTCGAAGTCGCGGGCGAACGCGGTGGCGGCGAACTCGAGATTGGCCGTCACGCTGCCGTCGCTGAGCGGCGACCGCGCGCCCGCCGGCAGCAGCGGTGCGAGCGAAGCGCCGCGGATACCGCGGCCGGCGAGCTCGGCCGTCAACGTGACACGATCCTCGGCGCCGCGGGCGAAGCTGCCGCGCAGGCTCAGCGCCCGGAGCTGCTGTTCGAGCCGCAGCTCGAGCGCGAACGGCACCGGCTCGGCCCACGCCGCGCGCCCGGCGCCGCGCACCGCGCCGAGCTCGACGTCGAAGCCGTAGGAGTGCGAGCGACCGCGGTCGGTGTCGAGGATGTGAACGGTCGCGTCGCGCAGGGTCACCGGTCCGGTCGCGAGCGCGAGCGGCGGCGCGTCGGTCGCCGCGGGTCGGGCCGCCGGACCGGGCGCAGCCACCGCCGGGCCC
>JAGQRB010000638.1 GCA_020425925.1 Planctomycetota bacterium
CACACCGAACACGATCCGCGGCATGTGGCAGTCGACGCAGTTCGAGCCGGTGCCGCCGGGGTCGTGGTGCGTGTGCGCGCCGACGTCGCGGCCGATCTCGGTGTGGCACTGCAGGCAGAGCGCGTTGCCCGGTCGATCGGGCCGCAGCTGCCCGTCGGGATCGCCGGCGTGCATGGCGTGGCACGACAGGCAGGTCATCTCGCCATCGCGATAGCATTGCGAGGCCAGCACGCCCTGCAGCTCGTAGGCGGTCAGCCGCGGTGTGCCATCGCGCCAGAAGCGCAGCCGGAACAGCTCGGGATCGCCGTCGCCGTGCACCGGCGTCGCCGGCGTGATCGGTTCGACGTGCTCGAGCAGGCGCTCGCCCGGACGGTAGGTCGGTCCGGTCGAGAACCACTCGTCGATGCGTTCGAACGGTGACGGCAGCCGCGCGCCATGGCACTGGCCACAGACCGAGACCGAACGCTCGCGGTCGAGATCGGCCGGGTCGCAGATCGAATCCCCTCCCGCCGCATCGGACTCGCCGCCGAGCTGGCGGGCGTAGCGCGCCAGCGGGTTCGCGAAGCGCCGCACGTGCGCGCCGCCGGGGCCGTGGCACGCCTCGCACGCGATCCCGAGGTCGGCGACCTTCGAGTCGAAGGCGATCGCGGCGTCGCGCGCACCGAACGCGCCGCTGGCGTGCGGCGCCGGACCGACGTTGTGGCAGAAGATGCAGTTCTCGTTCCAGACCGCCGCGCTGGCGTGCCAGTCGGGGTTGTCGGGGCCGAGGAACACCGTGTTGAGATGCAGCCAGCGCTGGCGCTCGACGTGCCAGAGGATCGGCAGCCGCACGTACTCGGTCGAGCTGCCGCGCTGCCGGCGTTCGAAGTACTGCTGGTAGCGTCGCGAGCCGACCGTCAGCGCGACCTCGGCGGTGCGGTGTGCGGCGCCGCCCGGATCGGTCGTCGGCACCTCGATGCAGTAGCGCGCACCGTCGCGGAACGGGCGCGCGGTCTGCTCCTCGTAGCGCACGACCCGGCCGTCGAACGCCCCCACCACCGACTGCGGGCCGGGGCGCTGGGTCATGCGCGAATGGTGCGTCGCACGCCACGATGCGTGATGGTCGGGGTGGCAGCTGCGGCAGCTCTCGGCCCCGACATAGTCGCCGGGGCGACCGATCAACTCGCGGCGCGTCGCGATCTCGTCGGGACGCGGCCCGAACACGAGCGCGCCGGCGACGAACAGCGGCGCCGCGAGACCGGTGGCAGCGAGGAGGTGGAGAGGGCGCAAGGCTCGAACCCGCGCGAGCATACCACGGTCCGGATCCAGGCCGGTCGCCGACCCGGGGATCACCAGGTGATCGTCGTCAGCCCGATCCAGGCGGTGAAATCGGGCGAGACGTAGCCGACGAGGTCCTCGCCGAAACCGAACTCGAGTGCGGCGCGCTCGGCGAAGTGGTAGCGACCGCCGACCCACAGCAACACCTGCTCGCGGTCGGTGACCTCGAGGCCGAGGTGGCGCAGCGTCGAGGTCTCCCATTCGACCTGCACCAGCGCGTTCAGCTGCTCGAACAGCGGCAGCTCGGCGGTCGCGCCGAGCGAGGTGACGTCGGCGAACGACAGCCCGCCGCGGCGAGCGATCGCGGGCGTACCGGCGAAGGTGTGCTGGGCATGGCAGTAGAACGCCATGCCGGCCCAGCGCTGCTCGAGCAGCCCGCCGACCCCCCAGTCGAGCTCGCCGTTGCCGTAGCCCTTGTCGTCGTCGCCGGTCGGCAGCTCGAGGCCGCCGCGCAACGCGAGCGCGGGCCCG
This sequence comes from Planctomycetota bacterium, assembly GCA_020425925.1. Classification (GTDB taxonomy): domain Bacteria; phylum Planctomycetota; class UBA1135; order UBA1135; family UBA2386; genus JAGQRA01. The sequence continues at coordinate 1,789 of JAGQRB010000638.1, forward strand.
TCGTCGAGCTCGCGCAGCTGCCAGGTCAGCGACAGCGGCACGTCGGCGAGCTCGACGCCGCCGGGCTCGAGCCGCCAGACGGTGTTGCCGTTGCGGGTCGCGTCGACGCGGAAGTCGCCGTTCTCGACGCTGTCGCGGTTCTGATCCGGCAGGCCGAGGACGTCGTGGTAGTCGATCAGGAACGCGTCGAGGAAGCCGCCGCTGGCGTGCGCGAACGGCAGCCCGACCGAGAGCTCGAGATCGCTGCCGAGACCGGCCCGGAGCGTCGGACCGAACCGCAGGTACTCGCCGTCCATGTAGTAGCTGCGCGCGAAGCCGGTGCCGTTCAGGAACAGGCTCGAGTAGGCGGCGTCGAGCCGGATGTCGGCGGCCTCGGCCGGCAGCACGGTCGCGCGTGCCGGCGGCAGGTGCAGCACCGTGAGCTGGGCCGGATGCTGGTTCCGCACCGGCAGCGGGCCGGCGAACCGCGGGGTCGCGACGCAGCCGGCCAGGCCGCCCGCGACGGTGGCCACCAGCCAGCGCGCCCGCGGCCCGGCAGCGGCCGCGCCCGAGCGAGAGGGACCGAGCCGCACCGACCGCCGCATGGCCCAGACTAGGCCCGTTCGGCGCCCCCTTTGCAAGTCCGCTCGCCCCCCGGATACTGCTCGCCCCTTGAAGATTCCGCAGACTCCATGGCCGCGCTGCCTGTTCCTCGCCTCGCTGAGCCTCGTCGCCGCCTGCGCCCGCGGTGGTGAGGAGGACCGGCCGCAGAGCGAGATCAAGATCACGGCGAGCCACCACATGTTCGGGTTCAAGAGCCTCGCCGGCTTCGGCAGCTTCCCGGTCGATCCCGGTGTCGCCTTCAGCGACCGCGGCGTGCTCAATCTGTTCGACGACAGCAGCTACACCATCACGCGAACGGCGGGCACCTCGGCCGCCGACACCTACGCGCTCGCCAAGTCCGGCGCGCTGTCGCTGCTGGTGACCGGCACGGGGCGCGATCCGGACGTCGTCTTCGAGGGCGGCTACTCGCAGACCGGTAGCAACCTCGCGACCGCCGACCTGTTCTTCGTCGACCGCGTGACCTCGACCCAGAGCTCACCGTCGCTCGGCCTCTACGTCGGTACGCGGGTGCTCACCGGCACCACGGCGCCGGACTTCGACGGCATCGATTGGCATCTCGGTTCGATCCACCTGATCTTCGACGGCGTCGTGCTGTCGCCGGAGAACGTCGCGCGCGCGGCGTGGGGCGGCATCTCGGTCACCGGCAGCACCGGCGGCAACCTCGGCGCGATCAGCGGCACCGGTCAGCAGACCTCGAGCAGCGTGACGTTCGGCGGTTCGATCCAGGCGCTGCAGCAGGCCGGCAACTTCGACGGCAGCTGCAACCTGACGCTCGACTACACGGTGCTGGGCCAGGCGGTCGACAGCCGCGTGATGTACGCGGCCGCCGGACCCGATATCGTGCTCGCGCTCGATGCCGACGAGGCCGACGGCGAAGCCGGCATGGCGGTCATGCTGCGCAAGTTCGACACCTCTTCGAACAGCACCTCGGCCCAGCTGCAGTCGGCCGCCGGCACGTTCTACGTCGGCGGCTACACCGCGTTCGTGAATCCCGCCGACCCCGGCGCCGACGCGTTCCTCGGTGTCATGACGCTGACCGCGCAGGGCGCCTTCCGGCTCGAGGGCGTCAGCCACCTCGGTGTGGATTTCGTCTACGCCGGTACCTTCATGCTCGCGCTCGACGGCGGCCTGACGATCACCATCGACGGCACCAGCGAGACCTGGCACGGCGCCATCGACCGCGAGTACAAGACCGTGCTGCTGGTCGACGACTTCCGCGAGACCCGCAGCAACGGGCTCATCGAGCTCAACTTCGGCATCGGCGTGCGCCAAAAGCCGGAGTAGTCGGAAGCCGGAGTAGCCAGGCCGCGGTCAGGCCGCGTCGGATGCCACCACCTCGGCGCAGCGGCCGAGCCAATCCCAGTAGCCGGGCCAGCTCTTGGTCACGGCTTCGCTGTTCCTCACCTCGATGCCGCCGGGCAGGCGGGTGCCGAGCAGCGCCAGCGCCATCACGATGCGATGGTCGGCGGCGGTCGGCACCGAAATGAGTCGGCCGTCGTCGGGGATCGGGCCGATCACCTCGAGCTCGTCGACCCGCACCTGGGTCGACACGCCGAGCGTGCCGAGCGCGGCGGTGATCGCAGCGACACGGTCGCTCTCCTTGGTGCGCAGGTTGCGCACCCCGCGGAACACCGTGCGACCGCGACGCTGCGCCGCCAGCATCGCCAGCGCCGG
>JAGQRB010000639.1 GCA_020425925.1 Planctomycetota bacterium
GTCGATCTCAGCGCGGTCGCGTCCCTGCAGGCGGCGACGGTGCCGGTCACGTTCGCGATCGACTTCACCGGCAACCCGACCGGGCAGTCGTCGTACGAGATCGGCGCGCTGCGACTCACCGGCGACCAGTGTACGCCGGCGATCACCGGCGTCACCCCGGGCTCGTTGCCGCAGCTCACCGACGACTGCTTCGTCGTCGACGGCGAGTGCCTCGACCACCTGGTCGGCGTCACCTGGGACGGCCAGACGATCCCGGGCGGCCCCGGGCCGTTCCCGGGCCACTACGGCGAGGCGTTCTACACTCCGGTCGGCGCCAACCAGATCCGGGTCTGCCCGCCGTTCTGCGAACCGATCGGCGACCACGAGATCCGGCTGTTCTTCGCCAACGACTCGCTGGCGACGATCGTCGCGATCACCACGCCGGCGGCGCCGACGCTGCTCTGCGAGCACGCCCCGAAGATCGACTTCGAGCAGTGCGTCTACATCAGCTCCGGGCCGCTGCCGGGGCCGAACGCGCTGTTCGTCGGCCTCAGCCTCAGCAACTCGCCGACGGTCGTGCCGGGCATCCTGAACTTCGACATCGGCGCGCAGTTCAGCAGCCTGGTCTGCCTCAACGCGCCGCCCGGCGAGTGCACCAAGGTCCGCATCGGCATGATCCCGCCGGCATTCCTCGGCCTGACGCAGTTCTTCCAGGGCATCGTCTGGAACTTCGGCAGCACCGTGCTGCCGCTGCCGACCACCAACGTCTGCGCCTCGACCTACGTGAACTGACGCGTGGACGTGGCGGCCCGGGTTCGATACGACCTCGGCGATGACCCGGCACGAACCGCAGCTCACCAAGACGACCGGCGAGTCCGAGCCGTTCAAGGAGCAGAAGCTGCGGCGCTCGCTGACCCGCAGCGGCGCCGATCCCGACCAGGTCGACGAGGTCGTGCGCGAGGTCACCAAGCGCCTGCGCGACGGCATGGCGACGACCGAGGTGTTCCGCATCGCGCACCGGCTGCTGCGCCGCGAACGCCGCGCCGCCGCCGCGCGCTACTCGCTGCAGCGCGCGATCCAGCAGCTCGGCCCCGACGGCATCCCGTTCGAGAAGTTCATCGCCGAGCTCTGGCGCAGCGCCGGCTTCCGCACCCGCACCGGCGTGCGGCTGCAGGGCCGCTTCGTGCGCCACGAGGTCGACATCATCGCCAAACGCGGCGACGACTCGCGCTTCGCCGAGTGCAAGTTCCGCTCGCAGAACGACGGCAAGGTCGACATCAAGGTCGCGCTCTACGTCTTCGCGCGCGCCGCCGACATCCGAACGCGCTGGGAGGGCAACTTCTGGCTGGTCACCAACGGCCGCTTCACGAAGGACGCGCTGACCTACGGCGAGGGCGTCGGCCTGCAGCTGCTGGCCTGGGACCACCCGCAAGGTGCCGGCCTGCGCGACCAGATCGACCGCGCCGGCCTGCACCCGGTCACCGCGATCAGCACGCTGCACCACAAGGAACAGCTCGCGCTGCTGCGCCGCGGCATCGTGCTCGCCGCCGCGCTGCGCGACCAGCGCGACGTGATCCACGAGCTCGGCATCAGCGACCGTCGCAGCAAGGAGCTGTGGCGCGAGATCGACGAGCTGCGGATGGAGAAGTAGGCGGCGGCCGGGCGGTCGGCCGGGGTCAGGATCGCCGCCGCCAAGGTCGCAGAACCCGCAGCGAGTGCGGTCGCCCCGGTCCGGACTGCACCGACGTGACGAGCCGGCGCCGCAGCAGGTGCGCGAGCGCCAGCTGCACCGCGCGCTTCGAGAGCCCGGTCTGCTCGGCCATCGCCGCCAACGGCAGCTCGCCGCTCGGGTGCTCGCCGCCGCTCGTCCGCCGCCACAGCGCGAGGTACAGCAGGAACGCCGACGGCTGGCGATCGTGACCGACGAGGTCGGGCAGCAGGACGTCGACGACGTACGGATCGAGCGCGAGATCGGTCATGGCAACGGTTGCCATGGTAATCGATGCCAGCTTGCCCGCTCGCGCGGCGCCGCTTCATTGCCCGCCATGACAACCGAAACCGTTCCGTGTCTGCTGCGCGGCCTCAAGTTCGCGAGCATCCCCGTCGGCGACCAGGACCGCGCGCTCGCGTTCTACACCGGCAAGCTCGGCCTCGCCGTCGCGACCGACCAGCCGATGGGCGAAGGCGCCGACGCGCCGCGCTGGATCGAGCTCCGCATCCCGGGCGCCGATACGCGCCTCGTGCTGTTCACGCCCGAGGAGCACCGCGATCGCGTCGGCACGTTCACCGGTCTCAGCGTCTGGACCGAGGATGTCGAGACTGCCTATCGGATCTACGTCGAGCGCGGCGTCGAGTTCGTCGGTCCGCCTGCGGTCGAACCGTGGGGTACGTATGCGCTGCTGAAGGACCCGGACGGCAATGTCATCTGCCTGTCGTCGCGGTAGTGGCGGTGCGCTGCCACTCGGCGGCCTTGGCGGCGGTGTGGAACGTCGCCGGGTGGTCGGCGGCGCGCTCATGTGGTGGCGGCGGTGTGGTGAGAGGTGAGAGGGTGCGGGGGTGGTCGGTCTTGACCGGCTTGGGCGGCGCGCTACGGTTCCGGGGTCGGAGGAGTGCGGGTGTAGTTCAGTGGTAGAACGTCAGCTTCCCAAGCTGAATGTCGTCGGTTCGATCCCGATCACCCGCTCCATTCCTTCCAGGGACTTACGCGCGACGCGCCCGAAGCTCCCCTTCCCGTGTGCCAGTTTGGTGCCAGGAAGTCCGCGACGCAGCGAACGGCTGCCACCTCCCCCGCCGCGAGGCAGCCGTTCGACGGCATCGCGCAGGTCATCCGACACGAGGTGCGCGTAGACCCGGGCCGTCAGCTCGGGAGAGCTGTGGCCCATGAGCTTCTGCACCTGGTGCAGGCCGACGCCGGCACGGAGGAGCCGCGTTCCGTAGGTGTGCCGCAGGGCGTGGATGTCGAGCTTCTGGCCCGACGCGTCGATCTTCTCGAGCTCGGCGCGGTCGAGCAGCCGGTCGAAGATGCGCATCGCGTTGCGGCTCTGTTTGCCCCACGGCTCGCCCCGCGGAGTCAGGAAGATCCGATCGCCGTCACCGGGCACGTCACCGAGTAGCTCAGTCTGAAGCTCACGCAGCGCGACGAGCTCCTCGACCAGCTCTTGGCGGATGGGGTTGGTCTGTTCGCGACCGGACTTCGCCGTCTCCGCGCGCAGCCGAAGCGTCGCGCCTTCCTCGTCGAGGTCCTGCCAGACGGTCTGGCTGAGGGCTCCCCAACGGGCGCCCGTCTCTACGAGCGCGAGCCAGAGCGGATACTGCGGCACCCGAAGCGAGCGCTCGCGGCCGGCGTAGCGGCTTCCCTTCGTGCCGTTCTTGATCGTGCGCTCTGCCGCCACGTGGCGCGCCTGCTCGGCGTCATCCTCGATCGCGGCCGTGAGGAACCGTTCGATCTCCGCTTCCGACAGGGCGCGCCGACGGTAGCGCTGGTGCTTCTGCCCCTGCGGCAGGCGCTTGAGCTTCGCCAGCGGGTTCGATGCGATGACGTCGCAGTCGACTGCCCATCGCAACATCCCCTGGACGGCCGCCACGTCGAGGTTCGCCGTCCGGTTGGACGCACCGTCTTCCACGCGCTTGCGACGCCACTCGAGCAGGTCGCTTGTCTGCAGCTCAGAGACGCGCCTGGCCCGGAGCCCGCCGAGCACGCGCTTCAGCCGCCCCTTCAGGTTGCTGAGATGTCCGGCGCTGACTCTCGGCTCGAGGTCGGACTCGTAGAGTCGGCGAACTTCTTCGAGCAGGCGGTCATGCGATTCCTCGCGACCGAGCCCCGCGATCTCGAGATCCCGCCGACGGATGATGTCGCCGAGCCGACGCTCGGCGACGCGCCGATCGGTAGAGAGCACCTGGCGGCGGCGCTTGCCGCTCGCGTCGGTCCAATCGCCGAGGTAGACGATGCCACCCTTGTTGCGTCGCCTTACGAGACGCCCACGGCCGAGTGCGCGCCCCCTCACCGGTTCGGCCCCTCGGACATGGCGTCCAACCATTCCTCGATCGCGCGCACCCGCCACCGCTTCGAGCCGCCGAAGCGGATCGCTGGCGGCAGGTCGCCAGCCTTCTCCAGCCGACGGACCGTTCGCACGTCGCACTGAAGGAGCTCGGCAAGGTCGCGTTCGGTGAACATCTTTCGCAGGGTCGTGCGTGTGCGTAGGCGCTGTTCGATCTCTTCGAGCTTCTTCTCCAGAGCGTTTTCGAGCCGCGCAACGAGGTTCGCGAGCACATCGGTGTGCCGCGGACCAACGTCAGCATCGGGCACGGATGGGAGAAGGTGGCCACCTTCGTCGCGCATCGGTTCTGGAGAGAACTCGGCCAAACTTACCAACCCCTCTTCGTCTTGGGCACGGACTGCTGGACCGCAATTCCCAGCAGCTTTCGTCGTTCCGCGAGCGACTGAACGGGAGTCCGGTTGCTGACCGAGTAGGGACCGCGATTCTCGCTTTCCCTGCGCTTGATCCTTCGCGCCCGCTCCGACGCTTCGACCGCACGAATGCGCCGGTGAGCACCCTTCAGCGTTGCGGAGATGAGTCCACCCACCAGACGTTGGCACTTGATGAAGGTCTCGAGTTCCTCGATGTCCCGCTCGTACGCGTCGTAGAACCTCGCGAGCAAGGTTGCGGTTGATGCCCCCACCTCGCCGCTGAGACAGTCTTCTTCAATCTGCTCGAGGTCCGCGTCGCGCCCCTCCGCGACCTGCCGAACGAAGTGACTCGGGTTGGGCATCGATCGCGTGACGACCTTCCATGCCCGCATGAACTCCCGATCACCGGTCTGCTCGACGTAGTGGACGACCAGATCGCGGACCGCATCACACCCGATCTCGGGCGGGTTCATCCTGGCCAGCTCACCCGGCTCAATGAAGGTGTAGCCGTGAAGCCTCGGGCTGCAGAGCTTCATCATGCCCTTGCGCCCCACGGGCTCCCCCGATGCATCGCTCGTATCCGAGTCGTGCGTGCCATCCGTGAAGATCTCGACGGTGTAGCTGCGCCCCGCGGCCTCGTGGTTCCGCGCCGCGCGCTCGGCTCCTTGCCGCATGGCTCGTTCGATCCGCTCGGCTTCGGTGATGTTCGATCCCTCGTTTACCCGCGGGCGGAGGCTCGCCCCATCGAGGAGGCCCAGCTCGAAGAGAACTGCCGGATGCTCCACGAGATCACCCAAGGAGCTGAGGCGCGCCACCTCCGCCTTCCGCTCCGAGAGTCGCTGACGCGCAGTTCGCACGTGCTCGACCCAAGCACGCACGGAATCCAGGCTCGCCTCGTCGCGAACGACACCTGCTTCACCACTGAGTAGGCGCTCGACGAAAGACCTGTCGTCTCCCTCGAATCGGCGCAGCAGCGGATCCAGTTCGCCTTCCTGCCCGGTCTCGGGGCCGGACTCGGGCGTCGGGGCCGGCGACGGCGACGGAAGGGGGTCATCGATCTGACCGTCATCCTGCCGCTCGCCCTTCGGCAACTCCGGCGCCCCATCCAGAGCTCGCACAGCAAGGAAGACGATGGCGAGAGCCGCGACCACGATCACGACGGTCTTCGCCCGGAACGCAACATTGGTAGCCATACCCCACAGAATGCCGTTCGCGACGACCTCCAGGAAGGGCGCGTGTCCGAACACGCACCCGTAGATGAACACCGAGGCGGCAACGAGCAGCGAGGACGCCAAGCGCCGCTGCTCATCCACGCCCCACACCAGCGGCGGTGGCACTTTCGAGTAGCGCACCTCCGGACGAACCAGTCGCTCCTGCAGCAACGTCACGGCCGCTCCTTCCCGCCGAACGCCTGGATCAAGGCGACGGCGGACTGGTCGGAGATCTGGCCTTCGCGGCGTTTCCTCTCGAGGAGCGCCACCGCAGAGCCTCCCTGCGACTCCGCTACCGCCGCCTCGACGGCGGCGGTCAGACCATCGCCCTCCTCCACGTTCTGGAAGTCGACGAACCGCCCACCGGTCTTGTTCGCGATGTCACGGTATTGCTGCTCCGCCGGAGCATCCCTCCCACACCGAACCATGAAGCAGCGAATCCTGGCCCTACTCAGACAAGCGAGGATGCGTTCATGCGTCATCCCGAACTCGCAGAGCTCGATAGAGTCGTGATCTCCCGCGAACTCGGGAACGAACTCCCGCGCGTATCCGTGGGACGCATGGTCGCCGACGCAGACCAACACGCGATTCCGCGCTACCCAGGGCAGTTGGCTGGCGAAGAGCAGGCCGGCACCAAGGGCCTCGACCGAAGTGTCGTTGCCCTCGGTGAATCCCGCACCGTCGACAAACTTCCGCAGCTGGTCAACTCGGCTCGCCCCGATGAACTCGCCATGCTTGGGACCGCCATCACCGAAGAAGGAGAACGGCGTCTGGCACGTGTGGTCTCGGTAGAAGCCGAAGGTCATCCGCAGATGTTGATGGCGAGCTACCAGGCGTCGCAGAAGCTCCATCGAATGCGTCTTCACCGCATCGATGAAGAGCTCCATCGATGCCGTCGCGTCCGCAAGAACCGCAACGTCGACTCCGCCCTCAACCCGGATCGCACGTGACTGTGAGAGAAGCGAACTGCTGGTCAACGAACGCCTCGTTGATCGGATCGCCGGGAACTTCATGATCGCGCTCCTTCTTGCTCCTGAAGAGCCTCCCACTGCGCATTGACGTAGAGGAAGATCGCATCGAAGGCGTCGTTCAACCACGCGAGGTCAAAGGACGGACGGGTGTCGCTGTGGAACTGCTTCACCAAGTTCCGCCAGATCTTCCTGGACTCACCCTGACCTGCCTCCGAGCCAAAGGTCTCCCCCGGGTCGACCGGCAGAACGACCCTGAGCACGGGGCCACCGTCTTCCGTCCCAAGAGTTGCCAGGGAGCCGTCCAGCGACTGCAGAAGGCGCGACACCCGCTCGTCCCACTGCTCACACTGAGCGAGGAACGCCTCGTATCGCTCGCCAACAGGGAAGAAGCTGTGCTCGAGGAACTCGAGGAAGTCCCCACGGGCGGCCTCGATGTCACGTCGGGAATCACGCAGATCCTCGACGAACTTCAGATCGGCACCAGCCTCTGCACGCCGCAGCTGCTCGCGCAGGTCATTCAGCTCTTGGTGCAGCTCGGCGTTGCGAGTGAGTTCCGCCCTCAGATCCTGCTCGACCTTCTGCCTTCCCACGACAGCATCGAGAGCTCGCTCATCCGCTACGAAGGCATGGTGCTCCAGACCCTGAATTCGCTCACGGCTCTCGTTGGCCCGCCTCTCCAGGTGGATGACCCAGAAGGCCAGCATGGACAATGCACCAACGGCCAACGACGCCATCGCGGTCGACATGACCCCAGCCCCCTCGGGCGCCATGATCGCGACGCCGAGGCTTGCGCAGGTTCCAAGACCGAAGAGCCCCAGCACCCCGATGACTCGGGGCCTCAATCCATCTAGCCACGCTACGAGGAACCTCACCATGGCAGACGAACGCCTCCATCGTGCATCTTCTTCTCGCCGCCGCTCGACGGCGGCGGGATCTTGAGACGCGCGTAGTCTGCCGCACCCCAGGTGTAGCCGATGTCTTCCTTCGTCAGCTTGCGTCGACGACGAACGTTCTCCTTGGGCGGCTGCTCGCCCAACATCTGCTTGATGAACTGGCCATCGACCTTCTTGCGCCACGCCCCAACCATCGGAGCACGCGCGACGACCTCGTATCCGCTGCCAAGGGAGGCCTGCGGGAAGTCCTGAAACTCGTAGGGGTAGACGTTGTGATCCTCGCGCAACTCGTGACCGATCGTGGTGCTCCAGCCTTGCGGCGACTTCGCGTCGGTACGCTTCTCCTGCCAGAACACGTGCTTTCCGAAGTACCCGGACATCCACTCGGCCGCATCCGGTGACGCAAGCCGCCCAACGCAGAGGTTGCCGACTTGCCCGACCGCCTCGCTGGCCTGCTCTCGCCCCCCGAAACGGGCGATCAGGCCACCCGGATCCTGAATCGTCGCCGCTGTCCGGACGCCCTTGATCCGCCCGAGGAGGAGCGCCTCGCGGTATGACGCCAGAATCGACTCGGGCATCTCGTCGACGAAGAGGAACGTCTCGTCCAGCGGGTAGTTCTCTTCCCGGTCGCGCAACCGAGCAACGAGGAGCCGGAACACGAACGAGTTCCACGCCTCGATCGTCTTGGAATTCCTGGACGACCCCCTGAGGACGATCACCCCTCCCGAGTTCAGCCATCCATCCACCGTGATGTAGTGCTCTGCCCGCCGCTCGAGCAAGCTGGCGAGACGCCACGGCCCCAGCTTGACGTTCAGCGTCTGCAGCATGTTCTGGCTCGCCTCCACCCCCTTTCTCAGGTACTCACGGATCAGATCCTTGCCGCGAGGATGCAGAAGGAGAACGTGACGCAAGAGGAGCTCATCCCCACACGCGATCAAGATGTCCTGCAGACTCCATTCGTCCCCATGCAGCTGCAGCGTGTGCACGACTGCTTCGACCAGCTGTCGAGCAGCCGGAGTGAAGAAGTCATGCGACTTTTTCGAGTCCTCGATCATCATGTTGGCGAGCTCCTGTCCGTCCTCCGGACTCACGCAGCTCTTGCCCAAATGCAGGGCGACTCCAACTTCGCTGTAGGCATGGAGATCGAGGAGGTACTCAGGCGGGCACCATCGACGCACGCTCGGCATCAGGTCCTCGCCCTTCGTGTCGAAGATGACGATGCGGCAGCGAGGCCGCACGCGACCATCCCACGGCCTCGCGCCGAGCACATTCCGAATCAGCATCCGAAGCTCGAGTGTCTTGCCGGAACCAATCTGGCCGAGGTACATGAAGTTCGGCGCCAGACAGGCATCTGGGAGGAGGGTGCCCGCGAAGGGGTAGACCGCCGACAGGCGCAGACGCTCTAGTGCCCGCGGACAGTCCCGGGCCATCTGCGACAACGAGAGCAGCTCCCCGCTCTCAATCGGATGCGGACTCGAAGTCATAGATCATCCTCCTCGCTCCGGAAGCTCCGGATGTGTTGGTCGCAAGCGGCGAAAGCAACCTCATCAACCTGCGCCGCTCCAAGGCATCGGTATCCCGCGTAGAGCGGGGCCACCTCTTCCGCTGTGCCCGCGAACTGGGCGTAGAAGCTGGCCAGGAGCAGCGGCAACGTGACGGCCAGTGCGAGGCCATGCGTCGACCAGTAGCCATCTCTTATGTCTCGCAGGTCGGCATCGACCAGCAGGACCGTCACCGCGACGGCCAGGGTGTAGCCGACCAGCACGCGAACGAAGGGGCGAAGGTGGTGCCACAACCTTCGTCGAAGGTCGATCTCCCGCCCATCTCGCGCACGCAGCGTCGCGTGAATCAATGGCGGCAACGCGCCGAGGATCAGAAGCATCTCCGGCCAGTAGTAGAAGACGGATCCTGCTCGACCACCCCCGCTGACGATCCACAGCCTCCCCCATGACAGGAACGACCAAGTCAGCAACCAGGCCGGGAACAGAGTCACCGCACACTCGGAGAACAAGCGGACACCCGTCCCCACCGTGTCTGGCAGCTGAACACCGCAGGGACTGGGGTCCCGCATCGCGATGCGGTCCAGTCTCCTGCTGAGGAGCTCGTAAGCCAACGGGTGCGCATCCATCACAGCCTCACCCCCAATCCCGGCGACAGGGACTGACGCCACTCCTGATCTTCCAGCTGCAGCTGGTCCTGGATCGTCGTCGCAAGCTCCTCCCTCCGACTACGCTGCATGCTGCGGGACAACTCGGCGAGCCCCTCTCCGACCGCGATCTCGTGCGTGTAAACATGGAGGTCGTGCGCCTGCCTGGTCAGCGCCACGTAGCTGAGTTCTGCGTCCAGATTCCCCGGATCCGCAAGCACGAGCGCTCGATCCACGGTCTTGCCCTGGACACGGTGGATCGTTGCCGCGAACCCCAGCTCGACGTGCGGATACACGCGCAGATCGATGTCGGCAAACAATTCGGCCCCGTTGCGCCCCCCTCGATCGAGACGCACGCGCAGATGACGACCGCTCGCAGCAACGACCTCTCCGAAGTCTCCGTTCACTACGCCACCGGGCTTCTTGGCCCACAAGCGCCCACGCCCGCCGAACGCAGTGACGTCAACTCGGAACGAGTTGCGGCGCAGCACGACGCGGTCACCGAGGTGGAAGCACAACGGAGAAGCTCCAGCGCCCCGATACAGCTTGGCGCCGCGCTCACCGAGTTCCACGGGCGCACCGACCCGCTCGCCACGCTCGATTCGGGCCTGCTGCACCTGCTCGTTCAGCCGAGCAACCTGCGAGCGCGTCGATGCGATGATCAGCGTGTCTCGCCTCTGACCGGCCCCATAGGACATGTAGCGATCGACACAGGCGTTGATCGGACTCTCCTCTCCACCGCAGACGTGGAGTCTGTCGTGTTCGGCGAGCAGGCGAAGCGCCTCGTCGGCCTCGCGACTGCGAACGTGACCGCTGAGGGCCTGCATCCACGGTTGCTCCCGCTGCCTCCAGTTCTTCTTGAGCTCGATGTGGCCGACCAGATCCGCGAGTCTTGAGAACAGAGAGGCACCTGAAAGCACAGGACCAAGCTGGCGCTCATCACCACACAGGATGACCTTCGCCCCCGCTTGCTTGGCCCTATCGATCACCTTGGCCAGCTTGCGGAATCCCACCATCGCGGCCTCGTCGACGACGATGTAGTCGCCCTTCCGAACCTGCATGTGCGACGGGTTCCAGGTCATGCTCCTCGGGTTGACCAAGACCCGCAGGAGCATGCGCACGTGATGGCGCAGCGCTCTTGCCGGTACCGAACGCGACAGGCGCTCGAACCGGTCCACGGTGAACGTGCTCTCGATCCGCGCTCCGGCCGCCAGCTCCTCGCGCGCCACACCTGTCGGAGCAAGCCCGATCACACGTCGCCCCTCCGCATCTGCCGCCGCCACCAGCGCGGCAAGCAGCCGCGTCTTGCCGGTCCCGGCCGCCCCCTTGAGGACCTTGATGGCGCCCTTCGTCCCGGCGAGGTGCTTCAACGCCACATGCTGCTCCCGATCGAGCCCGAAACGCCGAGCCACCTTGTCGAGCTGCTCTTCGCGAACGCGGTGCCCCGCCGCCTTGTGCATTGCCTCGGCATTCGCCAGGGCGTCCACCTCAACCCCGTAGTTCTCGCGAGTGGTGTAGAGCACGCTGCCGCGTCGCTCACCCAGCCTGTGAACCCGCTCATCGTTCCGCAACACGTGATCCACCGCCCGTACGACATCGCCGACCCGCGCATGACCACCTCGACATGCATAGGCGGCGACCCTCTGAACGTCGGTCTCGCGGAAGGAGGAATGTTGCGCGGCGACCTGACCGACCGCCCGGCTGGCAGCTCGCCGCGCATTGGTCCGGCTGCGGTCCAGGTTTCCCTTAACCCGCCATCCGAACAACCTGCTGATGCTCTGCTTCGTGACGCCATGGCGCGCCGCCGTGGCCCGCCACTCGCCGACCAGATCGTCGAAGGAGCGCTCGACCTTGCCCGGCCGGATCCGTAGCTGGATCGCCTCGCGGGCCTTCGCCGACTCGTACCCCAACTGCCCGGCCTTCTGCAGGAGCTTGGCCCGCGCCTTCGAGAACTCCTTGAGGACCTCTTCTGATATCCCGCAGACTTCGAAACCGTCATCCGTCTTTCGGACCGCGAGCCCTTCGCCCCGGAGTCGCGATGCCAACTCGGACGTCGCCATCGCACCCAGCGCCATCTTCGCCTCGTAGAGCGAACGGCTCTCCAAGGCACCCCAGGTGCCATCCTGACGCAGGCCGGCATTGAAGATCACGACGTGGCAATGCAGCTGCGGGTCCCCATGGCGTGATTCGATGTGCCAGAACTTCACGACCACGAGTCCGGCGACCTGTTCGGAGCGGATTCCCCCCTTTCCTCTCCGGACCTTTAGCACGTGGTCTTCGATGTGTCGGATCACGGAGTCGACCGTCTCGTTCACCGCCCTTTGCGCAGTCCGGCGCACGTCTTCGCTACCGAGCAGGGCAACGACGCTGACGCTCTTCGGAACGCTGATGGTCATGTCCCACGCCGCATCACGGTCGTCGCCGTAGTTCTGACGCAACTGCTCGGCTCGAGGGCCAATCGCCCTGCTCATGTCCGAGAATCTTTGCAGCGTGACCCGCTCACCAAGCAAGTCCAGCTCGTCCGCCCCCACCCCCTCGAAGACTGGGACCGCACCGCCCTGCAGCAGGTAGCGCAGAGCGCGCAGCTCATCACCTTCTCGCTCGATGTCCTGCGTGTGGTACGACACGAGGTTGCCGGATCTCGATGAAATGGAGACGAGCATCTGCTGCGTGGACTAGTTGACGTTGAGGCGGAACGCGGAACTGCGACGCAGGCGTCGCCCTTCGCACCGGGGCGCTCGGTGCGGCGTCCTCATGGCAACCCGTTGGACGTAACCAACGAGCTCACGAACCAGGTCATCAGCCATGAAGAGCGCTCCCAGGAGGCGACCCATTCCACGCCACCTGCGCAGACCGTCTCCCAGATCCAGATGAAGGCAGCAGCCATCGACGGACCTCTGCCTGCGGCGCACCTTCCTGCGATGGATCTTTGTGTCGGAGAGCAACGTGACCAGGGTGGATTCGACTGCCGCCACAACGCGCTCCGACTCCGGAACACCGGCGCCCCTGAGTTCCCCCCAGGCGTCCTGTCCTGCGAACGGCAACGTGAGCACCAGCCCTGCCGGTGCCGAGATGGCGTTGACTTGGGCTCGAGGCCCAACCGTTGTGCGACGTGAGTTCCCTTGTGGCCTCGGTGACATCAACGCTCAGCTCCCATTCATGTCCTGGTTCGGCACCGGCATCACCGGAACCTTCTCCTTCACCCACCGGTCGACTGCCTTGCGGCCCACGTCGCCGTCCTTGGCAAAGTTCAGCAGAATCGCCTCGCCGAACGCCTTCTGACGCTCGCCCAACACAGCCACTGCGTGCAGCAGCTGGCTTGCTACGAGGCCTACGCTGCTAGCTGGTGACTCGACCTCCCCGCCTTCCACGCCCATCGCTTCAGCAAGCAAGTCGCGTATCACCTCGGAGAGCGACTTCCCGGAGCGCCCGGCCCGCAGCATCAGTTCGGCGTACATGTCCGAATCCAGACGAACAGAGGTCACCTTTCCGCTGAGTTTGGTCATGCGTTCTCCTCGACGGTGATGGCGTCAGCCCACACGGCCTCGAAGTTGGCCTCGTCTTCCTCGTCCTCCGTGAAGATCGCGAGGACCTCGACCGCATTTGGGTAGCCCCCGAACGTCGGGGCCGTCGCTCGCGCGGCGATCGAGTAGCCCCGCATCCGCACTTCCGAGATCACCCGATCCCAAACCGCTGCTCGAGCCCCAGACCGCACACCATCGATGAGCAGCACGAGGCCACGCCGGTCGCTCAGCGGACGCACGAACCTAGTGGTGCGCCCAGGATCGACGGCCAACTGTGACCAGGCCATGGAAGCCGCGATGACCTCAGGATCGTCCGGCCTAGCTGGCCAAACCGGATCGAGGTCATCCTCCGGATCCGCTGCCATGATCAAGCCACGATGGACCAGTTCGCTAATCGCCGACGAGACGCTCAGGCCTTCCCGTCGGGCGAAGGCGACGAGGTCGCTATGCAGGCCCAGGTCGAGACGACAGGCAACGGTGCGCAAGGCGAACCTGCTCACTTGCCCTCCTCAGCGATGACCGCGTCGGCCCACAGCTCCATGAACAAGGCCTCTTCGCCGCTGTCATCGCAGAAGATCGCGACGACCTCTGTGGCTCCGTCGTCAGCCTTGCCGCTGCCGGTAGGCGCGCTTGCTTTAGCGGCGACCTCGTATCCGTGCTCCTGAGCACTCGGGATCACCCGGCGCCACACCCGCTCCCGGGTCGGACGCGGCTCTCCGTCGACGAGCAGCATCAGCCCTCGCCGATGTGGAGTTGGAGGGACGAACCGAAGACGACGCGGCTCAGGGGTGAAGAGGTGGGCCCACGCCATCGCACTCGCGATGCCGTGGTAGTCACCCGGGCCGATGAGCCTTCGCTGTGAGCGCGTCATGCCCTCTCTATACTGGCACATTGTGCCAGTCACAACCGGCTGGGTCGGATCGATCCGCGTTTACAAGCGTTTACAACGATCGGGTGCTCCGCCCAGGCGGTCGGCAAGGTGGACTAGGCACTCGATTCCTCAGCTAGCTCGAGCCTAGGGAGGGCAACCGACGCCTTCCCGATTCGTTGCCGCCCGTTTGCTTCGGCCACTCGGAAAGCGAACCGGCCAACGGGGCATCCCGGAGACTTGACGTGGTAGAGCACCCCGGGCTTGCCAGTCTTCGGATCCTTGAGATGCAGGTCGCCAAGCCCCTGCAACAAGAGACGAAGCCGGGCAGCGAAGCGAGAGTTCGACTCGAACGACCCGAAGTGCCCGATCGCGTCGCCCGCGCTGTGCACCTGCTCGTTGACCGCGTCCAGCCACGCCTGGACATCTCGCCTAGAAGGTCTGAGATCGCCGGTGACAACAGCCCAAGCTGCTCCCGCAGCACGTTCGAACGCGTCATCGAGGAGCTTCGCCGGTGCCACGCGACTGCGGTCAGCCAACTCGCGAGCGTTTGAGTCTGCATCGCCGGCGATTGCCGGCAACTGCGCAAGAGCCTCCCCGCGTCCGGCTAGCGAGACCCTGTAGCGCGCAACGTCGGCTACCTCGATACGCAGGAGCTTCGCCTCGCTGAGAATCCCGAGGCACACCTGTGCTTCAACGTCATCGATGCCGAGCGCCAACGCGACGTCCGACAAGCTCGCACCTCCACGGTGGTCAACGGCAAAGAACCAGCTCAGCATTCTCCTCAACAGAAGCGGGCGCTCTCCCTTGATGCTCGTAAAGAGGCTCGCAGCCTCACCACCTTCGGCCCGATCTCCTAGCCGGTCAGCCTGCTGCTTCCCGATGACGAACTCATCGCCCGCCCTCGACTGGCTTGTAGCCTCCTCGGAAGCAACGCTCTTCGATCCGTCGTTCTTCTTCTGTTTGCTCACGATCTACGCCATCTGCATCCGGTCTGCGCCGAGGCGAGCCTAAGACCCCCACCGCGGATGGGGAAGCACACCGACCCCAGAACCGTGTCCGACAACGCGTAAACATCATGCTCCACCACGATCGTCGCGTTTACACCGCCAACTCCGCTCCCCGCCTCGCCTTCCTACGATCAACTCGCGACCGGCGTAGACACACCGTTGACGCCGTGAGTCACCATCACGTCTCGAGTTACCGCAGGACACCGCCGCGACGTCGGCACCGCCAGGTGCATCGGGTGTGTTCCTTGTTCCTCGTTCCGTGTTCTTCGCATGGGCTATAGGGAGACCATGATTCTAGAACAGCATGTCGCGGGCCTCCGCGAAGAACGCCAACGCCTGCAGGCGGAGACGAACGACGCAAGGGCAGCGCTGCAAGAACTCGAGGAGCAGCTGCAGCGCATTGACACGGCGCTTGCAGCGCTCACTGGTAGCGAGAGGGGCAAGAAGAAGAAGTCAGGCGGCAACGGCCTGAAGACCAAGGAGGTCATCGCCGAGATGACGGCGTTGCTGCAAGGCGGCGAGCTCCAAGAAGACGAACTCGCGAAACGCGTCGCGGACAGCCTCAAGTCGAAAGGCAAGACGCGAACGGGACTCGCGCTCCGCTTCAAGCAAGCGGTGCAGCACGAGTCCTTCGTCAAGAACGGCGACACCTTGGCGCTCGCTCAGCGGCGCCAGGCGTAGCCGTCGCGCGGGCTACGAGGTCTTCTCGAAGACTACGCAGTACTCGTGCTTGATGGGGACATGCTTCATGCGCGCGTAGGCGCGCCCGTCGGACTTGCAGTTGTGCTGCGACTTGATGATGACCGAGCGAATCGCACCGAGACACGGCTCCATGTTCATCACGTCTCTGCCAAGCGGGTAGTAGCCACCGGCACGTCGAACATCTGCGACCAGCACAGCCAGGTGCCCACCGGAAGCGAGCGACTCGTAGGCGTTCCGCAAGCAGACCGTCAACTTCGTGACGAACCGCCTGTAGTGCGGCTCCGAGCTGAGGTCCTGCTCTCCGCCGCCGTAGCTGACGATGTTGAAGTAGGGCGGGTGCACCCAGACGAAATCGAACTCGCCACGCGGCTGTTCGCGGTAGAGGTCGAAGCCCTTCTTGAGGTCTCCTCCCCAGTAGCGGATTCGAGTTCCCGTTACCTCGTTCAGTCCGGCGATGACGTCTCTGGTCGTTCCCGATCCCATCATCGGGTCGGCGATGCGCGTCGCGCGGTAGCGCAGGACGAGCTCCTTGAAGAGCGTCCCGTCGCAGTTGCCCCGGTAGCGTGCATCACCCCAGAGGTTGCAGCGCTTGGGATAGGACACCACGGAGCTGAGCCCTGGCGTTGCCGCGTAGGGGGACACTTCATCGCCGATGGTGTTCGTGGTTGGTGTTGATGTTGCGTTCTCATTCATGCTTCTCTCCTTCGCATGTCGCCTGCCACCTCATCCGAGATGCTCTTCCCCGGTGAGGGGCGGAGGCGGTTCTTCACTTTGTGCTGAGAACCCGGAGCCCCTCCCGGAGGGAAGAGCCGAACTGCGCGCCTGCTTGCAGGCGCACCAAAGGAGAGGAGGCGGCGCGCGGAAGCGCCGTAGCGCTGCACGAGCCGTGACAGCTCTGCTGGCGCGAGGGCGTGCTGCGGAGGCGCGTGCGCACCACGTGGAGGAGCGGCGCGCGGACCACGCCATCGCCTGCAAGGGCCGCGTCAGCTTCGCTGGCGCGTCGACCGTGCTTGCGATGGCGCCCGCGCACGATTGAAGTCGCGCACCTCAGCGCCGAAATGGGAAGCCAGCATGCGCTGGCCTCCCCCGAAGGGTCAGTAGTCTGCCGGCAACAGCACCGTCGTCGCCGACCGGTCTGCCTCGGTGATGATCCAGAACTTGGTTCCCGCCGAACTCCGGTAGGCCGAGAACAGCCGGAAGCCCTGCTTCAACGACAGCTCGTTCTCCTCCCAGTCCTCGGGGCAACATTCTCCCCAGTCTCCCTGCAGGTGGCGGCTCAGCGCTGCCTGAATCTCGTCAGGGGGAATCGCCGCCAACGCCGCCGGCGTGCTCACAAGGCGCCCCAGTGGGAACGTCCGGCTTCTCTTGTCTTCGAATGCATCCATATCGACCTCCGTCGTTTGGGCCCGCCCCCTTCCCTGGTCACGCTTTCCCGTTGAGGGGTGCGGGCAGTTCTTCGCCTGGGGCTCAGAACGCCCGCACCCCATCAGGGAAAGCAAGACGACTGCGCGCCGCTCGGCGGCGCACCGACCGGGAGGACACGGGCGCGAACCGCGTGCGCTGCAGGCGGCGTGACAGCTTCGCTGGCGCGGCGCGTGCCGCACGCAAGGCGAGCGCGCTACGGCGCCTCCTCGCCCTCCCCCAGCAGAACCAGAAAGGCCCGGCGCCTCAGTGGACGCCGGGCGATTGGCAAGGCGTGTCGCTACTCGTCGTCGTCCGCGTCCACTTCGACGGTCTGCGCCGACTGCAGCAGCATGAACGAGTGGACCTCGTTGGCGACCTTCGCCAACAGCAGCAGATCCTCGCGCCCGAAGCTCGAGGACCGGCGCCAGCTGCCTTCCGAGTCCCGGTAGAGCGTGTGGAAGCTCGCCGAGTAGAAGCTCCCACCGTTCTTGGCCTCGTTCTGCCAGATGGACGCCTTCACGCCGCCCATCCTGATCTCATGCACGGGTCTGTTGTTCTCTTCCATCGTTTCCTCCTTCAGATGGTTGGTTACACGTCTGTTCGGAGGGCACGTGCGCGCCAACGAGGGCGCCGGGTCAAGGAGGAACCGCAGGCCGCAGGCCGAGTAGTCCTTGCACGCGGCGCCCGATCGGCGCGAGAACGGCCCGGGAGCAGACGTGTGGCCATCCCTGATGGAGCGATGGCAGACCGAACGACACGTGCACGGAACCGGATGTGCGCGAAGACGCCACCGGAACGAGGTGCCAGGTGGAGCGCGGTCGCTGCTTGCCTTCTATCGGAACATCGGAAAGAACCTGGTCGCCCGTTCCGGGCGACGTGGGCTTGGACTACCGCTTCGGCGAAGTCGCTCGCAGGAACGCCTCACGGAGTGCTTCTGCCATCGGCAGGAGCTCCGCGACGCCCAGCGACTGCGACTCCTTCCACTCCTCGCCGTCCTTGTAGAGACGGGTCGGAACGAAGTTGAGCATCTCGCCGTTCTGGGTCTTGTTGAGCCAGACGACGACCTTGCAGCGGCCGTAGCGAACCTCATCGATGGGTCGCTCGGCCTTCTGGTTTTGGCGGTCCTCAGGACCGCCGGAAGAGCTGTAGCTCATACGCATACCTCCATTCGATTGCGCAGCGCTCCGACTCCCCTGGCTGTCCTTGGTTATGGGCTGCAGACACACGCATGTGCGGTAGCACGCACGCGTCAGACCACGGCCTCGGCCCAGGACTCCCGCATCTGCCTCGCCCGTTCCTGAATCCGCAGGAAATCCGGGCACGTGGACCGCACGGGCGGAGAAGCCACCGCATCTGCTCGCGCGGGGTTCGCCGGCCTCGGGTTCGCCGCCGTGGCCACCAGTGCCCCGCCCATCTCGACCAACGCAAACGGGAAGGCTCTCCTGTTCAGGATCCCCGTTTTGGGATCTTTGTTCTCTAGCGTTGTCGAAAACGCATCAGGGGCGTTGTCAGAAACCGGCGCTGGCGTTGTCGCTTTGCGCCGGGAGCGCCAACGCCGACCTGCATGCGACGTCAACGTCACCAGCGAACCATCGACAAAAAGACAACCGTAGGCGTTCTCGCTGGCCTGCCGTACCTCGAGTGCCTGCAGGTAGCCGCGCCGCCGTAGCCTCTCGACGGCTCGACATAGCGTCGACCGCCCACATCCAGAGAGCACCGCGAGGTCCACGTAGCGAAACCGCGCGTAGCGCTCACCCTCCAACAGCAGATCCCGACGCTGCCGCTGCTTTAGCCGTCGGATGCAGTAGTAGATCAACACGATCGCCTCCGAAGGCGCGGCCTGCCCCGTCGCGATATGCCTGGCCATCCTGCGTGAGACCGCGACCTTCTTGCCTCCCCTTGGGGCGCAAGCCAGCAGGTCACCGAGCTCCTTCTCGAGGCGCTCGATGCGACCGCGCGACAGCAGCTTCGCCGTCGACCGCTTCGCGTTGACGATGCGATGCATGTCGACACGACTGCGCACATGAAGCGCCCGCTTCTCGAGCATCGCGGCGAAGACGCGCATGCGGTCCTTGCCCAACCGGCGCTCGCGATGCGCGACGAGGATCGCCTCCAACTCCGCACGCGTCGCGACGGTGAAGTTCCCCTGGAACTCGTTCCGTTCGATTCCATTTCTTCTTGATGTCATCCTCTCCTCCAATGGATGCGGGAGAAGGCATGCGACACAGGTCGCCTCGATCGAGGCGTTGACGAACACGGCGGAAACGCGCTAGGGTCGAACTGTCAGCTACGAACAGGATCCACGCGGTCCTTCATGCAAGAGCAGCCCATGTGGCTGCTTTTTCTTTGCCCGACAGGCAACGTCCGGTCCTACATCAGCCTCCCCCAGGTTGCTTCTACGGCTCGCGAAACGAGCCTAATCTCACCCTCGCCCAGGTCTCAGATTCGCGCAAGACCCGTTCTCGCATGCGCCACGAGAGGCTTCCCAGCTGGCTCGCGCCAACGAAGCCGCGCACTTGCCCGAAGAGCGACCTAGCAAGCTAGACACCTAGCTTGCTAGGTCGCCACCAAGCTCACTTTCCATCTTGCGTGCTCGTTCGATCTGTGAGCAAGCTAGGGACAGGGCATCGACAGAGGAGGGCACCATGATCATCTCGTTCGTCAACCAGAAGGGCGGCGTCGGCAAGTCGACGCTGTCCTTCCACTTCGCCTGCTGGCTGGCAGCGCGCGGCCGCGAAGTAGGCTTCTTCGATGCGGATACGCAGCGCTCGTCGTCGCGCTGGATGGCGGCGCACTCGCGGGACATTCCGCTCGATGCGGTCGACCTGACGCGCCCCAACGACTTGCCACGCCAGGTCCTCGAGCTCGCGGAAGGACTCGAGTTCGTAATCTGCGATGGGCCGGGAGGACTCGGCGAGGTCACACGCACGCTGCTCGTGCTCTCGGATCTCGCGGTCTTTCCCATCGCCGCGTCGTTCCTCGATGCGGAGTCCCTCGCCGAAGCGCGGTCGCAGCTCGAATACGCCACCAGCATCCACCCCGCGACACCCCCGCTTGCCACCGTGGTTCTAAACAAGGTCCGTCGCCGAGCGCGACTCGCTCGCGATGCGCGCGAGGCACTCCGGTCGCTCGGTATCGATGCGCTTTCGCATTCGGTCCGCGACCTGGACGTGTTCAAGCTCGCGCCGCAGAGCAGGACCACTGTCTGGGAACTCGGCCGCGCAGGCCAGCACGGCGCCGCCGACCTCGATGCTGTCTTCACCGAGTTGATGGCGCTCGTAGAACACCCACGAAGGGAGGTCGCGCATGGCTGAACGCAAAATGTCCGACGCACTGGCCGGCGACGAGGGTGCCCTCCCAGACGCAAGCGTAGCCGCGAAGCGAAGGGCGTTCCTTGATCCAGACGTCGGCGCCTTCATCCGCCACGGAAACGCCACGAACGCCCGAACGGCTCCAGCAGGTTCTGCGGGACCGGCCTCCACAGCCCCCGATGCTCAGCTCAACACACGTGTCCCCGCCGACATCTACCAGCGCGCACGACGCGCAGTCTTCGAGTGCAGGATGAGCGACGTCGAACCGCGCACTATCCAGGATCTGGTCAGCCAGGCGCTCCACGCGGAGCTGAAGCGACTCGGGTTCTGAGAGCGCGTACGAGCCGTGCATCGGCGCCCATCCGACGTGAACGTCTGTCTTGGTCTCTCACGCGCGCGTGATGAGAGACCAAGACAGACGTCCCGTTCGGAACCAGCCACCCAAGACCCAGGTCACCCAAACGCAACAGGAGTCCACGCCCACTGAGTCGTCGCAGAACAACCCGCCGGCGGACGAGCGCGCCTCGGACGAACATGCGCGCCATCAGGACGCAGAACTCGAAGCGTTCCTCGCCAAGCAACGCGCGGCGATGGGATTCACATGAGCAGACTGCTGACTCCCGGTCAGGGAGTCGTCACCGGGCGGAGGAAAGAACCGCGCCAGGCGCTTCGCGCCCGCTTCGCCCTTCGGGTCACGGTTCCTTCCTCTTCGCCCTACGCCTCTGCCCTTCACGTCGACAGGTTCCAGACAGCAGGAGGCCCGCCCTCTGGATGGGCCCACGATGGGCCCCGAGCTGCGAACAGGCGACGCACGCCAAACCTACTCCGGGATGCCGTAGCTGTCGTGCAGCCCCACGCAGGCGAACTCAACGACACCGCCATCATCGCCGGGCACGCTCCACCAGTGGAGCCGCCGCGCCGACGCAGTGTTGTCCTGAAGGGAGCATCGCCAGGCCTTGGCTCCATCGGCATCTCTCGTTCGGCCGCCGGCCCCTCGCGGACGATCTCGCAGCTGGTGCACCTCGCGCGCTGGCACCGTGGCCGCTGCGCCGCACGCAACCTGCGCGCACACCTCGACGATCTTCTCGAGACTGACACCTTCTAGGTCCCGAACGGACTCCAGGAAGCTCGCGCCAATGCGCATCCGCCGAAGAGGATGCTCCTGCCGATCACCTTCGCCGTACATCCGCGCGTAGCAGAGGCGGACGGCAAGGGAGAACGCTCGCTCCGATGAGAGCGGGTCGACCTCGCTCGAAGTCTTGCGCGCGAGATTGTCGAAGCGGTCCTCCGCGCTGCGGAGGTCTTTCTTGGCCTGCCCCACCTGCTCGCGAAGTGAACGGATCTCCTTGACGAGGTTTGCTCGCTGCTCGATCGCAGCTTGAAGCTCCGCCGTGAGGGACTCGACCTGTTCGGCAGCATCCGGGGACAGGCGGCCTTGCTGAGTGGGCTGCTGCCCGACGACCCGCAGCCGGGTTCGACGGCCCTCACCGCGCTGCGCCTTTCGCCTCAGACTTTCGAACAGTGGCATGCCTTGGGTCCACACGAACGGCGCACCTCCTGGCACCAGCGATGGCGAGGGCCCGGCATCGCGGGTGAACGCTCGCTTTCTCGACAGCTGAAGGCGCATCTCAGCGAAGTCCATCGCGAGGACTTCGAAGGCGACGATCTCGCCGGACTCGATGTACTCGCTCATGTCTCTGACATGGTCGAAGTGCAGCTCGCTGATATGGCACACCCCAACAGCACCGGGGAGAACGTCTACGAAGACGAGTCCCTTGTCGGCGAGGACGTTCTGCGCACGCCCCATCAGCACGTCTCCAACCCTCACGCTCGACTTGAGGACCTGCCAAGAGTCCGGAAGCAACCCCGCAATCGAGCACTTCCAGACATCGTCCTTGGCTTGTTCGAGTTGCCAGACCTCCACCTCGACACCGACCTTCATGCATCCGGCGATGATGCCCAGCGGCAGGTCGGCCTCGACGACAACGCCTCTCTGCTCGCCCAGAGTGACTTCGATTCGCTCGCCCTCGACTTTGCTCACGACAGCTGCCACGGGGTGCAACGGTGCGTCATTTGGCGCGGGCGCGTCGCCGGTGCTCCCATCGACGGCCGACAGGAGGTGCTCCTCCACTCGCCTTGCATCCTCGTCGGAGTAGACGAAGTAGAGCCTGTGGTCATAGGGGTTCGCACCCGGCGTCAACCCAGGCCACCAGATCCTCGCCGCACCCCCGTAGACGTCCAGACGCGGTGGCAAGGCCTCGGAGAGTGCCCACGTCGCGTCTCCGGTTTCAAGCTCCACGACGATGGCACGGTCACCCACCTCGCGAACGATCCGGTGGACATCCACGAGGGAATGCCCCGTTCTCGGATCGGTGGTCAGGGCAACGACCGGGCGGTCTCTTCCCTCATCGAACAGAACTTCGCTCACGAACGGAGCGACCTCTTCAGTCTTCAGGCGCATGGCGCGTCTTCTTCATTAAATCAGCAAAATGGAATGGTCCGCCCACGGATCCGCGGGTCGAACCGACTGCCGAGAAGGTCTAGCTCCGCCGGGAGCGCGGCCTTCCAGGTTCGTTCGCACTCGAGGATGACGTCATCTTCAAGAACGTCTGCCCAAACGAGTCGGGCGACTTCTGCAGCTGGCCATCCGCCGCTGCAAGCTCCAGCAGCGGCACGTCGTTGCGAGCGCTGAAGTAGCGGACTTCCTCACCGATGGGAGCCATCCATGCCATGTAGGCGTCGACTCCCTGATCACGAGCGAAGCGGATCGGCATCACGAGGCCGGGGTCGCTGGACACGCAAACGACTGCGTCGCTCGACCCCCTGCCCGACACGTTGCCCAGAGCCCACCCGATTGCCGACGAGAACCGCACCGACGACTTCCCACACGAGCAGGACGCCGAGAACGCCCTCATCGGGAAGGACTGCACGGTCCAGGCTGAGCTGATCGATGCGACGAACTTCTCGGCGGCGCGGGCTCCGACCTGAAAGAAGTAGTTCGTCTCCTTCGCCGGGCGAACTTCGCCACCCAGGGCGTCTGCGACGAGTTGCGGGATCGTCAGGAAGTCGACGAATCGCTCGTCCCTCTCCTTCATCTGGCCATTCATCTCCGCGAGGAGGGCGCCGTCCGCAAGGATCACGAGCCGTCTGCGGCCCGTCGGCGCGTGGCCGTCGTGCTTGGTCTGCATTGAATTCTCCGAAATGGATGGGCGAAGCGATGCGCCTCGCGATGCCCAGGTGGTAGTCGATGGACGTCTGGACGTCAAGCGGCGACGGACCTCGATGCCGCCATCCGACCGTCGACGCCCGGCGCACGGCGCCCGACGGAACGCGTTCGCAGCTACCGAAGCATGCCCGGCAGCGGCACTTGCTGTCCTTGATCGCCGCTGGGAAACAACCGCGCCGAGCGCTTCGCGCCCGCTTCGCCCTCCGGGTCACGGTTCTTTCTCTCTTCCCCTGCGCACCGCCGGACACCTGAGCGCAAGGCGCCCGGGCAGAAGGCCCTCCCTCTGGACCCTCCTACGGCAGCTGGGCGAGCAGCGGAGAGCACCGGACTGCCCAAGGCGACCGCCGGCGTGGGCCTGCCTTCTGACGAAGGCCCACACCGACGGACGGCTCCAACGGCAGCTGCAGAGCGCGACGACTCGATTTGCGTAAGGACTCACAACGTGTCAACCTCGGAGTGTTGATGCCTGGGTTCGCCCGGGCAGCGTTCTTTCTCTGCCGCCCTCGGGCGGCAGTTTCTCGGGTAGTCCGTCCCAGAAGGTTCTGAGCGCCGGTTCGGCTGCTCACCCAGCTGCGTCTCCACCTCCCGGCCTGGGGTTCGCGCCTCGTCCGCATCGCGGGCGCGACGCCGACCCCAAGCCGCAACAAAGGAGGCGGATTGACACGCAGCAAGAAGAAGAACGACGAGGCGCTCCCGCGCTCTCTCCCACCGTCGCCGCTCGTAGCGCCGATGATCAAGATGCTCGAGACGCGGCTCGATGTCTCGCATGGCCATGTGCCGCCGGGACCGCTCCGCAGCGCTCTCGATGTTGCCGAGATGATGCGCGAGCTCATCGGCGACGCCGACCGGGAGCACTTCGCCGCGCTCTACCTCAACACGCGGCACTTCGTGACTCATGTGCACGTCGTGTCTCGTGGCACACCGCAGTCCACGGTTGTCCACCCTCGAGAGGTGTTCAAGGCAGCATTCCTCGCGAACGCTGCCGCGCTGGTCGTCGTGCACAACCATCCGACCGGCGATGTCCGCCCGTCGGGCGACGACCGTGCCATCACCGAACGCCTTCGTGAAGCCGGGCAACTGCTCGGCATCGAGTTGCTGGATTCGGTCATCGTCGGCCCGGTCGCAGAGTTCTACTCCGCGGTCGAGGGATGCGTGATGCGCCTCGCCGGCGACAAGGCCGCGGAGACTCGCGATGGATCCTGATTCCGCGCTCGCGCGCATCACGGAGCTCGCATCGCGGATCATCGATGGTGGCCCAGAACGCCTCGAGTGGTCTGCCCTGCTGGCAGCTTCCGAGGAGTTGGCCGAGAGCGTCGTTGCACTCGATGAATGGCTCCGGCGCGGCGGCTTCACACCGAAGGCCTGGAGCAACTCCCGAGGTTCACGATGAGTACTCCCTACCGCCTCGAGCTCCATCCCGAGGATGTGCTCACGATCTCGTTCGTCGGACCGCGCTACGCATGGTCGGAGGCGCTACTGCGGTTCGACTGCGGTGTTCACGAGCTCGCAGAGCACGAGGCCTGGCAGATCGCCGAGGCCTTCGACCGCGACACACATGGTGGTCACGCCATGTTCCCGCTGCTCGACCCTCGCTCCGACCTGTTCGCCAGACTCCTCGCGTTCCGTGAGGCAATCGTCTGACGAGCACCGCGGTCGAGACCACAGGTTGTTCCTGGACGGACTCCCGCACCTTCATTCCTCCTTCATTCCTCCTCCATTCCGATCTACTTGAATAGCAACCCCGATCCATGAGACCCTCGAGCGAGGAGGGATGATGGAGAGGAAGCTCGCCTGGTTTCCATTCACGACCGCACAGGTCGAGATCACACTCGGCCTGGCCGGGCTCGGTGCTACAGCGGCCTCGTTGCTCGAGGTCCCGGGCCCGGCTGTCGCGCTTTGGACGGCGGGCTTCCTCCTCCTCACCTTTCTCGTCGGGCTGCTTGCCGATGCGGCCGGCAATCGGGTGGCGCGTGTGCACCTCGACGGTGCTCTGCACGGACGCGGCTACGCAGACTTGTTCCGACACGCCCATCGTAGCCTGCTCCTCATCCACCTCGACGACGACGCGCCTCACGATGAACTCTTGGGCCTCTACCGTCGACTGCTCGAGCGCGGCATCGAGATTCGTCGCCTGATCTTCGTTCGGCACGACCACCGCGACGCGGGAGTTCGCTGGATCCGCGAGTTCGGGCCGCATGAACTTCTTCGCCAGAGGTTCGCCGAGACAACGGAGGGGAGTCCGCTCCCACTGAGCTTCGCGGTCGTCGATGAGGACGCCGTCCTGGTCGCCGTCCCTGGATTCCACCCGACCGAAACGGAGACGTTCGGGGACGGTCTCGTGCTACGACACCTGATCGAACTTCGGCATCCGACGATCACCCGCGCATTCCTCGAGGTCTACGAATCTGCCTGGAGGCGAGGCTTGCCACTGGATGACGAGCTCTTGGCGCAACCAAGGTGACCCCCCGTGTCGCAGGAACCAGTGCACCACATGTTCGTTCGCTACCAGCGAGGGCGCCGAGAAGCCCCCATGACATCGCAACGCGGTGCGCCTGTGCAGAGGGCCTCGCCTGACACTGGGACATCTCGGCTCGCGAGGTAGACTTCTTGTCCCATGCGAACCCTCGTCGCCTGCCTTGCACTGCTTGCCCCGATCTCCGCGCAGACCGTCGTGAAGGACCACGTGTCAAATCCGGTCAACTGGAACGGGATTGGCTTAGCCAATTGCACCTTCGCAGGCGCCGGCAGCGCAAGCAACGGTGTCCTTGCCTCGCAGTTCGCTGGCACAGGAGGGTCGATAGAGAACGTATCAGGGATCTTCGCCTGCAACCTGGGCCCCATACCAAACCCGAACGCCTGGTGGACTCTTTTCACGTACCGGATCCTCTTCTATCCGAGTTCGAGCGCCTTCCAAGCCGACCCCTACGGGATGAACCCGGCAACGAGCGGCGTCCAGGAGTTCACGCTTGCGGCACCGTCGAACGCATCGCACCCCACGCCTGTCGGCTCGTGGCAAAGCGGCCCCAACTCCTACCCGCTCCACCGCCTTGAATTCGACTTGGCAGGAGCTGGCTTCTCGACGATTGCTGGCGCGCCGCACCTGCTTGCGATCCTTCCCACTTCGATCGGCGGAGGGGCCTTCTCGGGCCTAACAAACATCTCGTTCTCGAACAGCACGTCGGCAACGGGCGCGGCTGTCGACTGGTACAAGAACTGGACCATGGGCCCCGCCTCCCTCGCATCTCTCAACGCTCCCTACGACCACGGCGCCTACCGCATCGTCCTCGGCAACCCCACGGGCCCAAACGCCCCGACCTTCACGACCACCGGTACCGGCTGCCCCACGCCGAACGCTCCTTGGCTCGCCCTGAGCGAATCCCCGCGCATCGGAACCACGCCGACCATCACCGCCAACGACCTTCCCGGCGACACCATCATCGCCGCCCTGTTCGTCGGCAGCACACCCATCACGTTGCCGCTCGACACGCTGCTCGGCGCACCGGGCTGCACCGGCTACGTCGACAACATCTTCACCTCGCCGACCATGTCGCTCAGCGCGCCATCCGCGTCGCTCGACATCGCCATCCCCAACAACCCCGCGCTCGTCGGCGGCGTGCTGCACATGCAGACGCTTGGCATCGCGTTGAACACGGGTTGGACGGCCTCGGATCGCGGAACGCTGACGATCGGGAGCTGAGGGAAACGCCCTCGTCCTCAGCTGAGGCGACGCAACCGCCGATCTAGTTCCTTGCTGAACTCGGCGAACGACACCTCGAGCCCGCGACACCATTCCCGCACCTCGAGCACGTCCAGCCGCCGCTCCCCGTTCTCCGACTTGCTCACGTAGGACTGGGGGACCCCAAGCCGCTCCGCAAGGTCTGCCTGCAGGACGCCTTCGCGCTCACGCAGTTCGCGCAGCAGCTCCCGGAGCACACGGTACTCGGGCGTGTGAGTGGACTTGGGCATTCCTGGGTCACCGATCGCGCAAGATCCTACATCCCCACTTGGCATATCCCAGTTTCGGATCTAGGATCGACGCAGCATGGACGTGTTCCGACAAGCCGTGACCCCACCCGAGGTCCTTTTCGTCCACGCCCCATACCCCGGTCGGCTGAAGTTCCGCGCGGTCCCCAGCAGCATGTTCGCAGCCGCCGGCCCCTTCGTCGTTGCCAACCGGGACCGCCAAGCGACCTACCTCGACCCAGGCAGCCCGACCCCCGAGTTCTACGCGCACCTCGAAAGCCTACTCGCCACCGGACGAGTCCGAGCACTCTGCATCTCGACGTCAACGGCCGCCATCGAAGAGACCGCGCGCATCGCTGCGACGAGCTCCCTTCTCGCGCCGGAGACACTCGTCATCGTCGGTGGACCGCACGAGAACGACATCGACAACAAGAGCGCCAACCGCCTGCCCGGGGTGCACCTGTCGATCGGCGGCGAAGCCTCCTCCGCTCTGCGCAACCTGCTCGAGCTCTACCTCTCAGACAACCGAACGGCCGAGGAGTTCGTTCGGGGCCTGCATCCACGCAACCTGACAGAGGCGGACACCTGCGGGACGTTCACGGTTGCCAGCTCCTGCTGGCCCGCCGGAGTCGAGTTCGATCAGGGCCCCAGCCGCTTCCGCGACCCACGCCCGCTCCTCATTCCGGAGAACTACCCGCGCTTCGACGTCTTCTCATCTCCGGCGACGATCCCACTCATGGTCTCACGTGGATGCTCGTACGGGCGGTGCACGTTCTGCGCAGAGGCCAACCGCGATGGCAGCGTGATCCGCACGAGCGACTACGAGTGGATCGCACGGCTGGCTGACCGGGCGCCGGAGGCCGCGCTCTACTTCCAGGACAGCATCTTCCCCGCCGGCAACGACTCGAGCTCGGAGTTGCTGCCGCTGCTTCGGAACCTCGGCCGCGAGTGGGGTTGCCAGGTCTACCTCCCGACGCTCACCGAACGCCGCATCGCCGAGTTGGCGGACCACGGTTGCACCTACCTCTACACCGGCATCGAGTCGGGTGCCCCGGACGTGCTCGAAGGCATCCGCAAGCCGAAGGTCCAACCTCGCCTCGTGGCGGAACGGACTCGGTGGATCGCGAAGAAGGGGCCGCGGGTCGGCCTGTCGCTGATGTTCGGCTCGATGTCGACCAACGGTGTAGTCCTCGAAAACGAACGGTCGCTGAACCTGACACGGGACCTGACGGATGCGGTGCGCGACACCGGCGTCCGAATCGCGGGGTTCTACCCGAACGTGCAGACGGTCCTGCCAGGGACCCAACTCGCGAGAGGGATTGCGGCAGCAGGCCAGGACCTTGACTTCTACACCATGCCCCGGGCACCGATCTTCGACGGACTCGAGGATGGGGGCGTTGGCTACAACTTCCTCACCGTCGCCACCCCATCGGCGAACGAGCTCTCGCTTGCCGAGAGCATCGTCGCCACGGCGAAGGACATTCAGCACCTCGGGGTCTGCTCGTGGTAGCGCTACGAGCAAGCCCATCGGGGCACGACTTGCCACGCCCCCCGGAACTCGTGAGGGAGCTCGACAGGGTCATCATCGGCCAGGACAAGGCGAAACGCGCCCTGTCGTTGGCCGTCTACCGTCACCAGCTGGGACTCTCGATGGACGCGGGGCACAACACGCCGGCGTTCGGCCCGCAGCACGTCCTGCTCGTTGGCCCGACCGGCTGCGGCAAGACCCGGCTCGTCCGCGAGCTCGGCAGGCTGATCGACACCCCCATCGCCACGTGCTCCGCGACGAACCTCGTGGAGGTCGGCTACTCGGGAGAGCATGTCGACACCGTCGTCCATCGCCTGCTGCACGCTGCACAAGGGGACGTCCGACGCGCCGAACGCGGGATCATCTTCATCGACGAGATCGACAAGAAGCGGCGGGTAAGTGACATCTCGAGGGACGTCTCTGGCGAAGGCGTGCAGCAGTCCCTGCTGAAGCTCATGGACGGCGCCAAGGTTGCCATTCGCCGAGAAGACGAAACCATGATGGTCAGCACGCGCGGGATCCTGTTCGTCTGCGCCGGTGCGTTCCCTGGGATCGAGCAGATCCTCGACTCCCACCACCAGCATGGGTCTCTCGGGTTCGCATGCATCCAAGGTGATCCCGATACAGGCACCCTGGAACTCGATGGCCACGGAGCTCTGGTCGAGTTCGGCATGATCCCGGAGCTGCTCGGGCGCTTCACGACCGTCGCCCGGCTGCGACCCCTGACGCTCAACGAGCTCGAACGCGTGCTCTCGGACTCCAAGGCATCGGTCATCCACAGCACCCAAGCATTCGCCGCAAGACACGGCGCAAAGCTCTCGGTTTCGAAGGGAGCCATGCGAGCCATCGCCCGACGTGCGCTGTCCCTCGGGACGGGAGCTCGAGCGCTGGACCGGGTCGCAACGCAGGCGCTCGAACCGACGATCTGGCGTCTTCTTCAGGAGCAGAGGACCGTGGATCGCATCGAGGTCACCCGCAGGACCGTGGACGAGGGACAGAAGGCCCGCTTCTTCTACGGCGCTTCGAGGCGGGCGGAGGAGGAGGACCGCCCGGCGCTTCCCCGATTGGTCACGCGCGAGTTCGGCCGTGTCGATGGCATCACGAACACGAGGGGCTGGACCCACGACCAGATTCGTGAACGGCTCGAAGAGGTTCTTCCGAGCCTCGAGATCGAGGCAGCTCCCAAGTCTGCCCGGACATGGTGGCAACGATTCGTGGACGCGCGCGACCCCGATCCGCGCGTCGTGCTCCGCGTCGCCGAGGAGCTGACGAAGAGGAAGGCGACCATCGCCGAGCTCTTCACGGCGTTCGTCTGTTCGGCGACGAACAGCATCCAGGGCATCTTCCACTACCTGGACTACAAGCGGCTGAAGGACGAGCTGGACTCGAAGCCGAAGCTGAACCCATCCGCGGACGGGGCCCGAGACGGGCAGGACCTCGGCTTCACGGAGGGCCCTCAAAAGTAAACATCGACGGACGGCCGCAACCGAACGCGATCCGCGGCAGCGGCTTCGCGACGTGTGCACGTATACGGAAACGAGAGGGCCGCCGGGTGGGATGGTCCTACGGAATCCGCGACCTACGGTGGTTTGGAAGCACCCAGCAACCCAGACCACAGCAGGTGACGACGAGCATGATCCCACCACCCAGTTCTCGAGATCGCGATCCCGGCCAAGTAGTTGGCGCCCGCGATTTCGCGTGCGACCTCCTACGGCTGATCGCGTCTTTCGATTCCCTCACGCGCCAACGCGATGTCCAAGGCGCCGTCGCAGAAGGCGTGAGCTCGACGCTTCGACTTCTCCCGGACTCGGGCCTCGCGTCTCTCACTCACCTGCTGGCTTCGTTGCACAGGAGTGTGAGCGTCCACGCAGTCATCGGCGCGCGCCGACCGCCGGACAGGCCACATCACAACAACTAGGAGGTGCCGATGAGTCGATCGACAATCGAGTGGACCAACGCCACGTGGAACCCGGTGACGGGCTGCACGAAGACCAGCCCAGGCTGCAAACACTGCTACGCGGAGCGCATGGCCAAACGCTTACAGGCGATGGGACAAGCCAACTACGCCAGGGGATTCCAGCTCACGCTTCAGGAGCACATGCTCGACGTCCCACTGCGCTGGCGGAAGCCCCGGCTCGTGTTCGTCAACTCGATGAGCGACCTGTTCCACAAAGACGTGCCGACGCCGTTCATCCAACGCGTGTTCAGGACGATGGAGCAAGCGCCTCAGCACACCTTCCAGGTCTTGACGAAGCGCGCGGATCGCCTGCGAGAGGTCGCCCCGCAGCTGCCCTGGCCTGAGAACGTCTGGATGGGCGTGAGCGTCGAGAGCGCCGACTACCTCGACCGGATCGACGACCTACGAACCGTTCCCGCCAACGTCCGCTTCCTCTCGCTCGAGCCGTTGCTGGGCCCGCTGACCGAGATCGACCTGACCGGCATCGGCTGGGTCATCGTCGGTGGAGAGTCCGGACCTGGCGCACGGCTGATGGCCCCCGAGTGGGTTCGATACCTCCGGGACGCCTGCGCGGCGGATGGTGTCCCGTTCTTCTTCAAGCAGTGGGGAGGCACGAACAAGAAGAAGACCGGGCGCCTGCTCGACGGCAGGGTCTGGGACGAGATGCCGTCTCGGGAGACAACTCGCGCCTGACGTGCAGACGCACTGAGATGCGTCTTGGGACGCAGCCGGACTGGTGGCGGGTTGACGAACACTGCCCCCACCAAGCGGTGCACCAGCTGATCGGTCGATCTGCGTATCGATGGGAGCACACGTCAGGCTCTTGCCTGGACCCGACCCAGGCTGGACTCGATCACGCGCGAGCCAGAGAGAGAGAGAGAGAGAGAGAGAGAGAGTAGGTGAGAGCCACGAATCTCAGACTTGCGCCGCACTACCAGCGAAACACTCCGACGAGCCACGCGACAAGAACAACCAGCATGGCGAGCTGCTCAGCACCGTTTCGGCGCTGCCCACACCCCGGACACCGCGCAACGTGTCGCGCCCAGGGCGTGCCGCAGTCGTGACAGACTCGAATCGGTTTCACACCGCCCTCCGGACATCTGACTCGCAGTGGACCTCGTCGTCGCAGGCAATGCGGCTGACCAAGCCGAACGGCCGAACCACCTCACGCCGAAGGCGCAGACACTCCACAGGCACTTGCGCCATGCCTGCGACCTTGCGTTCCTTGTTCACGGCCTTGAGCAACGACAAGAACTGCCGCCGCACTGGCGCGTAGGGCTCGAATCCCAGTCGCGTGAACTCGCCGGCGATCTGCTTGACAGAGCGCCGGCACGCTAGCTCGAGCAGGTAGGCCTTCAGCGACCGGTAGCGCTCGGGGTGGATCCGCACCGAGACGTGCCAGCGACGATCAGCACCCCGATGCCAGCCGATCGAGTAGCCAGCGAAGGCGATCGGCTGCTCGTGGATGCTCCGGATCTGGCTGGCTGCATGCTCTTCGTAGAACCGGTGCCCCTCGCGCGGTGAGGTCGCACAGAGCACGAAGAAGCGCCGAAACCTGATGTACTGAACGTTGGGTAGGCCCGCACGCTTGCGCCGCGCACGCACGAACTTCGACACACCGAGCTCGTAGCGCTCGACCATCCGCGCATCCACGGCGCGCGGGTCCTTGTGCGGCGGGATCTCGCCGACGACGTAGTGGTGGTAGCCGTGGCGGACGTAGCAGCACGCGAGCTGCTGGACGAACCCCGCCACGGACGTGGCTTCACACCTGTAGTTCACAACTGCACCTACAACTTCCTGGCACCTCTCCGCTCCACGGAACGGACAAGTGCGGAGCGTTCACGGGCACGCTCCAAGCCGCTGAACCTTCCGGCCAGCGGCCATCGCCCCAACCATGCTGATCACCTCCTTGGCAACCTCGTTGCGCGCATACCCACATTCCAGATCGCACGCCCGCAGGGCGTGTCCAATCCATGATGGTTGCGCAAGACCTCCTTGCGACGGCCGCCGGATAAACCTCCGGCGTCCATCGTCATCCTGTCGCCGCAGGGGGCGGCTCCTCCCGGAGCACTTCCTTACCCCCTGCAGCCACAAGTCGTGCTTACCAAGCAACCGTCACCTCGAGTGACGTTTCGTTCGCTCGTCGCTGCTTTCGTCGTCGCGTGTGCTCGCCGGGGCCAACCGGCGTGCGCGAACGCGGGTCCTGACTGCCTTGCCAGGAAGGAGTCGCACGAAGACTCCTTCGAGACCCTTCGGTCTCGCCACCGCTCGGGCTCCCGCCCGACTTCTACTTGCAGCTCGCTCCCAGACTCGAGCCTTTGAATCACCTGGTCGACAGCCAGGCACCGGGCACCTCCCCGGCAGCTCGAGTCCTTCCCCGATTAGTGGATCACGTCGAAGCATGGGTCACGTTGCTAGCGGCGTTTCACGCCGCGGCACGAGCCCGTGAAGCCTGGTCTCCCGACCGATGCTTCACTCTCCCCAGAGCAGGTCCTCCGGGATTTCAGGCGGCAGAATGCAGAAGCTCCGCCTTACAGACCGGACAGGTGCGTTCGCAGTTCGGCACCGTCTCCCATGCTTCTGACCAGCAAGCCCTCGCGGGCCTTTCACCGTTGAACTTTTCACGGCCGAGGGGCTTTCCCTCGGTCCCCGGGCTTGTCGGGCCCGGTCGATTCGCCTCGCGGCGATCGAGCTCCCGGCGCTGGCTTGCGTTGAACGGACGCGGCGTCGAACACGACAACCGGGCCCGGACCCCGCAGGTGGATTTGGCAGCACGCCACTTCCTCGCTTGCTCGGTTGCACCCGCCACGGCGGACGAGCAGTCGCACGAGTCATCATCGTGCGGGGCAAGCGGGGTGTTCGGCGCCTTCGCTACCTCACCGACTTCGTCATCCACGACCACACGGAGTTTCGCCGCGTGGCGTGTCTCGGTCGTCCCGCCTCCGAAGCGCGGGATCACCATGAGATAGAATGAGCGGATTGACGTTCGACAAGCGTCTGGGAGAGGGGCACCGCACCCCTCGGAACCGATCCCGAGAGCGCGGACACCTTGGCCCAACTGGATTCGAACGGATTACTCGCTCAAGCCTCTCTCGCACTGGACGAGCCCGTCTCCGGGCATCCAGCGCTACGAGCCGGCATCACGGCAGGCGGTGAACCCTGCCCCCTTAGCCTGGTGGCTGCCAGGTTTGCCGGGCGATGCTGCGGCACTTCGAGGCGACGTCAGACTGTGTTTCGAGTTCTGACGACGAGGAGCTCCTTGGAGCTCCATGGCGGGAGGGTACCATGCCTACTCGGGCTTGGCAAAGCGACGACGCTTTCGCGCCAAGGGAGCCATGACGCAAGATCCTATCATTCACGCAACTGAGCTCCGACGAGCTGCCGTCCACGAAGCTGGGCACGTTCTACTCCTTCGGCATCACCAACTCTTCATCCGCCGGGCCATCGCTTGCGATGATGGCTCTGGCCGCGCAAGCCACTGCGAACTGCGCCATGAGCCATTCGACGTCCAACTCGACGTGATCCTCGGCGGACCCGCGGCCGAGTGCGAGGTCCTCGGCTCGCGACTTGAGCCACCACGAGCGCAGGCACTCGACAGAATGGCCTTCGACTTCGAGATGGGGCAAACGCCCCGCGTGAAGTGTCAAGACCACTTCGAGGCGCTACGCCTCTGGCGCGAACAACAACCCACCGTGGGCGTCGATGCCATGGCCAGCACGCTCGCGGCCTCTCATGCACGCTGCTGCGAGGTCGTCAAGGCGCAGGCCACGGCTCACCGAGAAGTTGCCAAGATGCTAGAGGCGCACCCGAACCACCCAATCCGCGGAGACATCATCGACGGTGTGCTCGACGCCGCATGGGTAGAGTTCGGTTCGAGATGAAGCCCGCCGCGCGCCTTGCTCGGTCCGAAGCCCACTCCTCGTGAAGCTGCTCCTCGACACCAACATCTTCATTCCACTGGAGCCTGCGTCCACAGCTGACGTGGCGACCAACTCAGAGGCCGCAGCTCTCATCAATCGCCGAGCGCA
>JAGQRB010000640.1 GCA_020425925.1 Planctomycetota bacterium
GCTGCTCAACTTCACGTGGTGGGTCAACCGCAAGGACCTCGCCGGCAAACACGTCTTCGGCGGCGGCTTCCTCGGCCTCGACAACATCGGCGTGTTCGACCGCAGCCAGCCGCTGCCGACCGGCGGTCACCTCGAGCAGGCCGACGGCACCGCCTGGATGGCGTTCTACTGCGCGACGATGCTGAGCATCGCGCTCGAGCTCGCCGACGGCGATCCGGCCTACGAGGACATCGCGACCAAGTTCTTCGAGCACTTCGTCGCGATCACACACGCGATCAACACGCTCGGCGGCACCGGGCTGTGGGACGAGCAGGACGGGTTCTACTACGACCAGATCTGGCAGGACGGCCGCGCCGAACGGCTGCGGGTGCGTTCGCTCGTCGGCCTGCTGCCACTGTGCGCGGTCGAGCTGATCGACATGCGCCGGGTCGAGCGGCTGCCGGGCTTCCACAAGCGCATGCGTTGGTTCCTGCAGAACGAGCGCGAGCTGGCGCAGCACGTCACCTTCGGCCGGGTCGACGACGCCGAGGCCGCGCTGCTGGCGGTGCCCTCGCGCAAGAAGGTCGAACGCGTGCTGCGCGTGCTCTGCGACGAGGCCGAGTTCCTGTCGCCGTTCGGCGTGCGCTCGCTGTCGCACCGCCATCGCGGCAACCCGTTCGTGCTGCGTCTGAACGGCGACGAGTACCGCGTCGACTACACGCCCGCCGAGAGCACGACGTCGATGTTCGGCGGCAACAGCAACTGGCGCGGCCCGGTCTGGCTGCCGCTGAACTATCTGCTGATCGAGGCGCTCGAGCGCTACGGCCGGTTCTACGGCGACTCGCTGCTGGTCGAGGTGCCGACCGGCTCGGGCCATCGGGTGACGTTGCAACAGCTCGCCGACGAGCTGTCGCGCCGGCTGACCACGCTGTTCCGCCGCGGCGCCGACGGCAATCGACCGTTCGCCGGTGAGGACCGCCGCTTCGCCGACGATCCGCACTACCGCGAGCTGCTCTGGTTCCACGAGTTCTTCGACGGCGAGACCGGGCGCGGCTGCGGTGCCAGCCACCAGACCGGCTGGACCGCGCTGGTGGCGCGGCTGTTTGGCTGACCGTCCGAGGCGCGGGTGGACGTTGCGGGTCCTGCTCGGGCTCTGGCTGCTCGTCGCCGTGCTCGGTGGCGCCGCGCTCGGCATCCCCGAGCCGGATCGAACCCCGCTGCTCGAGGGCGATGGCTGGGAGTTCCTCGACGGCTTCTTTCGCAACGCGGCGCCGCCTGCGCGCGCGGTCGGGCCCGGCGTCTCGACCGCCGAATCGGACTACGTGCGCTCGTGGAGCCCGGCGACCGGCTCGACGGTCGCGCTCGCGCGGTCGCGGCCGTTCGTCGCGCCGCGTTTTCTCGCGGTACCGGTCGTCGGTCACCCGATCGAGCCGAACGGTGCGCTCGAGCTCGAGCGGCTGGATACCGGCGCGCGCCGCGCGCTGCTGCGCGGCAACGTGCACGAGCGCTGGACCGAGCGCGTGCTGTGGCTGCCGGCCGACTGGGTCGGCCGGCAGGTGCGGCTCGTGGCCAGGAACGGCGGCTATCCCTGGCACGTCGGCGTCGGCCTGCCGTATCGCGCCACCGTGCTGGCGTGGCTGCGCGACTCGGCGTTCGTCGCGGTCTTCCTGCACGCGCTGGCGTTCCTGTTGCTGCTCGCACCGGGCGCCGCGCTCGCGACGTTCCTGCCGGCGTCGTTCCTGACGCTGCCGCGCTCGTTCTGGATCGTGCCGCTGTCGGCGCTGATCGCCTATCCGCAGTTCTATCTGCGCTGGGCCGCGCCCGAGGTCGGCGCGGTCGTCGCGCCGAGCGTGCTGGGGCTCGCGGTCGCGGCGGCCCTGCAGCGGGCCGGGTGCCTCCGCCGCGCGTTGGTCGCCGACGGTTTCGCGCGGCCCTACATCGCGATGTTCACGATCTCGCTGGCCTACGTGCTGCTGCTCGGTGCCGCGGACACCGGGCTCGGCGCGTGGGCCGCTACCTACCGCTTCCTGCCGGCGTCGTGGTCGAGCGA
This sequence comes from Planctomycetota bacterium, assembly GCA_020425925.1. Classification (GTDB taxonomy): domain Bacteria; phylum Planctomycetota; class UBA1135; order UBA1135; family UBA2386; genus JAGQRA01. The sequence continues at coordinate 2,030 of JAGQRB010000640.1, forward strand.
CAACCAGGTGCCGCAGGTCGTCGCCGAGGCGGTGGCTGCGGGCGCATCGCTCGACGGTCTGCTGGGGCCGTGGCTGGTGTCCGACCGGCCGCCGCTGCTGACCGCGCTGCAGCTCGCGCAACGCGAGCTCTGGCTGCCGTTGCTCGCGCTCGGCGGCAGCGAACGGCTGCTGCCGATGGTCCATCAGCACGTCGGGATCGCGGCCTCGACGCTCTGGGTGCCGGCGCTCGCGCTGCTCGGGTGCTGGTCGCCCGGCCTGCGCCGTGCGGTGCCGTGGCTGGTGGCGTTCCTGGCGACGACCGGGTTCGCGCTGTTCCACACGCTCTACATCTGGCCCAAGCTGCTCGCCGGTGCGCTCGGCGTCGGCGCCTTCGTCGGGCTCTGGCGACCGCTGGCGGCGAGCGAACGACCGGGCGTCCGCAGTTGCCTCGCGGCGGCGCTGCTCGCCGGGCTCGCGCTGCTGGCGCACGGCGGCGTGATCTTCGGACTCCTGGCGCTCGCCCTTGCCGCGATGCCGCGTCGACGCCGCCCGCCCCTCGGCGGCGTGGTCGCGGGCGCTGCGGTCGGATTCGTTCTGCTGCTGCCGTGGTCGCTGTGGCAGCGCCAGTATCCGCCCGGCAATGCGCTGGTGAAGAGCGCGTTCGCCAACACCCACGGTTGGGGCGAGGAGCGGCGCTCGGTATTCGCAACGATCGCGGCGAAGTACGCCGACGAGGGTCTGACGGGCTGGCTCGCGGCGCGCGGGACCGCCGCCGCAACGGTCTTCGGCGCCTACGCGCCGAAGGGCGTCCGCAATCTCGCGCGCTGGGCCGGTGACCCGCTCGGCGACCAGCGCGTGCGCGAGTTCGCCTACCTGGCCTGGATGCTCGGGTTCGCCAACGTCGGATGGCTGCTGCTGTGGCAGCGGCGCCGGTGTCGGCGGCGCGGCCACGTACCGGCCGCGGACGACGAGCCGGCCGGCGTGCTGGTCGCGCTCGGCGCGCTCGGCGTCCTGCTCAATCTGGTGCTGACGTGGCACATGCACGTGCCGCACCATCAGAGCTATCTGGCGCTGCTGCTGTTGTTCGCGGGTCTGTACCTGGCGATCGTGCAGGCCGGGCCGCGGTGGCGGGCGGCGGTGCTGGCGCTGCAGCTGGTCGCGTTCGGGCTCGTCTGGGTCGTCGGACCGTTCCTGGTCGGACCGACCGGCATCGGCCCGGCACCGCTGCGATTCGATCACGGGGTCGGCGTCGTGATCGTCACCGCCGGCATCACGTGTGGGCTCGTCCGGTGGTCGCGGATCGAACGGCTCCGCGCGCCAGCCGGGGGCGCCTGACCGGCTGGCCCTGAGGACGGTAGAATCGCACCGCCATGCCGACGAAGCCCTCGCTCGCGATCCTCGTCCTCGGTGCCACCGCCGCAGCTGCGAACGCGCAGTGCACCAACTACTGGGTGCCGGGTTACGCCAGTGGCCACGTCGGGGCGATCGATGCGCTGACCGTGTTGTCCGATGGCGACCTGGTGACGGGCTGGGCGGACTTCGCGTTCCTGACAGCGCACGTCTCGCGGTGGAACGGCTCGACCTGGTCCGAGATGACGCCACCGCTCACGGGGGGTACGTTCGCCACGATCGTGGCTGCGTTCGCGCTGCTGGCGAACGGCGACCTGATCGTCGGCGGCGGGTTCACCCAGGCCGGCAGTGTCGCCGCGCGCGGCATCGCGCGCTGGGACGGCCAGAACTGGCACAGCCTCGGGATCGGTCTCGGCGGGCCGCCGCCCGGCTTCGCGACCACGCTGCTCCTGCTCGACAACGGCGATCTCGTCGTCGGCGGCTCGTTCGCGCGCGCCGGCGGACTGCCGGCGCCGAACATCGCGCGCTGGGACGGCGTCGCGTGGTCGCCGATGGGGGCCGGGCTCAGCGGCCTGGTGTCGGCGCTGGTGCAGATGCCGAACGGCGACGTGATCGCCGGCGGCTCGATCTACCCGTCCGGCGCGGTCCCGGGCGGGGGCGGCGCGAGCTGGAACCGGAAGGGCGGCGCGAGCGGCACGGGGCGCGTTCACGGGGGGGGGGGCATCCCGAA
>JAGQRB010000641.1 GCA_020425925.1 Planctomycetota bacterium
GATTCACGAAGTTCGAGGTGGCGCGACCGACCGCACCCCGGGGGCCTGACGCCGACACCGCCGCCGGCCACAATGACGTCATGATCCATCGGACCGGAACCGCCGTCCTCGCCCTCACCGCGCTGTCGCTGTCGTGCACCTCCCAGACGATCGTCGTCGGAACGGGCGGTGCGTACGCCGAGATCGCCGCGGCCGTCGTGGCCGCGCCGAGCGGCGCGACGATCCTGGTGCGTGCCGGCACCTACCAGGGCTTCGAAGTCGTCGGCAAGAGCCTCACGATCCTCTGCGACGCGAATGCGTTGGTCGCGGGTGAAGTGCTCATCGACGGCATCGCCGCCAACCAGGCGGTGACGCTGAGCGGGCTGACCTGGGCTGCGGGCTGGGTCCCGCCGACGTTCAGCATGCCGTCCCAGCTGCCGACGATGCTCGAGATCACCGGCTGCCCGGGACGCGTGTTGATCGACCGGGTCGACCCCACGCCGGCCGTGACCAGCTCGACCTACCTCGGGGTCTTCCCGTTCTGGACACCCAGCCTCGTCGGCGAGGACTGCGGCCAGCTCGTCGTCCGCGACTCGTCGTTCTTCGCCGTGAGCAAGTTGACCAACTGCACGACGGCGATCGAGTCGTGTTCGTTCGAGGGGATCTACGAGCCCAACGGTGGCTCGCCGTACAACACCTACGGGCTCGAGATCTGGTCCGGCGACGTGCGGGTCGGCGGCACCTCGTCGTTCCAGGGTGCACACGGCTACTACCCGGGCAACGTCATCGAGCCGGTGTTGCCGGCATCGGCCGGCCTGCTGCTGGTCGGCGCCAACGGCCAGTTCGTCGCCGGCACGGCGAACTCGGTCCAGACGGCCTACGCCGGCGACCTCGGCGGTATCCACCTGCTCGGTGGCCAGCTCCGCCTCGCGCCGCGCGCCGTCGTCAATGCCGTGACGGGCACCCCGAGCGTCATCACGCCGATGCCCGCGATCACGTCGGGTGGCTCGCTGGCGGCCGGCGCACTGACGGCGACCGCCGACTCGGAGCCGAACGATCTGATCGTCGTGCTCGTCGGCCTCGCCGGAGTGCCGACCTTGGTGGCCCCCTTCGCCGACGCGCTCTGGCTCGATCCGAGCGCGTTCGTGTTCCAGGCGTTCGCGGCGCCGACGTCCGGCACGCTCACGACCACGCTGCCGCTGCCGGCGAATCCCGCGCTCGCCGGCCTCGTCATCGCCTGGCAGGCGATCGCGTCGGGTCCGACGACCGGCTTCGCGGCGTCGAACCCGTCGCTCGTCGTCCTGCAGTGAGCTCGTCCGGCGAGACCGGCAGAGCCCGGCCGCCGGCTCACTGACCGACGACGAACTCGATCGCAGGCGTCGTCGACGCAGCGCCGAGCGCCGGGCCAGCGGGATCGATCGCGAGGAACTGCGCGTCGACCTTGAGGCCGACGAGCGCCGGCGAGAGCTGGATCGGCACGGCCGCGTGCCCGGTGACGTCGGTGACCGCGGCGAGCACCGCGACGTTGCCCGCGAGCCAGATCGAGCAGCCCGGCAGCACGGTCTCGCCGCGCTCGAGCGACCAGCCGAACAAGGTCAGCGTGTTCGGCAGCGCATCGTCGATCGTCACCCGCAACGGCTGCGGTGCCGAGCCGCGCGCGGCGCCCTCGAGCCCGATGCGCGGCACGACCCCGCCGGTGCCCGCGCAGCCGAAGCCGTAGGTCTCGACCGCCCAGTCGAGGGTGTTCGCGAACGGCAGCTCGAAGAGCTCGACGCCGTGGACGCCATCGTCGCCGGCGAACACGATGTGGTGGCCGGCGCGCACGATGTCGTAGGGCGCGACCGAGCCGTGACCGATCTCGCCGACCAGCGTCGTGCCCGGGATCGTGCCGTCGACGCTCCACAGTTCGAGACCGGTGAAGCCGTCGTCGAACGGGATCACGAGGCGGTCGACGCCGAGCTTGGCGATCGTCGGCTGCAGCTGCACGGTCTCGACGAAGCGGAACAGCGTGGTACCGGCGACCGTGCCGTCGGTGCGCCAGAGCTGGTCGCGCGCACCCGACGTGTGGGTCACGACGAACGCGGCATGGTTCGCGTCGAGCAGCTCCGGACCGCGGATTCCACCGGTCGGGGTGTGCAGGATGACGGTGCCGGTCGCGGTGCCGTCCGACAGGATCACGCGTCGCTGAGCACCGAGCGAGGCGGTGAGCAGCAGCCGGTTGCCGAACGCGAGCAGATCACGCGGCTCCGACGAGATCGGTCCGGACTCCAGATCGACGCAGAGATGTGTGCCGGCCGGAGTCCCGTCCGTGCACCAGAGTTCCTCGCCGACTCCGCTGGTGGCGGTGTAGTAGAGCAGTCCCCCTACCACCGCCGGATCGAACGTGCTGATCGGACCGAGTCGCACGGTGCCGGCCGCGGTGCCGTCGGTGCTCCAGAGCGACCACCCGTCGGCAGGCCGCTGGGCGACGAACAGCATCTTGTCGCCGAAGGGGAACCAGCCGGCGGGCATGCTCGATCCGCTGCCCGGCGAGAGGTCGAGGATCGCGTGTGTGCCGGCAACGGTGCCGTCCGTGATCCACGGCTCCGAACCGGTGGCGGGCAGGTAGCCCTGGAACACGAAGCGCTCGCCGAACGGAGCGGCGTAGATGCCGGAGAAGCCGGAGTTGGCCGGCAGGATATCGAGCTGGTAGGTGCCGGCAGCGGTGCCGTCGGAGAAGCGCGGATCGCCGTCGCCCGACGGCGGGTTCGCCAGGATGAGCATCGCGCGCTCGTTGGCAGCGACGCTGCGGACCGTGCCGGAGCCAGGGCCGGGCTCGAGGTCGACGAGCAACTGCGTACCGGCGGGCGTGCCGTCGCTGAGCCAGAGTTCGCCACCGTGCTGTGCATCGACCGCCGCCACGATCGCGCGATCGCGGAACGTGCCGAGCACCCGCGGATAGCTCGATTCGCTGACCCGCTGCGGCGCGAGCTCGACGAGCAGCTGCGTGCCGGCGGGTGTGCCGTTCGTGGTCCAGAGCTCACTGCCGATGCCGCTCTGATCGTCGCCATTGAACACGACGGTGCTGCCGACGCTGCCGACGTAGTAGCCCTCCTCGACACTGGTCACGAAGGTGGTCCCGGCGGCCGTACCGTCGGTGCGGTGCAGCCCGATCGGGCCGGCACCGCTGGTGACCGCGTAGTAGAGGAAGCCGTTGACCGGCTGCCCCCAGTTCGAAGCGAAGAACGACCCGGTCGGCACGTTGCTCGAGATCACCGTCGTGCCTGCGGCGGTTCCGTTGGAGCGATAGAGCTCGCGACCGGCCGGCGAGGAGCCGAAGAAGACCAGGTCACCCTGGAGCGCACCGAGGAACGACGGGCTGCCGCTGTTCTGCAGGCCTGGCCCCGGAAACAGATCGACCACGAGACCGGTGCCGCCGACGGTGCCGTCGGTCTTCCATAGCTCGTAGCCGGTCGCCGGATCCAGACCGGTGAAGTAGGCGAGGTTGCCGGCCACGTGGATGGCGGACTCGCAAGTGACGCCGGTCCACACCGTGCCGGCGGCAGTGCCGTCCGTGATCCAGAGCGCCTCGCCACTCACGACGCCGGGCGAGACGAACAACGCGACGTTGCCGAGGGTCGTCAGGTAGTTGGGCCTCGAGATCGACGAAGTCGACAGCGGCTGGATCGAGAACGTGCCCGCTGCCGTCACGTCGCTGACCCACAATTCCCAGGCGCTGTTGATCAGCGCCGAGAACACGAAGCGGTTGCCGCCGATCGCGGCGAGTTGTGCCGTTCCGTTAGACATCCCGAAGGCGCCCGGCACGACGTCGGCGATCATCTGTGTGCCGGCAGGCGTGCCATCGCTGACCCACGGCTCGATTCCGTGCACGCCGTCCTGCGCGAAGAAGACGACGCGGTTGCCGACGCGCAGCAGGTTGACCGCCACCGAGCCTTCCTTGCCGGGCAGGATGTCCTTGACGAGGAACGTGCCGGCCGCGGTCCCGTCGGTGCGCCAGAGCTCCCAGCCGGCCTGGAAGGTCGTAGCCGCGAACAGCCAGACGCCCGGCGACAGCTCGACCATCGGTCCGATGCGCGACCCGTTGGCGCCCGGCCAGATGTCGATCAGCAGCGTGGTTCCTGCCGCGGTGCCGTCGCTGGTGAACAGCTCGCGACCGGTCTCCGGCGTCGAGGCCGAGAACATGAGATGGCCATTCGGCAGCGTGACGAACGGCCCGGGTGTCGAATCGACGGCCTGCGTCGACGGCGTCGTGTTGAAGTCGCGCAGCAGCGTCTGACCGACGGCGACGGATGAGGAGAGCACGATCGCCAACCCGGCGACCGCGAGAGCTGAGCTTCGCATGGAGAGACCCTTCGTGTCGTTCGGAAACCGTGTGGTTCGGAACCGGAGCTTGGCGGTCGGAAACGGGTCGGGGGGAAGCGTTACGGAGGCGATCCGTGGGGTCAGCATACCCCCGAACCTCGCGTTGGTAACCCGGCTACAGCAGGTCGAAGACCTCGAGCCCGGGCACGCCAGCGCTCGCGACGCGCGCGGTCGCGAGGTCGACGGCGATCATCTCGCCGAAAGTCGGCCCGTAGGCCGCGCTGCGCCAGAACGGGAACAAGCCGGCGTAGAGCGTGATCTGCTGGCCGGCGCCGAGCGCCAGGAAGTTCAGCGGGGCGACCCACTGCAGCGCCTGGATCGGGCTCGGCGCGAGCGGGATCGGCCCGATCGGAACGTAGCCGGCGCCGAAGTTCGGCAAGCCGAGGATCCCGCCGTTGCCGTCGCCGCCGATCAGCACACCGGCGCTCGCGACGATGTGCAGCGCGTCGACGAACGCGGGCAGCGGCGGTCGCTGGGTCAGCGTCCGGCCGTCGTAGACGATCGACTGGAAGCCACCGATCGCATGGATCTCGGGTCCGGGAACGCCGTCGGTGTCGCCGACGACGAGTTCGGTCAGGGGGTAGTGCGACGGCGAGCGCCAGAGCTCGACCGAGCCGCCGAGATCGAACACGTGCAGGTAGCTCTCGCTCGCGAGCACGACCTCGAAGTTGCCGTCGCCATCGAGATCCGCCGGGGCGATCTGGCGGAAGTCGGGGCTCGGGAACAGGAACGGGAACCAGGTCGCCTGCAGCGCGCCGCCGACCCAGTCGAACGCGTAGGCGCGACCGGTGGCGATGAAGACCTCGACATCGCCGTCGTTGTCGACGTCGGCGAGCTCGAGGTCGTAGACCGCGTTGCCGATCGGCGAGCCGCTCGCGGTCGCGCTGCCCTCGACCTGCAGCGTCGCCGCGTCGAGCACGACGACGAGCGCGTCGCCGCCGGTGCCGGGCGCAAGGCAGACGAACTCGCCCATGCCGTCGCCGTCGACGTCCCCGAGGCGCGGTCCGATCCAGCCGAGACCGAGCGGCAACGACGAGAACTCGTTCGCTCCGGTCAGCGGATCGGCGACGGACCAGTGGTCCGATTGCGTCGACCGCTGACCGTGGCCGAACACGATCTCGGGCACGCCATCGAGATCGACATCGCCGACCGCAATGGTCGTCACGCCGAGGCCGGAGTAGGCGACGACCGCGTCGAGTTGCTGCGTTACCGTGTCGTACGCGACGATGCGCGGACCGAACGAGAGCGAGACGTTCCCGACGACGACCTCGAGCGCCGGGTCGCCGTCGACGTTCGCGAGCGCGAGCCCTTCGGTCGTGCCGAGTGGCAGCGTCCACTTGATCTGCTGCAGGTCGACGTCGATCGCCCGGAGCTGGCCGTTGACGGGCGCGACGAAGAGTTCGGCGCGACCATCGCCGTCGATGTCCGCAGCGTCGAGCGCAACACCGGAGCCGCCGACGAAAGACCACTGCACCGACTGCAGGCTGGTATCGATGACGGCACCCCCCGCCACCGCGACCTCGTTGGCGGGATCGGCGTCCATCTGCGCGATCGTCACGTCGTCACCGCCGACCGGCACCGACCAGAGCACGGTCCCGGCGACATCGAGCGCAACGGTCGCCGTCGCCGAGCAGACCACGAGATCGTCGTCGCCGTCGTTGTCGGCGTCGCCGACGGCGAGGCCCGTAAGCGGTGCCGCAGTGGTCGGGAAGGTGCCGATCAGGTTCCGCGTCGCCTGGTTCCAGATCTCGACGACGCCGTTCGTCGTCGCGATGACGATCTCCGGACCGCCTGCGGCGAGCAGGTCCCCGACCGCGGTGCGCGCGATCGGCGTGCTCGCCGGGTAGCGCGGGCTCACGAAGACCTGGTCATAGGTCTGCCGCACCGGGTCGTGACGCTGGAGGATCCAGTGCGTGTTGTCGGGCGCGCCGAAACCGTTGCCACCACAGGGCACGAGCACTTCGGGCACGCCGTTCGCGGTCGCGATCCGGAGCCCGGCGCCGCCGACGTGCGTGCCATAGCCGTAGAACGCCTGGTCGCGCGCGGCCGGGGCCTGGGCGACCAGCGGTACGACGCCGCCGAACAGGAGTGCGGCCAGCCAGATCCAGTAGAGCGAGTAGGCGCTGTCCCCGGGCGTCATTGGTGGAATCAGACGGCACCGGCCGCGAACCCGTCAAGGGGGGGAGGGTCACTCCGATCGACCGAGACCCGGACCCGGACCACCCAGCAACGTGTAGTAGAGACTGATCGCGCCGACCTCCTGCTGCGTATCGGCGATCAGCGGGTTGTCGTAGCGCGCGTCGCGCGTCGAGGCGACGTATTGGATCGTCAGCGCGTGCCGATCGTAGATGCGGAACGCCAGCGCGACGCGCGCCCGGGTCACGAGTTCGTAGCCGGCGCGGGCCGCCGTGCCGGTGCCGTCGAGGTAGTAGACGTTGCCGGTCGCCTCGAGCCGGACGCGGGTGCCGCCGATCACCACGAAACCGACCTGACCCTGCGGGCACAGGCCGTAGTGATAGTTGCGATCGACGTCGGCGTCGGCGATCGCGCCGCCGGCACCCCAGCCGACACCGGCGAGTGCGATCCCCTGCACCGCGACGTCCGGAGTGGCGGCGAGCTGCCCGACGGTACCGAGCTGCAACGCCGTCGAGGACAGGCTGAAGACCTCGGGCGCGAGGTAGTCGTAGGTGCCGAATGCGCCGACGACGCCGCGCCAGTCACCGGCTTCGTAGTCGACGCCACCGAGCAAGCCGGTGACGAGCAGGTTCTCCGGCAGCGCAGAGGCACTGCTCGTGCCGGTGCCCTCGAAGTGGAAGTAGTCGAACGGCCGCTCGTGGTCGTATCCGACCTTGCCGGGCACGCCGTAGTCGATCGCGAAGTTCGCCTCGAACGAGTTGTCGGTCAGGTCGGCGAGGATCCCGAGGTCGGTCTGCCGGCTGTTGTGGCGCGCACCGATGCCGATGCGGCCGTAGACCGGCGCACCGCGGGTCGACTCGACCGCGTCGAAACGATCACCGAAGGCGAGCCGATTGAAGCCCATCGCGGGTGAGATCGCGGCCGCCCCCGCTTCGGCGAAGAAGCCCGGTCGCCCACTGCCACCGCCGAGCAGGACGGAGGCCGTGCGATAGAGCGCTTCGCCGAGGTAGCTGCCGCCGATCGTCGTCGTGATCTGATCGTTGAGCGACGGCGGCACGACCTCGCCCGCGACCTCCCAGATCGCACTGCCGACGCAATCGTAGATCAGGGATTCCCAGTAGCCGAGACCGGCCGAGCGCGCGAAGGCGTGGTAGGTGGCGCCCTGGTACGGGTGCAGGAACTGGTTGACGGCGAACGGATCGCGATCGATCACCCAGTTGTGCTTCAAGTTGCGTCGGATCGAGTCGAAGTCGCTGTCGTAGTCGCCTTCCGATGTCGTGTAGCGGTTGAACTGGTTGAGCAGCAGCTGGAACGTGAGGATGTCGAACGCCGGCACGACGTAGCTGCGGCCGTCACCTTCCCCCCAGCCCGTCGACGCCGGCTGCGGGTCCTGCCGAGGCTGCGGCGCGCGCGCATCGCTGCGGGCCGTCGCGACGCGATCGACTTCGATCACCAGCGGATCTGCCGGCACCTGCAGGACCGACTTCGGGAAGACGCCGCTGCAGCCGCCGAGCAGCAGCGACGAACCCGCGAGCTCGATGCCCAAATGTAGAAAGGACCGGCGGCGCGGCGCCCGGCCGGCAAGAAGCGCCGGCGTGCCGGAGGACGACGGTGACGAGGCGAGATCGACGACGACCATGCGGCGCCGGAATCAACGACCGTGCCGAGCGAGCGGGGCGCTAGAGATACGTCAGCCAGTGATTCGTGGCGAACGCCCAGTTGCCGGTCGTCGACGACAGCCCGAGCAGCTGCACCGAGAAGTCGTAGCCCGGCGACGGCCCCGGCGGCACGGTCAGCAGGTAGGCGGAGCGCCCCTGGCTGCACGCCGACGCGGGGTCGAGCGGCCCGGTCACGCCGACGATCGGGATCGAGATCGGAACGTGCACAAGCAGCAGGTTCTCGATGCCGGGGATCGCCGACGACGACGTCGGCGGCGGCCCGAACAGGATCAGGTGGGTCGTCAGCGGTGCCGTGTAGACCGCGAACTGCCAGGTCTCGCCGGCGCGGATCCAGGGGAAGTGGCCGATCGGCGAGAACGGCGAACAGGGCGCACCGTGCTGCACGCTGCCGTGCGACAGCACGAGATCGACGCCGGCCGCCTGGGCCGGGCCGGTCTCGCCCAGAGCGAGCGCGGCAGCGAGCAGAGCACAGGATCGACGCATGATGGAGCTCCTCGGGTTCGGGCGACGCATGCGATCGTAACCCGCAGGACGCTCCGACCCTCAGGGGCCGACGTAGCCGGTCGACACGACCAGGTCGTCGTACCACACGCGGTTCTGCTGCCGGGACTCGTGCACGTAGAGATCGAGCGAGATCCGCCGGCACAGCAGCTCGGGCGAGCTGCGCCAGCGGATGCCGCGCCAGTGCATGTAGAGCACGCCGTCGAGCCAGACCGCGAGTTCGCCCTCGTCGCCGCCCGGCGTGTCGAGCGCCAGCCGCTGTTCGACGCAGAGCCAGTGATCGCGCCGCGGCACGCAGCGCTCGGCGGCCACCGGCATCAGCATGTTGCCCCAGAAATGGCCGTCGCGATCGCGGGCCATGTCCTGCCAGTAGGTGTAGCTGTGCAGGAAGCCCGGCGCCGCCACGCGCTGCCAGTCGCGCCAGCCCTCGACCCGCGTGCTGCAGTAGTCGTCGCCGGCGGGCCGCAGGCCGGCGGTCCCCATACCGCGCCAACGATCGTCGCCGGCGACGCCGCTGATCGAACCACCGGTGTGGTTGAGGTTGCCCTGGTCGTAGTCGGCGGCGTAACGGATCCGATAGCGCAGATGCAGCAGCGGTTGTCCCTCGTCGAGCCACAGCCGGACGCCGGCGCCGCACGCCTCGCCACCGCGATCCTCGGTGGTGAGCTGCAGTGCACCCGTTCCGCCGTAGCCGTCCGCCGCGGCGATCGCGATGCGGCCGCGATCGCGTCCCAGCAGCTCGAAGTAGCGTTCGAGCGACGCGGCGTCGTCGAAGTCGTCGCGGAACAACACCGCGCCCGGAGCCTGCAGCCGTGCGAGTTCGTCGGCATCGGCACGGGTCGCGGCGGTGACCAGCACGGGGCTGTGCGCGGCGGGTTCGGAACGGGCCCGCGGCAGCTCTTCGGCGACCTGCAGCAGATGGCGCAGGGCGAACCAGCGCGGATCGCTCGCGGCCGCCACGTCGCGCGGACCATCGGTCTCGAGCGTGAACGCCGTGACGCCGAGCGCGTCCCAGACCCAGTCGATGCTGAGCCCGTTCATGCGCGGGAAGTGCGCCGGGCCGCGACCTGGACGCACGGAGAAGCCCTCCATCGCGGCGTCGAGCGCGTCGCCGGCGACGCGCGCGCCGAGGAAGCGGGTGGTGAGGACCTCGCCCTCGCGCGGGCGGGGCACCACCCGGTACACCGCGTCGGTGATCTCGAAGTCCGCCACCTCGACGCCGGAGCTCGAGTAGAAGTCGCCGGCCTGCAGCGCGCGCACGAGGGCGTCGGCGGCGAGCTCCTTCGCGCGCACCATCACCCAGCCGCGGCCGGGCGACGCGACCTGGCTCGGCTGGTGGTAGTGGTGCGCGTCGTCGGTGGCGAGCCCGTACAGCGGGCCGAGGCCGAGGTCGAGGAGGCGCAGCACCATCGCCTTGTCCCAGATCGCGGTGGTGGAGTCGGTGTCGGCGTCGCCGTCGTTCAGCACCGAGCGGTGACCGTTGAACACCTCGAAGAAGCGGTCCGCGCGCACCGCGGCCACGTCGCGCCAGGTCATGGCCTTGCCGAAGTTCGGGTGGTTGATGTGGGCGAGCACCGGCCGACCGGTCCA
>JAGQRB010000642.1 GCA_020425925.1 Planctomycetota bacterium
GAGCTGCCGCCGGGCCGGCGGGCGCGGCGTGGCCACTTCGTGCGGCGCAACCGCATCCTCGCCGGCGCCACCGCCGCGACGCTGGTGGTCGAGGGCAGCCTGACCTCGGGCGCGCTGCACACCGCCCGGTTCGCGGCCGAGGCCGGCGCCGACGTCTTCGCGGTGCCCGGCCCGATCCACAGCGAGCTGAGCCAGGGCTGCCACCGGCTCGTCGTCGAGGGGGCGCAGCTGGTCGAGGGACCGGAGGCGCTGCTGCGCGACCTCGGCGTCGCCGGCCAGGGCCGCGCGCTCGAGCTCACGGGATCGGCCGACGAGCAGGCCGTGCTCGCGGCGCTGGCGCACGGCGGGCGGCCCTCGGATCTGCTCGAGCGCGAATCCGGCCTTGAGCGTGCGACGTTCGTGCGCGCGCTGCTGCGGCTCGAAGAGCGCGGCGGGATCCGCCGGCTGCCGGGTGATCTCTGGATCGCCGTCTGCTGATCGGCTACCAGCCGATGAACACGAACTCGAGACCGAACATGATCGCGAGCAGTAGCGCGGTCCACCACAACCAGCGAAGCGTGCGCCGGGTCGCATCGCGCAGCGTGTCGCGCGCGTTGGTGTGGTGCTGCGCGACGACGACGATCGCGATCAGGAACAACACCGGCACGTAGACCGCCAGACGGAACAGCAGCATCACGACGCCGTCTCCTCGGTCGCCACGCTCGCCGCGCCGGCCGGCGAACGCCGCGCCAGCGGGAACGCCGAGCGCTCCGCGACGGTGAACGCATCGACCATGACGACGAGGTTCATTAGCCCGGCGACCGTGCACAACACGACGCCGAGGTCGAGGTTCGCCGGCGCCGACTCCATCTGCAGCGGGCTGGTCACGAGCGCGGCGAACAACGTGCCGCCACCGAACAGGTTCTGCCCGATCCACCACACCGAGGCGGTGGCGCGATCGACCGCGTGACCGTGCGAGAACACGAGCCCGAGCGCGAACACGATCACGACCGCGGCGCCCATCAGCATGCCCTTGTCCTTCTGCCCGGCGCGCGCGTGGCCGAGACCCGGCAGCAGCCACGACAGCGCGGCACAGAGCGCCGGATCCGCGATCGCCGTGCGCGGGGACGCACCGCCGTCGCGGCGCAGGCGCAGCTGCCAGTGGCCCGCCGCGGCCCAGAACGCCGCGAGCATGCCCGACGCCGCGGTCAGCCAGCCGGCGATGTGCTCGAAGTCGCGCGGCATGCGCCACAGCCGTTCGCCGGTCGGCGAGCCGTCGAACGCGAGGATCGCGCCGATCGCGTTGGCCGGCAGGTTGAGCAGTTCGGGCAGCACCAGCGGGAAGCCGACGCGCGCGAGTCCGCGCATGGTGTCGGTGCTCGCATCGGGCACGACCAGCGTCCAGTAGAACAGCCGTTCGCCGACGATGCTCCAGCCCGCGAAGAACAGCACGGTGCAACTCACCAACGCCGTGATGGCGCGCTGCTTCTGACCGAGCTGGAACTGCAGCAGGCCCGGGATCAGTCCGGCGAGGAATGCACCCCAGCCGAGACCCTTGCCGGCTTGCTCTATCGATCGATCGGCCATCGCGGGCAGCAGAGTAGCGCGCTGGGATCCGAGGTCGAGGGCTACTTGTCGGCGTCGCCCGGCCGACCGGACCCGAAGACCTGCTCGCGGGTCAGCGCGAAGCGGCGCGGCGCCTCGGTCGCGGCCACCAGCCGGCCATCCTCGAACGTGCCGATACGGAGCTCGAAGCACCAGGGCTCGTGACGGAACACCAGGGAATGCAGGGTGCCGAAACGCCGGCCGCCGCCGCGATCGACCTCGGTCAGCAGTCCCCAGAGCTCGGCGACCGAGACCTTCTCGTCGCCGGTGCGCAGACACTCGCCGACGCCGTCGCAGAGCTGCTCGGCGCGGTGCTCGCTGTCGGGGCTGGTGCCGCGGCCGTCCTGTCGCCCCTGGAAGTGGTTGGTGACCACCGAGAACGTGTCGATCGCGCCGCCGCGCACGCACGACTTCGCGTCGGCCTCGAACACCGCGACCGGCGGACCGCTCGCTGGCACCCGCGGCAACACGACCCGGGTCAGGAAACCCGCCGGCGGACTGGTGTAGGACAGCAGCTCCGCCGCACTGGCAAACGACGTGTCGGCCGCGGTGTCGGCCCGCAGCCGCTCGAGGATCGCGCGCGCAGCGATCGCGGTCGGCCACGATTCGGGCTCGGGCGTGACGGTGATCTTGGCCGAACCGACGTGCAGGAACGCCGCCACCCCTTCGCTGCTGATCCCGGTCACCGTCGCGACGTAGCCGGGCCACGTCACCGACGCGGTCGCGGCACCGTCGGTGGGGTGCTGCACCAGCAACAGCGTGCCGTCGAGCAGGTGCTCGCCGGTAAACGGCCAATCGAAGTTGCGGCCGGTGAGCACGCCGCCGCCGTCGACGCGGTCGCCCCAAACCGTGACGCCGCTGCAGCCCATCAGGCCGAACACGTCGAGCGCGTTCGCGATCTGCAGGTCGAGCAGATCGAAGTCGCGATCGAGCTCCGGCATGTGCGCCGGCGCACCGCTGGCGACGAAGCCGCGGTAGACCGCTTCGATCTCGGTGGCGATGTCGTCCGGATACTCGATCAGACGATCGAGCGAACGCCGCGCCAGATCGAGGATCGCCTTGCCCGAACCGCGACCGAAGCGCGCGGTGAACTCGGCGATGCCGGTGCGCGCGATCTCGGCACCGAGCAGGAACCCGTGGGCATAGCCGCGTTCGGCCGGTGTGCCCCAGGTGCGCAGCAGCTTGAGGCCGTTGCCGAGGTCCTCGATGCGGCCGTGGACCGCTTCGGGCGCCTGCGCGACGCAGGGCAGCGCGAGCAGGATGGCGGCCAGGCCTTGGCGAATCGTGCGCATCGGCCCAGGGTAGCCGGTCGGCGCCGACGCCGACAGGGTCCGGCGGCGACGCTGCTCGGCCCTGCTATTCGGCGCTGCTACTCAGCACTGCGGTAGATGTCCTGCACGCTCTTCAGCAGCTTCAGCGCCTCGGGCATCGGCCGCTGGAACGCGTTGCGCCCCATGATCGAGCCGAACGCGCCGCCGGCGGCGAGACCGCGGATCTCCTCGAGCACCTCGTCGGTGCCCTTCGCCGCGCCGCCGCTGAAGATCACGATGCGGCGGCCGCCGAAGGCCGCCTGCACGACGTGGCGCGTGCGCTCGGCGAGCGAGCCGATCGCGATCTTCTCGGCCTCGTAGACCTTGCGCGCGGCGTCCTGCTCGATCTTCTCGGTCGGCGGCTTGACCTTGATCACGTGCGCGCCGAGCTGCGCCGCGATCTGCGCCGCGTAGGCCGCGACGTCGATCGCGGTCTCACCGTCCTTGCTGAGCCCGCTGCCGCGCGGGTAGCTCCAGACCACGACCGCGAGGCCGGCCGCCTTGGCCTCCTCGGCGATCTCGCGCAGCTCCATGTACATCTCGTTGCGCTCGCACGAGCCCGGATAGATCGTAAAGCCGATCGCGGCGCAGCCGAGCCGCAGCGCGTCGTCGACCGAGCCGGTGATCGCCGGCTTCGGATCGCTGTTGCTGAACAGCGAGTCACTGTTGTTGAGCTTCAGGATCAGCGGGATGCGGCCCGCGTACTTACGCGCGCCGGCTTCGAGGAAGCCGAGCGGCGCGGCGTAGGCGTTGCAGCCGGCCTGGATCGCGAGCTCGAAGTGATAGTGCGGATCGTAGCCCGGAGCGTTCTTGGCGAACGAACGCGCCGGCCCGTGCTCGAAGCCCTGGTCGACCGGCAGGATCACGAACTTGCCGGTGCCGGCGAGCGCGCCGGTGTCCATCATCCAACGCAGGTTCTTCAGGACACCGGGGTTGTCGGACTCGTACCAGCTGAGGATTTCGTCGACGCGGGAACTCATCGGGGCATTCGTTCGGATCGGGATCGAGGTGGATTTCGGGGCGCAGATTGTCGAGATCGGCGCCCCGGTTGCAAGTCGCGCCTGCGGACGGCGCGGCGCTACTTGAGCTTCAGGCCTTCTTTCTGGCTGCCGGTGGTGAACTCCCAGACGAACACCAGCATGTCGACACCACCGAGCTGCAGATAGGCCCGTGCCTGGTAGACCTTGCCGCTGTCGAGCGGCTCCTTCGGGATCAGGAACAGCACGTCGCGCTGATCGCGCTTCTTGTTGAGCGGCGTCTTCGGCGTGTGCTTGTAGCACTCGACCTGCTTGCGGCAGCGGTCGGACCAGGCCTTGAACTCCGGGCGGTTCTTGCCGACGAAGTTGCTCGCCGGTGGACGACCGCCCTTGCGCGACTCCCAGAGCTCGAGATCGCACTCGCCGAGCTGGGTGGCGATCTGCTGCTGCAGCTGGATGCTGACCGGGTAACCGCACTTGGTGACGTCCTGCTCGTCCTCGGGCTGATCGGCGAGCGGGTTCGGGTGCTCGGGATTGCCGAAGCTGGTCGGCACGTTCTTCATGTCGTGCGCCGGCCAGACCGCGAAGCGCGGCGCCTCGGCGGGGTCGTACGGTTCCTCGAGCGAGCCCATGTCGAGCACCGACACCGACAGCTCGGCGCCATCGACGTGGCTGTAGCCGAGCCGCTTGATGTTGTGCTGCAGCATCGGGAAGCGGTGGTATGGCGCGCTCATCCAGCCGTCGACCGAGTCGCGCGCGAACTCCTTGGTGGCGCGCCCCGTGCTGGTGACGATGTTGCCGCCGCCGGCCTGCTGGCCGCGCCGCGTGAAGTCCTCGTGCGCCGGGTCCTCCTCGTGGATCTTGAGGTCGGGGTTGTGCACCAGATCGGGGTGGTTCGAGACGTAGTTGGCGTGCAGGTCGCAGCCGAGCGACGTCTCGGCGTCCATCTCGCACTCACTGAGCGTGACCCACTTGCCTTCCTCGGTCATGTTGGCCTTCTTGGGCCAAGTGTAGCCGACCTCCTGAGACCGCACGAGGTTGATCTGTTCGAGCGCGGTGATCTCGATGTCGCTCGGCCGCTCGGGCAGGAGCGGCGGGCCGTAGCCGGTCGCAAACGCGACGCCGCTGTCGCCGCGCGCCCACTCGCGCCACTGCGCATCGAGCTCGGCGCTCGACTTCTTGAAGTGATCGACCACGACCTTCTCGACGTCCTCGAGGGTCGGCACCTTGGTCTCGGCGTTCGGCAGCGCCAGGTAGAACCGCAGCCACTTGTCGGGGTAGGCCGCGAACATCCAGGTCATCAGACTCCACGTCTTCAGGCGGCAATCGTTGCGGAAGCGCGCCAGCCGCTCACGCGGCACCTGGGCGAACGGCCAGTCCTGGTTGGACACCGCCTGGTCGCGAATCGTGCGCATCCACCAGTTGGTGCCCTCGGGCAGCTCGAGGCTGTCCTCGCCGACCGTGCCTTCGGGGATCGCGCCCCACTTCGAGATCGAGGTCGACTTCAGGTACCAGGTGACGGCGTGGATGATGCCCTGGCCGACGCCCTGATTGCGCTGCAGGCAGAGGCCGTCCATGACGACATAGGAGATCAGCGCGTCGTGGATGTGCCGCGGCGACTGCCCGACCTTCATCACGGCCGGCCCCTCCTTGGCCTTCCAGTCGTTGTTGGCGAAACGCTTGGCGTCCTCGATCGAGCCGTTGCCGTAGACGTGCGGGTTGGCCTTGAGGAACTCCTCGCGCTCGCGCGAGGTCGCGAGGAAACCCTGCCAGGCCCAGCGCGACGCGCGGTCGACGAAGCGCATCCGCTTCGCCTCTTTCTCGCCCATCAGCCAGACCATGAAGTCGGTCGCGCGCTCGGCCCACATCACGCAGTCGTTGGCGAGCTCCTGCGAGCCGCGCACCCAGACGCAGAAGTGCGCGCTCTTGGCGCCGTGCAGGTCGAAGGACGGCTTCAGCATCCAGTCCGGCGCCTGGTTCATCAGGTTGACGAACTCGACCGGAGTGTCCTCCATCGCGAGTTCCTGCACCGAGTACTGCTGGCGCGCGAACTCGACCGCCTTGACCTCGATCTCCTTGAGCCGGTTGACGAACGCGATCTGCTCGTCGGTGCCGTAGAAACCGTCGCCCTTCTTGAAGCCGAGCGCGAGGTTGCTCTCCTCGTCCATCGGGTTGTAGTAGACCGCCTTCTCGAGCTGCACCGTCGCGCGCCCGTCACCGGCCTGCTGCATCGCGAGGCCGAGCTGCTTGTGCAGGTCGGCCAGCTCGAGACTGGTCTTGTGCCAGTCGTCCATCGTCTTGAAGCGGTTCTCGTAGGTCGCCTTGTCGCGCCACTTGGTCCGCTTCTCCTCGGGCTTCAGGACCCAGCTGTCGCCGTGCTTCTCCCAGTCGAGCTCGCGGCGCGCCTGCTTGTTCTCCGGGTCGTACTGGAGGATCAGGTCGAGCGCCTGCTTGGCGCGCTGACCGACCTTGCGCGATTTCGCCTGGTTCGCGAACTGCTGCAGCACCCGCGTCGCCTTCTTGACGAGCGCATCTTCCTGACTGGCGAACTTGTCCTGCGCGGCCGCCGAAGGCGCCAGCAGGGCGCCCACCAGGAGGCCGAGGAGTGGAATGGATCGTGACATTGGACGAGCAGTTTACGGACCACTCGCCCCGCTGCACGCCGTTCGCCCAGGAACTCTTCCGCCCGGGACCCGCAGCAGCCCACGGCCCCGCGCGACCAGGTCACGGCCAGGTCACGACCATGCCCCAACAGCTCGAGGCACCAGCCCGAGGCACCATCTCACGGCAGCACACCGGGACTTCCCCGCGGCTGCCCGTGGCCAGATCCCCGACGGCGCCGCGGGGCCAGCTGCTCGGGCTCGCCCGCAGCCGTTCCCCGCGTTGCGCCGTCGCGGCGTTGCGGTTCTGCCAGTCTCGGCCCGCTCCGCGGGCCAAGACTGTCAGAACGCCCCGAGCTGCAGCGCGATCGCGTTCGACGCGATGAAGCCGAGGGTCGTCAGCGGCGGCAGATAGACGAAGCTCTGCGAGTAGACCTGCAGGCCCGAGAACGTCGTGCTGTTCGGGATCGTGAACGGCACGTTGACGTTCGCCGCACCGTTCGGGAACCACAGCTGCGCCACGCCGCCGACGGTGTGATTGAAGCAGCCCTCCATGCCGAACGGCGTCAGGTTCTGCGCCGGCACCGCCTGGTTCAGCGCCATCAGCGTCGCGCCGACCCCGGCGTTCGGCGCGATGTTCGACGTCGTCTGCTGGATCGTCGTGCCGAGCAGCGGACGAGCGCTGGCCGACAGGTTGATCTGCTGCGGCGCCGTGCTGCACAGACCGATACCGGCCGCCAGCGCGGTCGAGAGGTCGCTGTTGCCCGGGTCGAAGTTGAAGCTCTGACCCGGCGACCAACCGACCAGGTAGCCGTTGCCCTGGTTCGACATCGAGTTCCAGATGTAGTGCACGTTGCCGTTCGGCTCGAACTGGATCTGGAAGGTGCTCGTCCCGGCGGCCGAGCTGTTCGCGACCTGGTTCCAGGTCACGCGCGCGCCGCTCGCGTTGGCCTGGAAGTGGATCGTGCCGCCCGAGGTGGGGTCGTAGTCGTGCCACGCCGGCGCCCAACGCGCCATCTGGGCGAGCAGCAGCGACTTCAGCGGCAGCCAGAGCGTGCCGTTGCCGGCGACCGGCGAGACGAAGCCGTTGGAGCAGATCCAGAGCTGCGTCGTCGAGCCTCCCGGATAAGGCAGCGAGAACGGCAGGTTGACCACCGTCTCGGCGTCGTTGCCGAGGCTCAGCGCGCCGCCGGTCGGGGGCTGGAACGAGCTCGTGCCGGTGCCGACGTCGTAGGAGCCGTTGTTGAACGCGAGCGTCGCGCTGCGGTTGTTCAGGTCCCACGCCGAGGCCATCGAGAACTCCTCGTAGAACGCGACCTCGCAGTCGCCGCACGGCGAGCCGATCGAGTTGACGGTCGCGGGCGGAACGCCGCCGGGTACGTCGTTGACGAAGGCGACGGTCAGCAGGCCCGGACCGACGCGGGCCTGGTCGATCACGATCGCGCCGGAACCGGGCGCCGTCGGGCTGTCGAAGTAGAAGTTGTAGATCTCGTTCCAGTCGAGCGGGTTGGTCGCCGCCGCGGTCCAGGCCAGCTCGGTCGAGCTCTGCGAGAACGTCCACTCGTTGAGCGGATCGGTGTCGATGTCGCGGAAGCCGACGTTGCTGACGGTGATCGCGCTCGAGAGCGGGATGCGGAACGCCGCCGCGCCGCGGCTGTTGTCGATGTTGTGGACCGCGTACTCGTAGTGGTAGAGCCCGGCGGTCGGCCCGGTGACCTTGACCGCGACGGCGAGACGGCCGTCGTCGGAACCATTGCTGCCGTAGGCGACGGTGGCGCCGGTCCACTCGGTGAGCACCGAGCCCTCGGCCTGGCTGCCCTGGTTCGACACGCTCCACGAACTGCCGGTCCAGCTCATCGCCAGACGTGCGTGCCGCACGTTGTTGGCGCGATTCGCCAGCGGCTCACCCTCGCAGACCGCCTGCACCTGCCCCCAGAAGGTGCCGCCGCCGACGAGCTCCGACTCGCGCATCACGATCCGGTTCTTGACCGAGTCGAACGCGTTGGTCTGGCCGTTGGTCAGCGACTGCACCCCGTCGGTGGCAGCGGCACCGCCGACCGCCGGATCACCGCGGTCGAAGTAGCTGCCGACCGGGTCCCAGGTGCCGAGCCACGGATCGACCTCGTCCTTCGGTCCGAGGTTGTAGCGATCGGCGTTCCAGGGCGTCGCGGTGTAGGCGTCGAAGCAGCCGATGCCGAACGAGTTCGACGGGTAGCCCGAGCACGGCCCGCACTGCGGACCGAGGTTGTAGATGTGGCGGCCGTGCTTGACGCAGGTCTCCGGCGTGGTGACCTGCACCATGCGCCCGTTGGCCTCCTTGGCGACCAGGAACGCAATCTTGAAGTGCACGTCCAGCATCGTCGACCCGGGATTGGTCGTCAGCCACGGGATGTGCACGGTGCCGTTGTTGCACATGCCGTGGCCGTAGGTGATGCCGAGCTCACCGCCCGGGTAGGCGGGGCCGCGTCGCCCCTGCACGTCGACGCTGCCGACGTCGTAGAGGTAGAGGTCGGTGCCGGGAACGGCGTTCGCTTGCGCGGCGAGGCCGGCCGCGAGCAGGAACACGACGGTGGAGAAGCGGGATGGGCGCATGATCAGGAATCACGCCACGTCCCGGGCCCCGCGTCAATGCGGCAGGCCGGCTCGCGGCGATTCTCCCGCCGCGAGCCCCCCCTGCTGCGGCTCAGCGAACGAGCGGCACGGCGAGCCGCTGCGTCGTGAACACCTCGTTGCCAGCGGCGTCGAAGTGCACGCCCTGGAAGTAGAGCGTGAACGGCGTCAGCCACTCTGGCAGGTCGATGTCGTACGAGATCGACGGCCCGAACGCGATCGGCAGCGTGCCGATGCTGCCGACCCCGGTGTTCGGCACGAGCAGCCAGCAGCCAGGATGCACGATCGGCAAGCCGGTCAGCAACGAGCTGAACGGCTGGGTCCCGACCAGGATGGTCGACAGCGCGCCGTTCGGCAGGCCGTCGAGGCGGACCGCACAGTCGGCGTCGCCGATCAGCTGGCTGCCCTCCCACGACAGTTGCGCCGCACTGCAGCCGAGCCCGGAGAGCGTCGGCGCCGGCGCGCTCGGGTGGACGTAGGCGTCGACCCTGGTCTCGCCTCCGCTACCCGAGTTGACACCGTAGGCGACCAGGAAGCGCTCGGCGGCGTCGTCATAGGCGACCGCGCCGGACACCGTGGTGTCGCTGCCGCCGGCCGGGAACACGGTCGTCGCGCCGCCGATGGCGTAGCCGCGATAGCCGTAGACGTTGAGATACACGTTGTCGGTCGTCGTGCTGCGGTAGCTCACGACGTAGTGGCTGTTGGTCGTCGAGTCGAAGCCGACACCGGTGAGGATCGCGCGCGGATCGGCGTTGATCGCGACCTTCCAGTGGCCGTAGGGCTGGTAGAACGACGAGCCGTTCCAGTTCATGCGGCGCGTGACGATCTCCATGCCGCCGACTTCGCTGGGCTTGGTGCCGACGACGGCCGAATCGGCCTGCGGATAGACCACCAGCGGCTCGCCGCCGAAGCCGGCCAGCCGCGGCGCCATCTGGTGCCAGCCGTCGGCCAGACCGATCACGGTCGGGGCGCTGACGTTGGCCTGGCGATCGACGCGGCGCAGCTCGACGTCCCAATCGACGTGCGGGTTGTTGAACGTGCCGATGACCTGCGACGCGACGGTCCACGCCGAACCGCTGCCCGAGCGCAGCTGGCCGACCTGCGGCCGCTCGTTGTCGGTGAAGATCGTATCGGCGATGGGGAAGGTCACGCCCGCCGAACCCGCTCCGGTCAGGTCGATGAGGACGCCCCGGACCTCACTCGAGTTGGTCTCGTAGAACGTCAGCCCGTTCTCCTGCTGGAACACGACCAGCAGCGACGCCGGCGCGAACGACGTCAGGTCGGTCGCGACATCGGGACGGCGCCCCTGCGAGGTGCTGGTGAAGACCGAGCCGTAGTTCGTCTGCAGCGTGAAGTCGGCGCGCAGGTGCTTGTGGAAGCGTACCTTGCGGGTGTCGTCGGAGAAGTGCCGGGCGAACGCGAGCAGCACGCAGGCGGCCTGGCGGTGCACGCCGAGACTGCAGTCGATCGCCGACCAGGAGGCCGTGATGTCGTTGTAGACCAGCGTGTCGCCGGAGCCGTCATCGTTGAAGCGGCGCAGCCAGAGGTCGGCATCGTCGACCGCCGCCCAGCGCACGCCGGCGCGCCAGTTGTGGCCGGCGGTGCCGAAGCTGTCGCGCACCAGGTCGATGTCTTCGATCACCGCGCCCGTGATCGAGTAGAGCACGCCGAGCATCGGATCGACGACGACCGGATAGGCCGCATCGGCGAGCCAGGCGCCATCGAGTGCGAGCGTGACCTCGCCGTGCTCGAACGCGGTCGTCATCGCCCGACGACGACCGTTGGCGTCGATCGCGGTGGCGGCACCGTAGGACGCGATCGGCGTGCCGGCCGCATCGGCGAACACCAGCGGCGCGTGCGCGGCAGCGCGCGCTGCGGCGACGAGCGCGGTCTCGATCTCACCGGTGATCACGAGATCGCCGGTCGCCGCCGGGCGCGCGCTGAGCACGAACGTCTGCTCGAGCCCCTCGGCGCGGATGTCCCAGGCCTCGACGATCCCGCCGAGATCGTACTCGGCGCGGAACTCGGAGAGCGACGGCTGCGGCGCTCCGGCGTTGACGAGCTCGGCGGTGCCGACCTTCGCCGACCGCGTGTGCCAGCGCAGCGACTGCGTCTCTGGATAGGAGCGGCCGAGATACGGCACGAACGTCGCGCCGGCATGGAACGACGCCTTGTAGCGCTGACCGGCGCCCCAGAGGCCGTACGCGAAGCCGCTGTCGTCGGCCTGGGTGTGGATCGGCGTCAGGCCGGAATCGAGCGGGATCGGCGCCGGCGCGGGCGGGCCGCCAGGGTCCTGGGCGGTGAGCGACGCGGCTGCGGTAGCCGCACACAACGAGAGGGACAGGGATCGTAGCGAGCAGTTCATGGTTCGGTTTCCTTCTGGTCTCGGAAGAACGGAGTCGCCCAGGGATCGCCACGCGCACGCCGAAGCGGACATGCCAGCGCGAATTCGGAACGGCGTCGACGCAGCCGCGAATTCCGCTGTCCGCTGTCCACCGGCGGTGTCGCTCCCGAGAGGGCGAGAGCGGCGCGCGCTAGAATCGGCCTGTCGCCGAACCGAGCGCCTCGCGCAGGCCCCCTCGAGAAGCCCATACCGATGCCGATCCACGACGACCCGCGACATGCCGCCGACGACTCGTCGGACCAGGCCGTGCGCCTCGAGCGCCTGGCGGCGGCGATGGACGTCTTCCTCGAGTTCCGCGGCACCGGGATCGCAGCTACCGGCAGCGGAACGGCTGTCGTCGGGGCGGCGGCACTCGAGAACTCGGGTGCCGCGGCGGACGGCCTGCTGGCGCACCACGCCGATCTGCGCGACCTGCTCGAGCCGATGCTCGCCGCCGACGGCCTGACGGTGACCGAGGGCTCGGAGACCAAGGTCGCGGCGCCGCACGTGCCGCTGCCGGGCCAATGCCTCGGCGACTACCGCATCGCGCGCGAGATCGGGCGCGGCGGGATGGGAACCGTGTTCGAGGCCGAGCAGGTCTCGTTGCGGCGGCGGGTCGCGCTCAAGCTGCTGCACGAACACCTGACCTGGTCGCCGAAGGCGGTCGAGCGCTTCCGGCGCGAGGCCGCCGCCGCGTCCGGGCTGACCCATCCCGGCATCGTGCCGATCCACGAGGTCGGCGAGTGGCGCGGTCGCCACTACTTCACGATGGAGTTCCTCGAGGGCCGACCGCTGCAGGACGCGATGCGGCAGCCGAGGCTCGGCGTGCGCGGCGACTGCAGCCGCGCGGCCGAGTGCGCCGAGCTGGTCGCGCGGGTCGCCGACGCGCTGCAGCACGCCCACAGCAACGGCCTCATCCACCGCGACGTCAAGCCGCACAACATCATGGTCGGCGCCGACGGCAGCGTCCGCCTGCTCGACTTCGGCCTGGTCAAGCAGCTGCACCTCGGCGCCGAGTCGGTGACCGGTGAGTTCCTCGGCACGCCCTACTACAGCAGCCCCGAACAGGCGCGCGGCGAGACCACCGGACCGCAGAGCGACGTGTTCTCGCTCGGCGTCGTGCTCTACGAGCTGCTGAGCGGCGACCGCCCGTTCCGCGGCGACACAGCGCGCGAGGTGCTGCATCGGATCGAGCTCGGTGATTTCGAGCCGCTGGCGCGCACCGCGCCGAACGCGCCGCGCGATCTGCGCACCATCTGCGAGAAGGCGATGGAGTTCGCGCCGGCCGAGCGCTACGCCAGCGCCGCGGCGATGGCAGCGGACCTGCGCCGCTTCCTGCGGATCGAGCCGATCCTCGCGACCCCGCCGAGCACCATGATCCGCTGCGGCAAGTGGGTCCGACGCCATCGCTTCGGCGTGGCACTCTGGAGCGCGATCGGGCTGATCGTGATCGGCGGACCGGTCGCCTACGGCGCGCACGAGTACCGCACCCGGGTCGCGGTGGAGACCGAGCGGGAACATCTCGTCGAGGCCGAGCAGCTCGCGTTCAAGAGCATCGTGCAGACGCTGAACATGCTGGCCGACGACCTCGCGCGCCAGCCGGGGTCGAGCCGCCGCAAGCTGCCGCGCATCGACCGGGTCGTGAAGCTCTGCGAGGAGTTCCTCGAGATGGGCGCCGCCGATCCGGCGCGCTGCCTGCAGGTCGCCCATGCCTACTGCGTGATCGCGGGCATCCATCTCCAGCTCGACGACCCGAACGGCGCGCTGGCCGCGACCGCGCGCGTGCGCAAGCTGATCGCCGCCGGCGATGCCGCCCGGCGCGTCGGCCCCGGCAGCGGCGACCAGCGCGAGGGCGAGCCCCGCGACCTGCTCCAGGGCCATCTGCTGCGGCTGGAGATGCGCGCCCGCATCGCGCTCGATCGCAACGGCGGCGAGGCGGAGTTCGAGCGCGCGATCGCGCACTGGCGCGACCTGATCGATCGCGCCGATGCGACGCCGGCCTCGATCGTCGAGTACGCGCAGACGCTGGTCAGCCGCGCCCGCACCATCGAGGGGCTGCCGCAGCGGCTGCCCGAGGGCGAGAAGCTGCTGCGCGAGGCCCTCGCCGTGCTCGGCCCGGAGCTGTGCGAGAGCAACGCGGTCGCGGAGACGACCCGGATCAGCGCGATGTGCGGGCTCGGCTGCGTGCAGCTGTTCGGTGGCAGCCCGCGCGCCGCCGTCGAGGCGCTCGAGGACGTGGTCGCGAGCACGGAAGACGCCGCGCTGGACCCGGTGCGCGGCATCGAGCGCACGGTCGCGATCGCGGGCCTCGGCGATGCTTTCCACCGGCTCGGGGAGGACGCGCGGGCGCTGGCGTTCCTGCAGCGTTCGGTCGAGACCGGCGCCGAGCTCGTCGCCGAATACCCGGGTGTGCCGAACCTCGTCCGCGCGGTGCAGCGCAGCCGCCTCCGGCTCTCGACGCTGCAGCTCAAGCGTGGCAATGCCAAGGCCGCCGAGGCGCTGCTCCGGACCGCCGCCTCCGGTCTCGTCCGCGGCGCCGATGCGAGCTGTCCCGACCGCGCGCTGCAGGCCGATATCGACAGCCAGCTCGCGAGCTGCATCCTGATGCAGCGCGGCGGCAACGACCCCGAGGCACGCGCGCTGCTGGACGGCGCCTGCGAGCTGTTGCAGGCGCTGGTGCGCGAGCAGCCGGGCGACCTCGCGCTGCGGCTCGACCTCGGCGGCGTGTACAACAACCTCGCCGCCCTGGCGAACGACGACGGCGAATACGCGGCCGCCAGGCAGTTCGCCGAGAACGCGATCGCGACGCAGCGCGTGGTCATCGCCGGCGAACCCGAGAACCGCCGCGCGCGCCAGTTCATGGGCATGCATCACAGCCAACTCGCGCTCGCCCTCGCGCAGCTCGGTGAATCGGCGGCGGCGGTCGAGGCCGCGAAGACCACCGCGCTCTACGCCAGCCATCACGGTGCGACGATGCGGATCGCGGCCGAGGCGGCGACGATCGCGGCGCGCGCCGCCGACAACGAGGACTACGGCCGGGTTGCCGTCGCCGCGCTGGCCTGCATCGCCAACGCCGACCGCGACGAGGCGCGCCGTTGGCTCGCGAACGAACGCTTCGCGTTCCTGCGCGACCGTGCCGATTTCACCGAGCTACGAACGACCCTCGGAATGCGATGACCGATTCGATCACCCAGCAGCTCCTGCTCGTGCACCGCGGCGACGACGCCGCGCTCCAGCGTCTGATCGCCGAACACCTGCCCTGGATCGAGCGCCACGTGCGCCGCAAGCTCTCGGCGGTGCTGCGCCGCGACGGCGACACCCAGGACTTCGTCCAGGAAGCGTTGGTCGAGGTGCTGCGCGACGGGCCGCGCTTCGTCGTCGAAAACCGCGCCGCGTTCCGCGCGCTGCTGGCCCGCATCGTCGAGAACAACCTGCGCGACCGCTTCCGTCACCTGCACCGCGACCGCCGCGACGTGCGCCGGCAGCGCGCGATTCCGTCGGACTCCGTGCTCATGCTCGACGGGCCGGCGCGGACGATCACCGAGCCGCCGGTGCACGCCGAGCGTTCCGAGCGCCAGGCCTGGATGCGGCTCGCACTCGAGATGCTGTCGCCCGACGACCGCGAGGTGATCCGACTTCGGGTCTGGGAAGGCCGCACGTTCGCCGACATCGGCACCGTGCTCAACCTCGGCGACGAAGCGGTCCGGATGCGTTATCGCCGGGCGCTGCCGCGGCTCGCCGAGAAGCTCGAGCTGCTGCGCAAGGGCTGTTGGCAGCAGTCGCTCGACGAGACGCCGGACGGCGCCGGCTCCGACTCCGACCCGGACTCCGACCCCGACTGATCGGCGACGGCGCCGAGTGCGCGGCGCACCGAGGCCCGTGCCCGCGATAGCCGGGAGCGCACCGTACCGACCGGCAGCGCGAGCCGCGCCGCGGTCGCGGCATAGTCCGCGCCGGTGTCCGCCTGCAGCGCGAGCACCTCGCGCTGCTCGGGGGGCAGACCGGCCGAGACCGCCGCGATGCGCTCGCCGAGCTCGTGCGCGGCGGCGTGGTGCAGCGGGTTGTCGCAGTCGGGATGCTCGAGGCACGTCGCCGCGATGCCTTCGTGGCGTCGCCGTCGTTCGAGCGTGCGACGGAGCTGCCGCGCGCGCAGGGTAGCGGCGCGCACCAGCCAGGCGCCGGCGTCGCGCGGCGGCGGGTCGCGCTGCCAGAGCGCGACGAGCGCCTCCTGCAGCGCGTCGTCGGCGAGATGGTCGCAGCCGAGCAGGCGGCGCGCCGCGCGATGGGCGGCCGGAAGACCGGCCGTGAGGGCGGTGCGGAAGGGGAGCGGAAGCGGATTCACGACGATGCAGCGGACGGATCGGAGCGGGAGAATGGTGCCCCGACCACCGCACGGCAAGTCCCCACCTCGACGAGCGCGACGACCGGCACATTTCTCGGAACCCGAACGCCGCGAGCGGCACCTGCTGTCCCGGATGCACCCCGTCATCGTTCGAACCATGGGCGCGAGCTTCGCCCTGCTGCTGCCGCCGGCGCTGCGGGCAGCACCGCAGGCCGGCACTCCC
>JAGQRB010000643.1 GCA_020425925.1 Planctomycetota bacterium
ATCGTCGCCGGGCAGCCGATCCACATCATGAGCAGCATGATCCCGATCTTCATCATGCCGATCGCGGTGCTGGACTCGGTGCACGTGCTCAGTGAGTTCTTCGACCGCTACCGCGCGACCGGCGACCGCGTCGCGACGACGAAGACGGTGATCGACGAGCTGTTCATGCCGATGCTCTACACCTCGCTGACGTCGGCGGCCGGGTTTGCATCGCTGGCGCTGACGCCGATCCCGCCGGTGCAGGTGTTCGGTCTGTTCGTCGCGTTCGGCATCCTGGTCGCGTGGGTGCTGACGATCACGTTCATCCCGGCCTACATCGCGTTCCTGCCGGCGCGCACGTTCGAGAACTTCGGCGCGGTGCACGGCGGCGAACACGGTCAGGGCGACGCCGCCGCGGGCTCGGCGCTGTCGCGCTGGCTGCGGCGGCTCGGTCCGTTCACGATGCGGCACAGCAAGGCGATCCTGGCGGCCTCGGCCGCCGCGGTGGTGGTCGCGGGCTACGGCATCTCGCGCATCGAGATCAACGACAACCCGGTGAAGTGGTTCGCAGCCGGGCACGAGATCCGCGTCGCCGACCGCGTGCTCAACGAGCACTTCGGCGGCACCTACATGGCCTATCTCGCGTTCATCGCCGCCGACGGCGACTACGACGCGGCGAGCTTCACCGCCGGGCTCGAGCAGCGGCTGCAGCGCAAGAAGTCCGCGCTCGCGGCCGAAGGCGTGCCGGAGCTCGGGGTCGCATTCGATGCCTTTGCCGCCGAGGTCCGACCGGTGGCGACCACGGTGAGTTCGGCCGAGGCTGCGCTCGATCGGCTCGACCGGCTCGTCGAGCAGCGCAGCGCCGCCAGCGAGGGCGATCTCGCCGAGTCGTGGGACGAGGTCGCGAGCGCGCTCGCCGCCGAACGTCAGCGCGGCGAGGTCTTCAAGGACCCGGCGGTGCTGCGCTGGCTCGCCGGCCTGCAGGCCGAGCTGAAGCGGGGTGGTCTGGTCGGCAAGAGCAGCTCGATCGCCGACGTGGTGCAGACCGTGCACCGTGAGCTCTTCCTCGGCAAGGACGAGGAGTACCGCGTGCCGGACACCAGCGCGGCCGTGGCGCAGTGCCTGCTGACCTACCAGAGCAGCCACCGCCCGGACGACCTCTGGCACTTCGTGACCCCGGACTACCGCGAGACCAGCCTCTGGCTGCAGCTCACCAGCGGCGACAACCGCGACATGGTCGCGGTGCACGACGCCGTCGAGGGCTACATCGCGGCGACGCCGCCGCCGGCGGCGCTGCAGCACGAGTGGTTCGGTCTGACGCACATCAACGTGATCTGGCAGGGTCGCATGGTCACCGGCATGCTCGAATCGCTCGCCGGCGCGTTCGCGGTCGTGCTGCTGCTGATGGTCGTACTGTTCCGGTCGCTGCTCTGGGGGCTCCTGGCGATGCTGCCGCTCACGCTCACGATCGCCGTGGTCTACGGCGCGGTCGGGCTCGTCGGCAAGCCCTACGACATGCCGGTCGCGGTGCTGTCGTCGCTCGCGCTCGGCCTCGCGGTCGACTTCGCGATCCACCTGCTCGCGCGCGCCCGGCGGGTGCGACAGCGCACCGGCTCGTGGCCCGCAGCCGTCGCCGAGCTGTTCGACGAGCCGGCGCGCGCGATCGCGCGCAACGGCATCGTGATCGCGGTCGGCTTCCTGCCGCTGCTGTTCGCGCCGCTGGTCCCGTACCAGACCGTCGGCTTCCTGCTGGCGGCGATCCTGGCGGTCTCCGGCGTCGCCACCCTGCTGCTGCTGCCCGCGGCGATCACGCTCGGGGAGCGTTGGCTGTTCCGCGGCGCCCGCAGTGCCGCCACGAAGATCGAGGAGAAGAACCGATGAAACCCATGATCCCGTCTGTCTTCGCGCTGATGCTGATCGGTGCGCTGTCGCCGGCCCAGGAGCCGGCACCCGCTGCGCCGGCGGCCGCACCGGCCACCGCGTCGGCGCCCGATGTCGACGCGATCGTCGCGGCGGCGAACCGCATCGGCTACTACCAGGGCAAGGACGGCCGCGCTCAGGTCCACATGTCGATCGTCGACGCGCAGGGCCGCGAGCGCGAACGCGAGATGACGATCCTGCGGCGCGACATGGCGCCGGCCGGCGACGCCGATGCCGACGACGCGTTCGCCGGCGAGCAGCGCTTCTACGTCCGCTTCCACCGTCCGGCGGACGTCGACGGCACGACGTTCCTGGTCTGGAAGAAGCCCGGCGAGGACGACGACCGCTGGCTCTACCTGCCCGCGCTCGACCTGGTGAAGCGGATCTCGTCGGCCGACAAGCGCAGCAGCTTCGTCGGCTCGCAGTTCTACTACGAGGACGTCTCGGGGCGCCATGTCGCCGCCGACGAGCACCGGCTGGTGGAGACCTCGAAGACCTACCACGTCGTCGAGAGCGTGCCGCGCGACAAGGCGTCGGTCGAGTTCGCGTCCTACAAGATGTGGATCCACCGGCAGTCCCACGTCGTCGTCAAGGTCGAGTACCGCGACACCGAGGGCGAGGTCTACCGCACCTACGAGGCGCTGGCGGTGAAGGAGATCCAAGGCCACCCGACGGTGACGAAGGCGCGCATGAGCGATCTGCGCACCAAGGGCACGACGACCGTGACCTACGCCGACGTGACCTACGACATCGGTCTGCCGGAGGACATCTTCACCGAGCGCTACCTGCGGCGCGCCCCGCGCCAGTACATGAAGTGATGCGGCGCGTCCTGACAGTCGCCGCGGCTGCGGTCGTGTTCGCCGGTGTGGCCCGGGCGCAGGAGCCCGAGCTGCCGGTCGGGCTCGGCGGCGAGGAGCCGGCGGCCGGTGAACCGGAGCTGCCGGTCGGTCTCGAGTCGGGCGAGCAGGGCGCACGCGCGCCCGCGCCGTCGAGCGAAGCGGAACGCGATCTCGCCGCCCGGCTGCGCGAGCTCGGCCTGACCGGCTTCTTCGATCTGCGGTTCGGGTCCCGCACCCAGCGCGACCCGCACGAGCGCGATCTCTCGATCGCCGAGGCGCGGTTGCGGCTGGAGTGGGAGCGCACGTTCGATCCGGTCACCGTCCGGCTCGCGGGCGATCTGCTCGCCGATGCGCTGGCGGACCGCTGGACGCCCGAGCTCGAGACCGGCGCCGGTTGGTTCGATCTGCGCGAGGCGAGCGTCGCGGCTTCGCCGTGGTCGTTCATGGACGTGCGCCTCGGCCGTCAGGTGCTGACCTGGGGCACCGGCGATCTGCTGTTCATCAACGATCTGTTCCCCAAGGACTGGGTGTCGTTCTTCGTCGGCCGCGACGACGAGTACCTGAAGGCACCCTCCGACGCGCTGCGTATCGGGCTGTTCTCCGAGGTCGCGAACTTCGATCTGGCGTGGACGCCGCGCTTCGACCCGGATCGTTTCATCCGCGGGGAACGGGTGTCGTACTACAACCCGATGCTCGGTCGCCGCGCCGGCCGCGATGCGGTCGCCGACCCGATCGTGCCCGACGACTGGGGGGCCGACGGCGAGCTCTCGGGGCGGCTCCATCGCAACTTCGACGGGCTCGAGCTCGCGGCCTACGGCTACCACGGCCGCTGGAAGAGCCCCGGCGGTTTCGATCCCGGCAGCGGCCAGGCGACGTTCCCGCGGCTGTCGGTCTACGGGGCGAGCGCGCGCACGCAGCTCGCCGGCGGGATCGCCAATGCCGAGGTCGGCTACTACGACTCGCGGCAGGACGCGGGTGGGGGCAACCCGAACGTCTCCAACTCGGAGCTGCGCGCGCTGCTCGGCTTCGAACGCGATCTGCCGGAAATCGCCGACGCGCTGACCGTCGGCGCCCAGTACTACCTCGAGGCGATGCTCGGCCACGCCGACTACGAGCGCACGCTGCCGCCCGGGGTGCCGGTCCGCGACGAACTGCGTCACGTCGTCACCCTGCGGGTCACCAAGCTGCTGCTCGAACAGCGGCTGCGGTTGTCGCTGTTCGCCTACCTGAGCCCGAGCGACGTCGACGGCTACGTGCGGCCGTCGGCGAGCTACACGATCGACGACCAGTGGAGCGTCAGCGTCGGGGCCAACGTGTTCTTCGGTGAAGATCCGTTCACGTTCTTCGGTCAGTTCGAGCGCAACACGAACGTCTTCGTCGCGGCGCGGTGGAGCTTTTGAACGCGGTCCGGGGCACGATGGTACCATGAGCAAGCCTTCACCCGACCATCACGACGCCGAGCTGATCCTGAAGTTCTACGACCTCCGCCGCGAGGCCGTCATGCGCGAGTCGCGCGACACGATCATCGGGCAATGCTGGCCGCGGAGCCTCGACGACGCGCTCGCGATCACCAGGCCCGAGCATCCGCACAACCGCCCGTTCCGCCAGGTCGCGACCTACTGGGAGATGGTCTACGGCATGGCGAAGTACGGCGTCGTCAACACCGACTTCCTGCTCGAGAGCAACGCCGAGGGCCTGTTCGTCTACGCGCGGTTCGAGCCGTACATCGCCGCGATGCGCGAGCAGTACAACCCGAGGGTGTTCGAGAAGGCCGAGTGGATCAGCAGCCAGGGACCGCTCGCGGAGAAGCTCATGACGAGTTTCCGCAAGCGCATCAAGGCCAAGCTCGAGAGCCTGTGATCGCGGGCGCGCCGCGCCGCGTCAGGCACCGATGAGGAGTGCGCCCTTCGGCGACAGGGCGAAGCCGGTCGTCGAGTTCCCGAGTTTCCCGTTCGCCCGGCGGTCGGGCCTCCGCTTGCCCGATCGCCATCCCGGCGACTGGAGTCTCCCGATGATCCGATCCCTCTTCGTGCCCGTGGCCGCTCTGGCGGCCGTCTGCGCCTCGGAATCCCACGCACAGCAGATCACCCTGGTCTTCGGTAACGGCCTGTCGCCACAGCCGGTGCAGGTCGACGTCAACGGTTCGGGCGTGCCCCGGACCGTCGGATTCGGCGCCACCACCAGCTACACCGTGCCGTTCCCCGGCGCGGTCGTCATCGACGTCACGCTGCAGGGTTCGTCGCTGTCGACGACGCTGATCCCCGCGGTCGAGACCGAGTATTCGGTGCTGCTGCATCCCGATGCCGGCGGCGCGCCGTTGCTGCGGGCCTACGACGAGAACGAGAGCCCGATCCCGCTCGGCGGCGGCGGACGCCTGGTGTTTCGGCACCTCGCCGCGCTCGGCCAGGTCGACGCCACAGTGCGCGGTCCGACCGGTCAGGTCGTCGCGCAGCTGCTGCAGAACGTGAACGCCAACGACGCCGACGTCGACATCCCGGCCGGTGCCCATACCGTCGAGTTCACCGCGACCGGTAGCACGACGCCGCTGCTGCCACCGCAGCCGGTGACGGTCGGCGTCGGCGAGCACGTCGTGATCGCGCTGATCGGTGCGGCGGCGACCGGGCTTTCGACCCTGACCGAGTCGTTCCAGCGGCCTGAGACGGTCGTCCTGAGCGGCCCGGGCTGCGGCAGCGCGCTGGTGCGCTACTACGCTACGGTCGATCTCGGCGGCGCCGACCTCGAGTTCGCGACCGGCCCGCTGCCGACCGGCGCGCTGGTCTACCTGCTGTTCGGGTTGCAGCCGCAGACGATCGCGCTCGCGCCGTACGGTGCGCCCGGCTGCGAGGTCGGGCTGAACCCGAACACGATCATCCCGGTCGGCAACGTCGGCGGCGTCGCGAGCTTGCAGTTCCATGTCCCGGCCGCGATCGCATCGACGATCGGGCCGACGTGGTGGCAGTTCGGCCACACCGGGGCGTCGAACGTGCTCGGGGTCGAGACCGCCGCGACCGCGCGACTGATGCTGAACTGAGCGGTCACGCCAGCATCGCCGGCACGACGCGGCCGGCGACGTCGGTGAGCCGGAAGGCGCGGCCGTGGACGCGGTAGGTCAGGTCCTCGTGACGCAGCCCGAGCAGGTGCAGGATCGTCGCCTGCAGATCGTGGACGTGCACGGGGTCGGCGGCGACGTCGAAGCCGAAGTCGTCGGTGCGGCCCAGGACGGTTCCGGCGCGCACCCCGCCACCGGCCAGCCACACCGTGAACGCGCGACCCCAGTGGTCGCGGCCGAAGCGGTCGCCGCCCTGGCCGCCCTGGTTCATCGGCGTGCGACCGAACTCGCCGCCCCAGACCACCAACGTGTCCTCGAGCAGCCCGCGGCGCTCGAGATCGAGCACGAGTGCGGCCGACGCGCGGTCGACCTGCCCCGACAGTCGACCGATCCAGCGCGGCAGCTGGGCGTGGTGATCCCAGCCCTTGTGGTAGAGCTGGATGAAGCGCACGCCGCGCTCGGCGAGACGCCGCGCCAGCAGGCAGTTGAGCGCGAACGACGGCACCCCGGGCTCGGCGCCGTAGAGCCGCAGCGTCGCCGGGTCCTCGTCGCTGAGATCGACGAGCTCGGGCACGCTGGTCTGCATGCGGTGCGCGAGTTCGTAGGCGGCGATGCGTGTCGCGACCGCCGGGTCGCCGGTCGCGGCCTGGCGCTGCTCGTTCAGCGTCCGCAGCGCGGCCAGCTGCTGGCGCCGCACGTCGCGCTCGATGCCGGGCGGATCGGACAGGAACAGCACCGGGTCGGCGGCGGTGCGCAGCTCGACGCCCTGATGATGGCCCGGCAGGAAACCGGCGCCCCACAGCCGCGCGTTGACCGGGTTGGTGAACGCGCGCCCGCTCGAGACCAGCACGGTGAACGCCGGCAGATCGGCGTTGGCGCTGCCGAGCCCGTACGAGGCCCAGGCCCCGAAGCTCGGTCGGCCGGCGGCGGCATGCCCGGTCTGCATCAGGGTGAGGGCCGGGTCGTGGTTGAGCACGTCGGTATGCATCGACCGCACCACGCAGAGCCGATCGACGATGGCGCGGGTGTGGGGCAGCAGGTCCGAGATCGCGAGATCGGACTCGCCGCAGCGCCGGAAACGGAACGGCGAGCCGGCAGCGATCAGCCGGCGGCCGGCGAGCTGGTCGTTGACGGTCGCGTTCGCCGTCAGGCTCGCCGGCATCGGCTGGCCGTCGATCGCGGCGAGCGCCGGTTTGGGATCGAACAGATCGAGCTGCGACGGCGCGCCGGCCTGGAACAGGAAGATCACCCGGCGGCAGCGCGGCGCGAAGTGTGGCCGCGGCGGCCGTTCGAGATCCCCGCCGCCGCCATCCCCGAGTTGGGCGAGTGCCGCACTGCCGAGCAGACCGGCGGTGCCGCGCAGGAACGCGCGGCGCGCGATTCGCTCGCCGAATGGTCCGGGGCTCAGCATCGCCGGATCGCCTCGTCGAGGTTGAGCAGCACCGCACAGACCGCGGTCCAGGCCGCGACCTCGGCGGCGGGAGCGCGTTCGAACGGCGGCAGGTCGCCGGCTGCGGCGAGGGTCGCGGCGGCATCGGGGTGGGCGGCGTAGAACTCGAGCTGCCGCTGCAGCAACTCCGCGAGCGGCGCGAGCTCCCCGGCTCCGGGGTGGCGCGCGACGGCGAGCCGGAAGCCGTAAGTGAGGCGCTCGCGTTGGTCGCCGTCGCGCTCGAGCAGTCGCTGCGCCAATCCGCGCGCCGCTTCGACGTAGACCCGGTCGTTCCAGAGTGTCAGCGCCATCAACGGCGTGTTGGTCCGGTTCCGGTACGCGGTGCAGACCTCGTGGCTCGGTGCGTCGAAGACCGCGAACGAGGCGTAGGGTGCCGCGCGCTTGCGGAAGACGTACAGCCCGCGGCGATAGCGTTCCGCCACCGGGCTCGGCTGGTAGGTCTGGCCCTCGAACGCGGCGGCAGCGCGCCACAAGCCCTCCGGCTGCCACGGTCGTACGCTCGGGCCGCCGCGGCGGCGGTCGAGCAGCCCGGCGATCGCCAGCGCGTTGTCGCGCACGATCTCGGCTGGCAGCGGCTGCGATGCCATGTGCGCGAGCAGCCGATTGTCGGGGTCCCGGGCCCGCAGCGCCGGGCCCGCGACGGCCTGCTGGCGGTAGGTCGCCGAGGTCACCAGCAGTCGGATCAGTGCCTTCTGATCGAAGCCGCCGTCGACGAACTCGCGCGCCAGCCAGTCGAGCAGCTGCGGATGGCTCGGGCGTTCGCCGGCGGTGCCGAAGTCGTCGGGCGTCGCCACGAGCCCGCGGCCGAAGCAGCGGGCCCAGAGCCGGTTGACGGCCACCCGACCGACGAGCGGGTGATCCGGCGCGACCAACCAGTGCGCCAGCGCGAGGCGATCGCGCGGGCCGTCGGGTGGCTTCGGCAGCGCGGCCGGCACCGCCGGCTCGACGATGTCGTCGGGAGCGGCGTAGTCACCGCGCCGCAGCAGACGGGTGGGGCGTCGCTCGCTGCGCTCGCACATCACGGACACGACCGGGACATCGCGCAGCAGCCGACGGCGCTCGTCGCCGAGCGTCGCGAGCTCGGCGAGCACACTGCCGGCCTCGGGGCCGTGGCGCTCGCGGTAGTCGTCGAGGATCAGACCGGCGTCGGGGTCGCCGGCGGCGCTCTGCGCCCGCGCCGCGAGGTGCTGCAGGTCGGCGCGCAGCAGTTGTGCGACCTCGGCCGCGCTCAGCGCCCGATCGAACCAGCGCACCTCGTCGATCCGGCCGGTGAACGGCTCGTTGTCGGAGCAGCCGATGCGCAACGGGTCGCTGTGGCCGATGTCGCCGGCGAGCTCGGGCTTGTCCTCGTCGTCGACCGGGGCGAGCGGTACGTCGGCGCCGTCGACGTAGAGCCGCAGGCCGGTGACCTTGCGCGAGCCGTCGTAGGTCGCCATGACGTGGCGCCAACGGTGTTTGCCGAGCGGATCGCGGGCGGTGAGGTAGATGTCGTCGCGCGGGACACGCGAGCCGACGAGCTCGAAGTAGGGGCGGCCGCGCGAGATCCCCAGGGTCCAGCCGCGCGCCTGTCGGGCGTCGTCGGCCCACGCGACCACACTGCCGCCGCCGTCGCCGTCGGCGGACTCGATCATCAGCCAGGCTCCGACCGTGAACGCGTCCGTCGCGGCGACCACGCCGGCGCCGCGACACTCGATGAACGCGTCGTTGCCGTCGAGTCGGAGCGCGCGGTCGCGGACGCCGTCGATCCACTCGGTCTTGCCGATGCCCGCCACCACGGCGTCGGGTTGTTCGCCGTCGAGGGCGAAGTGCACGGGTGCGAGCGGCGGCGCCGCGGGCGGTTCGTCACCGAGCTCGCGGCGGAAGACCCCGGCCGCCCGGCGCACCGCAGCGGCCCGCTCGCGCCGGGTCTGCTCGAGCTCGTCGATCCGACTCTGCAGCTCGGCCAGCCGCGCGCCCTGCGCTTCGGACGGCAGGCGCAGGAACGGCCGCGGGTTCGCTTCGTTGCCGACCAGGCCGCGCTCCTCGGCGTTGTCGAAGAACGCGTAGAAGCCGTAGTAGTCGCGCTGCGAGATCGGGTCGTGCTTGTGGTCGTGGCATTCGGCGCAGCCGAGCGTGAGTCCGAGCCACGCGGTCGAGACCGTGCGCACGCGGTCGGCGACGTAGCGGTGGCGGTACTCGCCGGGTTGGCCGTTGTCGTCGCCGGTGACCGGATGCAGCCGGCAGAAGCCGGTCGCGATCCGCTGCGCGACCGTCGCCTGCGGCAGCATGTCGCCGGCGAGCTGTTCGATCGTGAAGCGGTCGAACGGCATGTTGGCGTTGAACGCGTCGACGACCCAGTCGCGCCACTTCCACATCGACCACTCGCCGTCCGTCAGGTATCCGGCGGTGTCCGCGAAACGCGCGAGGTCGAGCCAGTCGAGCGCCATGCGTTCGCCGTAGTGCGGCGAGCCGAGCAGCGCGTCGACGAGCCGCTCGTAGGCGTCGGGAGCGTCGTCGGCGACGAACGCATCGACCGCCTCGACCGCCGGCGGCAGGCCGAGCAGGTCGAGGTGCAGACGGCGGATCAACGTGGCGCGATCGGCCGCGGGCGCCGGCCGGAGCCCCTCGCGCTCGAGCCGCGCGAGCACGAACCGGTCGATGTCGTTCTGCGGCCAGTTGCCGTCGGTGACCGCCGGCACCGGCGGCCGCTCGGGTCGCACGAAGGCCCAGTGCGGCGCCGCCGGCTCGGGCGCTGGCGGCGTCTGGGCGGCGAGCAGCGCCGCGGTGTGCACGGCCAGGGCGATGCGAGTCGTTGCTGGGGCGACCACACTCCTTTGGAGCGTGGGGCGCGAAGTTCGCGTTCGCGGAAACTGGGAGAACGCGGGGGCGCCGGTCGCGCCGCCGCGCGATCAGAGCTCGAACGCCGCGTCGACCGGCCGGCACACCCGCTTCAGGTGCTTCGGTCGCCGCAGGTTGGCGACGCCGTGCTCGCCGGCCGGGCGGGCCTTGCCGAGCCACTCCTCGAACACTGCCATCGACTGCGCGGTGTCGACGTAGACGTCGCCGTAGCGATCGCCGGGTTCGGCGCGCGTGACGGTGACCTTCTGGTGCCAGCAGTGCATCGCCGAGATCGGATCGGGCTGCACCGGGAACGTCATGTTCTGGTGCACGCCGCCGCTCGACCACCAGACCTTCTCGGCCTCCTGGTCCGGCGACGCGAACGCGCCGACGTCCTTCGTGCGCCGCATCAGCCAGGCCGTCGCGGTCACCTTGCGCAGGTCGACGTCGTGCAGCTGCCAGCGGTTGCCGGCGACGGCGTCGCCCTTCACGGTCCAGCGTCCGAGGTGGTGGCTGCAGGCGATCACGCCGGGTCGTACGCCTTCGGTCACCCAGACCGCGTTGACGTAGTAGCCGATCCGGGTCGCGACCCGCACGAGATCACCGAGCTCGACGCCGATCCGCGCCGCATCGCGCGGGTGCATCCAGACCGGGTTGGTGTTCGACAGCTCGGTCAGCCACTTGCTGTTGGCCGAGCGGGTATGGATCAGCGTCGGCAGTCGAAACGTCGGCACCAGCACCATCTCGCCGGCGGCGCGATCGAGCTCCTGCTCGTCGACGTGCGAGCGCAGGTAGGCCGGCGACGCGTACTCGGGCCAGCCCCAATCCGCCATCGTCTGCGAGAACAGCTCGAGCTTGCGCGTCGGCGTCGGGAAGCCGACCCGCGCCTTGCCGCCGGCGTAGACGCCGACGACGGCGCCGTCCTTCAGCACCGTGCCGCGGTCCTCGTCGACGCCGTACTCGCCGGCCGGCAGCTCGGTCTCGTAGGTCTTGTAGACGCGATCCTGCACCAGGAACGCGCCGTGGCTGCGCATGTACTCGAGCGGCGTCAACCCCTCCTTGGCGGCGGCGGCGGGCAGGCCCGGCACCGAGTTCTCGAAGATCCAGCCGTAGTACTCGTCGATCGTGATGCGTTGACCGGGTCGGTAGGGCGACTCGAAATGCTCGCGGATGCCGAGCTCGCCGTCGGGGTCGACCTTCCAGCTCAGCGCGATCCAGAACTCGTCCTCTTCCCAGACCTCGCCCGGGTTGACCTCCCAGGTCCACTCGAACTTCTCGCCGCGGCGCTGCGCCAGCGTGCGTGCGACCGGCTGCCGGAAGCCGATCCAGGTCGCGGCGTGGGTCTCCTGCGACATCAGGTCGTGGCGCTCGGTCGCGTGGCCCATCGGCAGCACGAAGTCGGCCCAGCGCGCGGTCTCGTTCCAGGTCGGCGACAGCACCGCGTGGCAGCCGACGAGCGCCTCGTCCTGCAGCACCTCGATCCACATCGCGCCGTCGGGGTTGGTCCAGACCGGGTTGTAGACCCGCGTGAAGTAGGTGTCGATCACGCCGCGGCCGCTCTTGATCAGGTGCGGCAGGCAGAAGCTGAGCTCGTGATGGGCGAGCGGCCACTCGCGCGGGTAGAGCAGCTCGGACCAGACGTCCTGCGGCCGGGGCTTGCTGTGGGTTGCGGGCACGAACTTGTTGGTCGCCGACGGTGCCGTGCCGCCGATCGTGCTGACCGCGCCCGCCAGCACCGAGACGAACTGCAGATTGCGCGCGACGGCCCAGCCGCCCTCGTTGCCGGCCGCGGCGTTGCGCCAGACGTGCGAGCTGAAGCGCGAGCCGGCCCGGCCGATCTCGAGCCCGACGCGTTCGACGAGCTCGGCCTCGAGGCCGCAGATCTCTGCGGCGCGCTCCGGCGTCGCGAACGCGTAGTCGTCGCGCAGGTCGCGCTGGAACTGCGCGAAGTCGCCGGCCTCGGCCGCACGCCCCTTGGCGGCCTGGTAGCTCTGCCAGTCGACCCAGTCGCGTACGAAGTCCCAGTCGACGAGGTCCTCGCGCAACATCACGTGGGCGAAGCCGAGCAGCATCATCGCCTCGGTCCCCGGCCGCGGCGCCAGCCAGAAGTCGGCCATGCTGGCGGTGTTCGACAGCCGGATGTCACAGACCGCGAGCTTGGCGCCCTTCATCTTGCCGTCGATGATGCGCTGCGCGTGCGGGTTGAAGTAATGGCCGGTCTCGAGGTGCGCCGAGATCAGCAGCGTGAACTTCGCGTTCTCGTAGTCGGGCGACGGCCGGTCGTAGCCGCTCCACAGCGTGTAGCCGAGGCGCGCCGCGGCGCTGCAGACGTTGGTGTGGCTGTTGTGGCCGTCGACGCCCCAGGCCTGCAGCACACGCTCGACGTAGCCGTCGTGGCCGGGCCGGCCGACGTGGTACATCACCTCGGTCTTCCTGCCCTCGACGATCGCCTTCCTGAT
The DNA here is from genome assembly GCA_020425925.1 of Planctomycetota bacterium. Classification (GTDB taxonomy): domain Bacteria; phylum Planctomycetota; class UBA1135; order UBA1135; family UBA2386; genus JAGQRA01. Next base: position 12,514 of record JAGQRB010000643.1, read on the forward strand.
CCGGGCCGCGAGTGTGTCGAGCACCTCGTCCCAGGTCACCCGCTCGAAGCGGCCGCTGCCGCGCGGCCCGACCCGCTTCATCGGGTAGAGGATGCGATCGGGGTCGTGGACCTGGTTGACGGTCGCCGGGCCTTTGGCGCAGTTGCGACCGCGCGAACCGGGATGGAACGGGTTGCCCTCGACCTTGCGGATCTGGCCGCTCTCCTTCTCGACGTAGGCGACGAGGCCGCAGGCGGCTTCGCAGTTGAAGCAGATCGTCGGCACCAGCGAGTAGCGCTTCTCGACCTTGCGCGGCCAGGCCTTGGGGTCGAGTTCGCGCCAGTCGTCCCACTGGTCCGGCGGCGGGAAGTTCTCGAGCGGTGTGGTGCGGAGCGTGCGGTGATCCATGGCCGCGGGGCACGATAGGGGCTTGCCGGATCGACGCCGAGCGGTTTCGGTTGCGGCGATGGGAATGCACCCGTTGTCGCCGTTGGCGCTGACCCTGCTCGTCGGTCCGGTGGCCGCCCAGTCACCGGCCCCGACGCGTGTCGCGCATCCTGGCCGCGTGCTCGATGCGGCCGGCGCTCCGGTCGCCGGTGCCGAGGTCGTCTTCGCCAACCGCGACCCCGGCGACGGTCTGCTCGCGGCCGACGTTGTGCGGGTCGCGACGGGCCCGGACGGCCGCTTCCGCGCCGAGCTGCTGCCGACCCGGCCCTACGTGGTCTGGGCGGTCGCCGAGGTCGACGGCGAGGTGCGGGTAACACCGCTGGCGCGCCGCGGGTCGCCGGCGACCGAGCTCCGCATCGACGAGCTCGCGACCGTCGCGGTGCGCAGTGGCCGCCTGGACGGCGCGGCGGCGTGGACCGACCTCGGCGGGCTCGGTGTGCAGTTCGTGGTCGCGGGTCGGTTCGCGCTGGCCGAACCGGTGTCGGTGGCCGCCGACGGCAGCTTCGCGCTGCCGATCCTGCCGCCGACGAAGATCGCCGTGCTGGTGTTCGCCGGCGATCGATTGGTGCACAGCGCGGACGTCACGCTCGAGTCCGAACCGGTGGTCGAGCTGCCGCCACCGAGCCGCATCCGGGCGAAGGTGGTCGACGTCAGCGCCGCGGCGCGTCTGCCGGTCGCCGGCGCCCGGTTGTTCCGCACCGTCGGCGCGTTCGGCGTGCAGCTCGGCCCGCTGCCGCCGCGGCAGTTCGTGCACCGGTTCCCGATCGGGGAGTCGGATGCGCAGGGGGAAGCCGAGCTGTTGTTCGCCCACGCGGGCGAGCCGCTGGTCGGGAAGGGGTATCCGGTGCTCGCGTTCGCGGCGGTGAAACCGGGTTATTCCGACGCGCTCTCCGGTGTCGTCGAGCAGCCGTTCGCCAACGACCGCATGCTCGGCGCCGAGCCCGGTGCCGACCTGCTGGTGTTCCGCACCACGCCGCTCGCCAAAGACGAGCAGCCGACCCGCATCGTCGGCGCCGGGCGGCCGCGGCGTGTCGTGGTCGATGGCGCGCACTCGGCGCCGACCGGCGACCACATGTACTACCAGGTGCGCGACCGGATCGGGCTCGAGCTGCTGCCCGATGGCGCGGTGCCGCCGTACGCGGCGCCGCCGGGCTTCCGGGTCGAGGCGCTGCGGGTGCCCGGAGTGTTGCCGGAGCTCGCTGCCGACGACCCGTTCCGCCGTGTCAGCGTGCCGCGCACGCTGCTGCTGCCGTGCGACGCTGCGCTCGGTGGCACCCGCGTCGCGCTCGACGCGGTGGTGCCGGTGCGTCTGCTGCTGGTCGACACCGACGGTGGGCCGGCGGCCGATGCCGACGTGCTCTGCGTGCCGCAGAGCGGTGACGGCTTCCTGCCGATCGAAGGCGCGGAGGTCGCGGCCGCGGACCTCGGCGGCCGCGTCGTGTTGCCCGCCACGGTCGGCGACTGGCTGGTGGTCGCGTTCGTGCGCGACCAGTTCGTGGCGCAGAAGATCGAGGTGCGCGGCGATCTGCCGGTGCAGACGCTGCGGCTCGAGCCGCTGGCGCACTGTCGGCTGCGGTTCGTCGACGGCGCCGGCCAGCCGCTCGCGGGCGTCCGCCTGCGCGCCGGTGGCTCGGCGTGGGGCAGCTCGAACGAGCCGACCGAGCAGTTCCTGCTGCTGCTGGCCAACTCGATCGCGGCGTGGCACCTGTCGCAGGCGGTCAGCGATGCCGACGGCCGCGTCGACGTCCCGTTCCTCGCGGTGGCCGACTTCGAGGCGAAGTTCGTCGGCCGGCACCGCGGCAGGCAATCGGAGAAGCAGCAGCTGCGCGACTACGACGAGCCGGTCGACGTCGTCATCGAGTGACGCCGCCGACACGCGGCCGCACCGCGCTCACTGCAGCAGGTTCATGTGATCCTGCAGCCGCTCGTAGTTGGTCTTCTCGCGGTGGCGATACAGCCGCCGCAGCGCCACGAGCACGTCGCCGCGCGAGACGATGCCGAGCAGCCGGCCGGCACAGTCGACGACCGGCATGCGGCGGATCGGACTGGCGCGGAACTGCGACGCGACCTCGTAGAGATCGGTCTGGTCCGAGACGCAGCAGAACTCGCGGCGCATGTGCTGGGCGACCGAACCCGGCGGCTCGCCTTCGTAGTGCGCCGCGGCGATCGCGGTCAGGCCATCGCGTTCGCTGAAGATACCGACGATGCGTTCCCCCTCGACGACCGGGGCCCCGGAGAAGCCGCGCTGCAGCAGCGTGTCGACCGCGTCCAGGACCTGGCTCTCGGGATGCAGAACGAAGACGTTCCGCTTCATCACATGGCCGGCCGTGAGCATTCGGCTCGTGTCCATGAAGCGAGATTCTAGTCGATTCGAACCAGTTCGACACGACGGAGCGCGCGAAAGGGCAACTCGCGGCGGCATGGGCCCATCCCGCTCCCCTGCCGGTCGGTCAAACCGGTCCCATCGTAGCCGCGCCGGGTTTGCGTCGCTGCCGACCGGCTCCGTTCCATCTTCAGCTTGTTCCGCACTGGTCCGGAGCCTGCACCTCCGGGAGCGGCTCCGCCGGTTCGTATCGGGTTGTTTGCCGGTGCTTCCAGACTCTCTTGAACTCGGTCTTGAAGTGGCGCAACGTCGGATCTTCGTCCGGTATCCAGGTTGCCGGTGCGTGCAGCGTCTCCGCTTGGAAGCCGTAGGACACCACCAGCGCGCTCTCGTCGAAGCGCATGACCACGCGGGTGAGCGGCAGTTTTGTCGTCGCGAACTTGAGTTGCCCGTGGGAGTCTGCCGCGAGCTGGCGGAGGTCCTCGATCAGGCGCCGCTGCGACTCCCTGTTGCCGGGGCCGACCTTCTCGTTGCCGGGCTGCGCGTAGAAGTATTTGACGTTTGTCTTCCATCCGTCGCTGTCCGGTTCCTGGACGACGACTCGGGCCTTGAAGGGTGGTCCAGGCTTGCAGGCGCGCGATCTCAGCAGATCGCGGAATCCGGGGATGTTCGAGTGGAAGTAGAACCCCCCCGACAGGAGATCCGTTCTGCGACATCGTGCGAGCATCGACATCGCCAAGCCATACGAGTCCTGGTAGGTCCGCAGCGGTGCCTCGTTGAGCACGTAGACGTCGGGATGCCAGAAGCTCGCTGCCTCCTGCCGCAAGCGTTCGTCCAGTTCGCTCCACCAGCTCTCGTCGTGGAAGACGGAGAACTTCACCTTGAGCGGCGATGGCGAAGAGACCGCAATGGACTCGAGCAGCCGGAGAAACTGGGCCTTGTTCTTTGCCGGGTCGATGCCGATCACGGTCGGCTCGTAGGCCTGCAATGGTGAGGAAACATCGCGGAGGTGGACGCCGACGAGGAAGGGAACGACTCGGGCGAACCGGAGGCGCTTCGCGATGGCGCCCGCCTCGAACTGCAACCAGGGTGCGTTCGGACGGTCGGGTGTCAGGAAGACGATTCCGAAGTCACATTCCGACAGCCGCTCGCCAATAACGCTGCGCCAGGTCTCGCCCGCGGTCACGCCTTCCGAGGAGTGAAAGAAGCGGACGCCTGGATAGACGCTCAACAGCGCGCGCTCGACGAGATGAGCAATGCGTTCGGCGCGAGGTCCCGACCAAGACAGGAAGATCTTCATCCCACCGGTGTTTCTAGTCGAGGACCGGTAGGTAGTCAAAGCCTCGCACGTCTCCAGTTCGGTCGCTGCCCTCGCAGCCCGAGCGCCATCACTTCACGAGTGGAACCGCGAAGCGCTGGGTCGTGAGCACGCTCACGTTGCCGGCGTCGAAGTGCACACCCTGGAAGTAGAGCGTCATCGGAGGGAGCTGTTCCGGCAGGTCGATGTCGTAGGAGACCGTCGGACCGAACGCGAACGGCAGCGTGCCGAGCGCGCTCGGGCCCATGTTGGGCACGTTGAGGAAGCAGCCGGGCTGCACCTGCGGGACGCCGACGATCAGCTGGTTGATCGGCGCGAGCCCGATCAGCACCGTCGCGAGCGCTCCGCCAGGCAAGCCGTCGAGGCGGATGCGGCAGTTCTCGTCGCCGATCAGCTGGCTGCCCGACCAGCTGAACGCGGCGGCGCTGCAGCCGGCACCCCCCGCGGACGGCGCTGGCGCGGTGACGTGCTCGTAGCGGTCGATCGCCGAACTGCCGAGCGCGCCGTTCCTGGCGTAGGCGATCAGGAACTCGCCGGTCGGCCGGTCGTAGGCGACGGCACCCGCGGCCGTCGTCTCGTTGCCCGGCGACACGTACACCGTCTCCGCCCGGACCTGGTAGGTGTGGTAGCCGAGCACGCGCAGATAGACGTTCTTGGTAACGATGCTGCGGAACGACAGCACCGAATGGCTGCCGGTCGCGCGGTCGACGTCGATGCCCGCGAGCACCAGTCGCGCGTTCTGCTGAGGGTCGTGCGAGGCCGAGCCCCGAGTGAGGAAGTTGGCGCCGTCCCAGTGCAACGCCATGGTGCCGATCGCGTGGCCGTTGACGTTGGCCGGACGGGGGCCGACGTCGGCCGGCCGCGCGCGCATGAAGGCCAGCACGATGTCGTCGTCGAAACCGCCGATACGCGGCGCGAGTTCGTGCTCGTTCGAGGTCGCGCCGAGGGTCCGAGGCGGGGTCACCGCTCCGGACCGGTCGACGCGCCGGAGCTGGACGTTGCAGTCGACGTGCATGCTCTGGGCCGAGTTGCCGATGACCTGGTAGCCGACGGTGAACCAGCCGTTGCCACTCTCGTTGCCGCCGACCGACGGGAGCTCGCAGTCCTCGTCCGCCGACTCCGCGATCAGGAACGGGCTGCCCGCGGTCTCGTTCGTCACGTCGACGACGACACCGCGGATCTCGCTGGTCAGCGAATGCGAGAACGTCACACCGTCCTCGGTCTGGAACACCACGACCAGCGACCGCGGCGCAAACGCGTCGTACTCGGTCGACACGTCCGGACGCCAGGC
>JAGQRB010000644.1 GCA_020425925.1 Planctomycetota bacterium
GGACGCGCCAGCGACCTCGCCGCCAGCGAGCGCCAGCGGCAGCTCCGCGAGCTGCTCGGGCGCGCCGCGACGGCGGCGTTCCATCTCGGCTTCGCGCCCGACGAGATCGAGCGTGCGCTCAGCGAGAGCCTCGACGAGCTGCGGTTCACGACCGACGCCAACGCCAACGAGAAGAAGACATCATGATCCGCCATCCGATCGAGTTCGACGACGTGCACCGCTGGTTCGGCGGTCTCGCCGTACTGCAGGGCCTGACCTTCCGCGTCGAGCCAGGCACGGTCTACGCACTGCTCGGCCGCAACGGTTGCGGGAAGACCACCGCGCTGCGGATCCTGCTCGGGTTCCTCGCCGCACACCACGGTCACTCGGCGGTGCTCGGCGAACGTAGCGACGCGCTGTCGGCGACCGCGCGGGCGCGCATCGGCTACGTCGGCGAGGACCACCGGCTCTACCCGACGATGTCGGTTGCCGACGCGATCGCGTTCGAGGCCGGCACGCGCCCCGGCTTCCGCCGCGAGTTCGCCGCCGATGCGCTGCGGCGCTGCGGACTGCGCGGCCGGCAGCGGATCCCGATGCTGTCGCGCGGCCAGCGCGCCCAGCTCGCGATCGTGCTCGCGGTCGCGGCCGATCCTGCGGTGCTGGTCTGCGACGATCCGGCGCTCGGCCTCGACGTCGTGATGCGGCGCGAGCTGCTCGACGTGCTGATCGATCTGCTCAGCGACAGCGGCGCGACCGTGCTGTTCAGCTCGCACTTCCTGAACGACGTCGAACGCATCGCCGACCGCGTCGGCATCCTGCACGACGGCGCGCTGCTGGTCGACGCCAGCCTCGACGACCTCAAGCGGCGGGTGCGCCGCTGCGCGTTCGAGCCTCGGCTTGCCGACGCCGCGCCGCAGGGGCAGGTCGTGCTGCGCGCGCGCCGGCGGCAGGGCGGCTTCGACGTCGTGCTGCTCGACCCGACGCCGTTGCATCTCGCCGAGCTGCGGTCGCAGGGCGAGCTCTCCGAGCCCGAGGCGCTGCCGCTCGAAGAGCTGTTCCTCGCGCTCGTCGGACCCGACCAGCGCGGGCTCGTCGCCGCCGCCGAGCAGGAGGTCGCGTGATGGGCGCTCTCTGGCGCAAGGACATGCCGTGGCTGCTGTCGTTCGGCGTCGGCGGCGTGATCGCGTTGACCGTCGCGGTCGGCGACGGCGGCTTCGGGTTCGCGCTCCCGTTCGCGACGGGGCGGAACGACACCGAGTTCCACACCGCGTGGATCCTCGGACTCGCGCTCGGGGTCGTCGCCGCGCTGTTCGACCCCGCGCTCGGCGCCGCCGAGTACCTGCGGCAGCGCCCGCTCTCCGACGGCCGACTGTTCGCGCACCGGCTGCGCGCGATCCTGCTCGTGATCGCGCTGTGGTTCGTCGCGGTGCCGCCGATCGGCTGGCTCTGGATGGTCGTCTTCGAGCAGGCCGGCTTCGCCGTCGAACTCGATGCGCTCGTCGATATCTGGCTGGCGTTCGTGCCGGCGCTCTCGGCCGCCGCGATCGGTCTGTTTGCGATGCTGCTGCCGGCGCCCTGGTGGCTGCGACCGGCGGTAGCGGCCGCGACCCTGCTCGGCACGTTCGGCGGCATCGATCGCCTCAGCGTCGCGCTATCGGATTCCCCGGACGGCTTCCATTCTGCGTCGTGGTTCCTCGCGCTGCACCTGCTCGCGGCGGTGGTCTTCGCTGTGCTCGCCTGGACCTGCCGCTCGGTGCGCGCCGATGCCGACCGCCCCTGGCCGATGCGTGTGCGGCTCGGGGCGGGCACCGTCGTCGCCGCGTCGCTCCTGGTACTGCCGCTCGCTGCGCTGCAACGCTGTGAGGGCTCGGCGCTGTGGGCCGTGTCGCGCCGGCAGCCGATGGTCGTGGCCTACGATGGCGAGCTCCGACTCATCGCGCCGCACGAGACCTGGTATCGGGCCGAGGTACGGTTCGTGGACGACAGCGGCGAACCGACCGGCGAAGTGGCGCCGCGCGGCGAGGTACGGGACATCCTCGAGGACCGCCGCGGCCCCGACGCCTCGTGGCTCGAGTTCGATGCGCCGCGTTGGTGCAGCGTCGAGGGGGCTCGGTTCGGGGCGACCTCGATCCTCGTCCGGTCGACCGATGGCGAGGTTGCGATCCGGACCTTCGGTGCGGGCCGGCGGTCGTTCGAGCGCAGCGGCATCGGGCCGGAGCGGCGTCCGTTCGCGGGCGAGGTCCGGCTCGTCGGCCAGAGTAGTGCCGGGCAGCCGTGCGTGCTGGCGTGGGAGCGCGACATTGGTCGGATCTACCGTTTCGACGCGGAGCTCGGCTGGTTCGTCGGCGTGACGTTGCCCGACGGCGATCGCCCGGTCGGCATGATTCATGAGCGCTCGGTGAGTTGGCTCGGGGGGTCGAAAGAAACACCGATCGCCGTGCGCGGCGAACACGGCGTCTACGTGCCGCGCGGTGACACGTTCGTCGCGGCGCCCGCCGGCGACTTCGATCGCTCGGACCAGCGCGCCGCAGGGTCGCCGCCCCGGTTCGGCACGTCGACCGGCGGACCGTTCGCGCGGACCCTGACCGTTGCCGCCGACGGCGACCGCCCCGCATGGCAGCATGTGTTCCGACCGCACGGTTTCGAGGCGAATGCGTTCGCGGCGGTTGCCGTCGGCCTCGCCGCGTTCGCGCCGCCCGCGCTCGCTGCGTGGGTGCCGATCTCGGCGCCGTTCGCGCTCACCTTGGGCGTCGCGCTGCTGGCCGCGTGGGTCGCGTTCCGACGCCTGCGACGGCTCGGCGCGCCGGCGTCCGTCCGCGGATACTGGGCGTTGCTCTGCGCAGCGCTCGGTCCGCTCGCCTTGCTCGCGTCCGTCGTGCTCGAACGACCGCGAGCCCACGTCGTGCACGCGCCACGCCCGGCGCGAGCACCCTTGGTCTTCACCCCGTTGCTCAGCCAGGAGAACCCGACATGACCCCACTCTGCCGCCTGCTCCGAGTCCACCTCGTCCTTGCCACACTGGCGCTGACCGTCGCCGCGGGCGCGCAGAAGCAGCTCGCCGAAGGCCCCTCGATCTCGCCGTTCCGTGGCATGCGCCTGGTCGGCGACGACATCGAGGTGCAGATCGACGAGGCGACCTGGTACGCGCTCGAGCAGGTCGCCGGCGTCGAGTCCGCGACGCTGGTGCGCGAGAGCAAACGCATCTGCGGCCAGCAGTGGTGGAAGCGCATCACCGAGGACCTGCCGGCGCTGCTCGCGACGATGGGCACCGACACCGACGGCAGCGTCGATCTCGTGGTGCGCGATCTCGCCACCGGCGAGCGGCGTGACTTCCCAGCCGTCGAGATGACGCACGACAAGCGCCAGGCGTTGCGCGAGGTGCACCGCGGTGACCCCGAGCGTGCCCGCGCCGGCGGCGAGACGCCGGATCGTCTGCCGATGCCCGCCGTGCGCGAGGACCTCGCGACGCTGCAGCGGCTGCTCGACGAACGCTTCGCGTACCGGCGGCTGCGCGATGTCGACCTCGACAAGCTGGTCCGTGACGCCGCGTTGCGGCTCGCGGCGAGCGGTGAGGCGGTGCCGGCGCTGGCGCTCGCGCGCGAGGTCGATGCGATCCTGCGCGCGTTCGGCGACGGCCATTCGGGACTGCTCGAACCGCTGCCGTTGGAACACGCCGGCCAGCTGCCGTTCCTGATCCAGCAGGTCGCGGGCGGTCCGGTCGCGTTCCACGGCGATCGCAGCGGCTTCGTCGATCCGGAGCGCCCGTTCGTCGTCGCGATCGACGGGGTGCCGATCGGCGACTGGCTCGAAGCCGCGCGTGCCCGCGGCGTGCAGGGCGGCGCGATGATGCAGCAGAAGGCCGCCGAACGCGGCCTGCGCGACATCGCCGAGCTGCGGGCGGCACTCGGTCTGCCGGTCGACGGCGACGTCCGGGTCACGCTGCGTGCCGACGACGCGGGCGACGAGCGCGACGTCGCGCTGCCGTTGGGCCGCCGCCGGCTGACCTACGGCGGTTGGCCGCGGGTCAGCACCGTGCTGCGGGTGAAGAAGATCGGCGACGTCGGCTACCTGCGCATCGGATCGATGCAGCTCGAGCCCGAGGATCTCGAGGCGCTCGACGAGGCGCTGCAGTCGGTGCGCGCGACGACGGCGCTCGTGATCGACGTGCGCGGCAACGGCGGTGGGAAGCGCGACGCGCTGCTGCGGCTGCTGCCGTATTTCCTGGCGCCGGACGGTTCACCCGTCGTCACGAACGTCGCGGCGGCGCGGCTGCAGCCCGGGCAGCAGACCCGCGGCGATCTGCTCGCCGACCGCGGGCTGCATCCGGCCGACTGGGACGGCTACGACGCCGCTCAGCGCGCGGCGATCGGCGCATTCCTCAAGGGCTTCACGCCGAGCTGGCGGCTGCCGGCGCGCGAGTTCTCGCCGTACTGCTTCCTGGTGCAGCGCCACGCCGACAACGGCAACGCGTTCTTCTACGACAAGCCGGTCGCCGTGCTGATCGACCGCGCCTGCTTCTCGGCGACCGACGTCTTCGCAGCTGCGCTCGGCGCGCTGCCTCGGGTCACGCTGGTCGGCGAGCCGACCGGCGGCGGCAGCGGGCGCGCGCTGCCCTACCAGCTGCCGAAGAGCGGCGTGCGGCTGAAGCTGTCCAGCATGGCCTCGTTCCGGCCCGACGGCGTGCTGTTCGAGGGGGCGGGTGTCGTTCCCGACGTCGCGGTCGAAACCGTGCCGACCGACCTGATCGGTACCACCGACACGGTCCTGCAGCGCGCGCTCGAGTTGCTACGTTAGGGGGCATGCTCGCTGCCGCGCTGCTGCTCGCATTCGTTCCGCCCCAGGAGCCCGCGGCGGCGACGCTGCAGGCCGAGCTGGCGCGCCTCGTCGATCTGCCGAGCGAGCGCGCCCGTCGACTCGCCGCCGAGCAGCTCGCGCAGAAGAACGTGGCGGCGCTCGAGCCGTGGCGCGCGGCGTGTGCCGCGTTCGGTGAGTTCGAGCCGCTCGAGTCCGGGGCGCAGCGTGAGGAGGCCGACCTCATGGTGCTCGGCGAGGTCGAGCACACCGAGCTGCACCTCTACGTGCCACCGGGCTACGACCCGGCGCAGCCGGCGCCGCTGCTGCTCTGGGGCCACGGTGCGGGCGGCAGCGGCGCGCGTCAGTGGCGGCCGTGGCAGGAGATCGCCGACGCCGCGGGCATGCTCGTGCTGGCGCCGACCGAGTTCGGCAAGGTCGCGGGCTGGGGCTTCACGCCGCGCGAGCGCGCCGCCCAGCTCGCGGCGCTGCGGTGGGTGCGTCGGCGCGCCAACATCGACGAGAACGCGATCTTCCTCGGCGGTGCGTCGCGCGGCGGCCACATGACGTGGGACCTCGCGCTGCGCGGCGCCGATCTCTGGGCCGGCCTGGTGCCCTGCATCGGTGGTCCGCGGCTGCAGATCGGACCGCAGAACAACATGCGGTATCTCGCGAACGTCGCGCAGCTGCCGATCCGCGGCCTGCAGGGCAGCAAGGACGATCCGCTCTTGCTCGCCAATCTGCACCTCGCGTTCGAACGCCTGCAGCGCCTGAAGGCGCCCGATGTCGAGCTGCGCGAGTTCGCCGACCTCGGCCACGCCTATTCGCTCGAAGGTCTCGACTGGGCCGCGTTCTTCGCCAAGCGCCGCACGGCCGTGCCGGCACGGGTGGTGCTGCGTGCCGCCGACCTCGCCGAGGCGCGGTCGACGTGGCTGCGGATCACCGCGTTCGAACGCAACGTCGCGGTCGACGCCGCGCCGCGCGTGAGCCAGGCGCACTGGAACGCGCTCGACGACGCCGGCCAGCGCAAGTTGCTGCTCGACGCCTACGACGACCTCACCGCCGAGCTCGAGGTCAAGGACCGCGGCAGTGGACGCTTCGCCGCCCGGGGCAGCGGGGTGCGCGGGTTCGAGCTGCTGCTGACGCCGGAGCAGCTCGGCAGGCGCGGCGCGATCGAGGTGCGGTGGGGGAGTCGCACGGTGCGGGCGACTGCGGAGCCGTCGGTTGCGACACTGCTCACCGAGTTCGCCGAACGCTTCGACCGCACGTTCCTGCCGGTGACCACGGTATCGATTCGGTAGTTCCCTCATGAGATCCGATCCTGTCCTCGTTCGGGTCGCGGCGGTGCTCGCCGCGATCGCGGTCTCGCTCCCTTGCCAGCAGTTCGCGGTCGACGTCGATCCGGTCGGCCAGGCGCTCGCGCCGGTCGACGTCGATCGCGACGGCCTGCCCGATCTGCTGACTCACGACTACGACACCGGGCTGCGGCTCTATCGCAACCGTGGCCAGGGCCGCTACGAGCCGGCGCTGGTGTTGCCGGTCGCGGATCCGTCGCGCGCGGTCGGGGCCGCCGACTTCGACGGTGACGGCGATGTCGACCTCGTCGTGCTCGAGGCGCCGCCGCTCGGGGTGACGACACTGCGGGTCTGGTTGCTGCGGCAGACCAGCCTCGTGTTCGCGCCGGTGCAGATCGGCACCGTCGCGGCGTCCGCGGCAGCCTACGCGTTACCCGTCGATCTCGACGGCGACGGCGACGTCGATCTCGTCGCCGGCGCGGTTGCTTCGCCGGTGAACTCACACCGAGTGTTCGTGAACAACGGGAGCGGCGCGTTTGCCGATGCGACCGCGACCTGGTTCGCCGGGCTCACGATCGGGGCGAGTCCGTTGCCGACCGTGGTCGATGTCGACGGCGACTCGCGGCCCGATCTGCTCTACTCGAACAACGTCACGGCGATCGTGCGCAACACCGGCTCGGCGTTCGTCGACGAAACCGCGACGCGGTTCGCGATTCCGGTGGGCCTTCGGGCCCTCGTCGTCGGTGACGTCGACGGCGACGGCGATGACGACCTCGTCAACGCCGTGATCGGGGCCGCGCCGGCGCTGTTGCTCAACCAGAACGGAGTCTTCACACCGGCCCCCGCCGGCACGTTCCCGGCGCTGCCCGGGACCGTGCCTCGGCTGATCGATCTGGAGGGCGACGGTGACCTCGATCTCGTCGTGCTCGATACGCCTTCGCAGCCGCTCGCGATCGCGCAGAACGACGGCACCGGCAGCTTTGCCGTCGCTCCGAGCCAGGGACCGTTCGGGCCGGCGACCCAGGCGTTCCCGATGTTCGTGCTCGACCAGGACGGCGATGGTGACGACGACCTCATGCTGGAGGACAACGACCAGAACCTCGCGATCGACGGCGGCGTCCTGCTGGTCAACGACGGTACCGGGCGGCTCGCGCCGCGGCGCAGCAGCTACGGTTCGTTCGAACACCGGGGTGTCGCGGCCGACGTCGACGGTGACGGCGACGGCGACCTGCTGTCGACGTCGTCGACGGTGCCCGAGCAGTTCCGCTACGACCAGAGCGACCGCTGGGCGGCGGTGGCGACCAACGCCGGTGCGCAGGCCAAGCATCCGGGGCAGTACGGCGACATCGACGGCGACGGCGACATCGACCTCGTCAACACCGCGGTCTGGCTCAACGACGGTACCGGGAACTTCACGCTGGATCCGATGAGCGGCTTCGGCGTGCCGCTGTCGATGTCGCGCGTGCTGGTCGACATCGATCTCGACGGCGACCTCGACATCGTGTCGTTCCGCGGCTTGCCGCTGGCGCCGAACAACATGATCGAGATCTTCACCAACACGATCGTCGCGGGCGCCGCGCGGTTCACGTTGTCCCAGTCGTTCACCACGAACTACTGGGGTGAGCTGACCGCCGAGGATGCCGATGGCGATCCGTGGCCCGATCTCGTCGTCGCCGGCACCACGTTGCTCAACGGTGCCGGCGTCTGGCGCAACACCGGAGTCGCCCTCACCTACCAGGTGCTGCCGGCACCGATGCGCCCGAGTCGTATGCAGTTCGCGGAGCTGTCCCCGGGCGGGGGCGCGCCATGGCTCGTGGTGTCTGGTCTCGCCGACGGGGTCAAGGTCTACAGCCAGTCCGCGGGCTTCTTCCTCGACATCACCGCCGCGGTGCTGCCGCCGGGCGCCCGCGGTCCGGTCGAGATCGCGGACTACGACGAGGACGGCGATCTCGACCTGGTCGGGGTGGACCTGCTCGAGAACGATGGCTCCGGCCTTTTCTCGCTGGTGCCGGACGCGCTGCCGGGGGCGCCCGACAGCCTCGCCGACGTCGACGGCGACGGCGACCTCGACGTGCTGCTGCGCGGAGGAGTGATCTGGAACCGGGAACGCCACCTGCGCCTGCCGCTGCCGCCGCACACCGGCCGCAACCTGCGCGTCGAGCTCGGCTCTCGGCCGGGTCGCGCCCAGGGCGATCTTGCGCTCCTCGGCATCGCCTTCTCGTCGCGGTCGGTCGGCCTGCCGGGCCCGCTCGGGTTGCTGTTCGTCGACGCGCCGCTCGCGACCCGGTTCGTGGTGTTCCAGGGTGCCGGCGGTCTGGCCGAGCTCGATCTGCCGGTGCCGAACCAGGCGGCGTTCGTCGGCGTCGAGCTGCACTTCCAGGCGCTGCACCGGACCCCGCGGGGGCTCGGGTTCGGCAATCTCGCCGTCGGCACCGTCGAGTAGCGAATTCGATCATCGGCCGTTCGCTGGCGCCGCGCCCCTCCGCTCTCCCGGACGGGGCGGCGGCAAATCGGTGCCGCGCCTCGGCCAAACCCATGAACTCGATCCGTCCATTCGTTCTTCTCGCCGCCACCACGAGCCTCTTCGCCCAGGGAACGGCGACCTTCCCCAGCGACCATGCCGCGATCCCCAACGGCTACTCGTCGCAGAACTGGTATCCCTTCTCCTGGGGCGTGAGCCGCCAGATGGCGGTCTACGAGTCATGGGATCTCACCATCCCCGCGGGTCGCCAGATCACGCGCATCGGCTTCCGCGCCGACGGCACGACGCTGGCCTACGGCAAGATGCTGCAGCTCGAGATCCGCATGGGGCAGACCCAGGAGACCGCCGCGTCGATGCTGTCGAACTTCGACAACAACTACCTCGGCACGCCGACGACCGTCTTCGGTCCCGCGCTCTACTCGATGCCCGACCTCAACAACGTGCTGAACCCGAACCCGGACGGCGCCTACGTCTGGGTCACGCTGACGACGCCCTACACCTTCGACCCGACCGAGAACCTGCTGGTCGAGTGGCGCGTGCACGCCAACAACGCGGGCGGCGCGGCGTTCAACTACCCGCTCGATCGTGCCCAGTTCATCTCGCCGATCATCACCGGTCCGAACGGCTGCGCCCACTCCGGCAACCAGATCCCCGAGCTGCTGAGCCGGCCGGCCCGCACCGGCCGGATCTGGTACTGCGATCTCACCAAGGGGCCGGCCAATCAGCTCGCCGCCTGGTTCATCAATCTCGGGTCGCCGCTGCAGACGCCGTTCTCGCTGGCGCCGTTCTTCCCGGGCATCGGTGCGACGTGTGAGGGCCAGGTCCAGCTCAACAACCTGTTCTCGCTGACCGCGATGACGGGCTCCACCGGCTACTACTCGTTCCAGGTGCCGATCCCGAACGATCGCATCTTCAACGACCTGACGATCTCGAGCCAGGCGGCCTGCTTCGACTTCTTCTCGCCCGGCGGCGTCGTGGTGAGCAACGGTGACCAGATGCAGATCGGTATCGACCCGGCGATGACGATCCTCGCGAGCCAGGGCAACGTCGCCGCGACCACCGGCGGTTTGTATCGAAACTACGGCGCGATCACGCTGTTCGACTACAACTGAGCCGCGGCGCAGTGCCGTCGAACGCCATGACCCTCTCCGACGACACGCGGACCCTGCTGCAGAAGTGGCACGACGGCGATCGCGCCGCGATCGACGCGCTCGTCGCGCGCGACCTGCCCTGGATCCGCGAATACGTCCACAGTCGCCTCGGGCCGCTGCTGCGCGCCCGGGGCGAGACCATGGACTACGTGCAGGACGCGGTGATCCAGCTGCTCGGTTACGTGCCACGCTTCGTGACCAGCGACCGCGACCGCTTCCGCGCGCTGGTCGCGCGCATCGTCGAGAACCACCTGCGCGACGCCCACGACCATCACGCGGCGCAGAAGCGCGCCGTCGCGCGCGAGCAGGCCCTGCCGTCGGACTCGGTGCTCGATCTCGACGGGCCGCGCAAGCCCGTGACCCAGCCCGGCTCGGCCGCGGCGCGCAACGAGCGCGACGCCTGGGTCCGGCTCGCGATCGAGCTGCTCGAGCCGGAGGACCGCCAGGTCGTGATGCTGCGGCAGTGGCACGAGTTCGAGTTCGCCGAGATCGGGCAGCGCATGGGGCTCAGCGAGGATGCGGCGCGCATGCGGTTCCAGCGCGCGTTGCCGAAGCTCGCGCGCAAGCTCGAGGGCCTGCGGCGCGGCGAGCTCGAGTGAGCCGGCGCGGCCGGTCCTACTCGGTCGTGACGAACAGCGAGTCGAACGAGAACAGCAGGATCCAGAGCTCGCGCAGCTCGGCCGGTGCGAGCTCGCGCGTCGGCAGCTCCGGCAGGTCGGCGAGGAAGGAGCGGACCCGCGCCAGCGCGGCTTCGTCGTTGCGTAGCCGCAATGCGCCGTAGTGCGGCGCGATCGGCAGCGGCTCGCGAGCGAGGTGATCGATGACGTTCTGCCGCAGCCTGGTGTAGGTGCCGTACGGGGTCAGGCCGAACGCGATCGGCCGCTGCTCGAGCGGGTCGGCCCACGGCAGCCAGCTGCCGATCTGGGCCTCGAGATCCGGTAGCGCGAGCTCGGGGCAGCGGCGATCGCGCTCGAACGCGGCGAACAGGTGGGCGTAGAGCGGATTCGGCGCCCGGCGGCCGACGCGCAGCGCCGCCAGCTCGCGGCCGAAATCGGCCTCACCGGCGAAGTCGGTGTGCGGTGCGAGGCCGGGGCCGTGA
>JAGQRB010000645.1 GCA_020425925.1 Planctomycetota bacterium
GCCGTAGCCTCCCCGATCGGTCCGTGATACCGCCCCCTAGCTAGCACGGGAACAATTCCCGATCAGGGAAACCTCTGCAGCGTTCGCGCGATTCGGACGCTTGCACTCCTGCGCGCAGCGTGCGCGTTCCGCTACTTTCCAGCTCGTTTGGCAGGCCCCACGTCATTCTGCGGCTTTCCGCAACAGAATGAAAAAAACTCCCCAAGCCTCGCGCTGAAGGGTAGGCAGGGGCCTTGTCATCGGGTTTGCTTCTTTCCGAGCAATTCGTCGCTACGTCGTGCCGATACCTCTCTGGCCCGACTTTTCCAGATTCCACTCATGAAGTCCTCTTCTCGGCTCCTCACAGCGCTCGCGATGGCACTCATGGCTGGCATGCTCTCGGCCCAGGTGACGCTGAAGCGTGGCGCGGTCGTCTACTTCGGCAGCGCGGCGAACACGACGGCGCCGGCGACCATCGACCTCGACAAGGTGAAGTCCGCCACCGAGCAGTGGCAGAAGATCGAAGCCGACGGGATCGATCCGGACTCCGCCCGCGGCAAGCAGCTCATCCAGGAGATGAACAAGGTCATCCGCGAGGCCGTCAAGTCCATTGCCCGCGACGAGAGCCGCGACCTCGTGGTCCGCGAGAAAGACATCACCGACGATCAGGGGCGTGAGGTCGTCGACCTCACCAAGAAGGTCGTCGAGAAGATCGAAGAGTAGGCTCGCGCAGCGCGGGTTGGCTGCCCACAATCGCGCCGTGCGAACCCGCGCTCTGCTGATCCCGTTGCTGGCGCTCGCCGGTTGCGTCAGCACCAAGCGCCGCGTCGACCCGCCGCTCGAGGTTCGCTTCGATGCGGCCGGCCGTTCCGACCTCGGTGGCAGCTCGGCCGGACCGCTCGCCTGGCCGCTCGGCGGCAGCGTTCGGCCTGCCGATGCGTCAGGTTCCCGCTTCGCGGCGCAGGATCCGCAGGGCGAGCCCGAGACGCCGGAGCAGCGCGACGCGCGGCTGCGCGCGCAGTTCGGCGCCAGCGTGTTGGTCGCCGCCGACGGCTCGGTGGCGAAGCAGTACTTCCTCGCCGGCGACCTCGCGACCACGTTCCTCAAGCTCATCACCGAGATCGAGCCGGGCAAGGCCGCGGCGCCGAAGCCGGTGCCGGACCCGCCGCCCGCGGGCTTCAAGGTCGGCGGGCCGGAGAGTCGCAGCGTGCTCGGCCGGATGCTCGGCGAGCACGTCGTCGAGGTGACCTACGTGCCGGACTTCGAGGTGCTCGACGGCGCGCGCATCGTCGACCCCGCCAAGGACGTGGCGGTGACGGGCGCGCCGATCCAGACCAACGCGGCCGCCGCACCGAAGGTCGCGCTCGCGCTCGTGACCGCGCAGCCATCGGCGCTCGCGGCGTTCGAAGCCGCGCTCAATCTGTTCTACACCAGCATTCCGCAGATCGAGATCACGGTCCAGGTGGTCGAGTACAACGTCGCCGACGCGCTCGCGTTCGGCATCTCCTCGACCGACCCGATGAACAACACGCCGGTGCTCTCGAACCTGTCGAGCGGCCAGCTGGTGCGGTCGTTCACATCGATCTTCCCGCTGCGGCAGCCGATCGTCGGCGCGACGCCGGTGACCGACGTCGGACTGTTCACGCTCGGCGGCATCCACGAGTCGTGGGAGCTCAACATGGTGCTCGAGGCGCTCGAGGCCAACAACGTCGCCGACATCCAGAGCTCGCCGAAGCTCGTGGTGCGCAACGGCGGCGTCGCGAGTATCTCGACGCTGACCGAGGTGCCGTTCCCGAAGGCGAAGATCAGCCAGCTCGGCGCCAACGTCGCGACCGACATCGCCTTCAAGGAGGTCGGCGTCAAGATGAACATCATCCCGATGATCGCCGGCACCGACTCGATCATCCTGCAGGTCTACGCCGACGTCTCGGCGATCACCGGCTTCGCCGGCACCGAGCCGATCGTCACCCCGATCACGAGCCAGCGCAGCGCCGTGACGACGGTCTATCTCAAGGACAAACACACGCTCGTGATCGGCGGCCTGAAGTCGATCGATCGCTTCGAGAGCGAGACCAAGGTGCCGCTGCTCGGCGACATCCCGCTGCTCGGGTTCCTGTTCCGCTCGACCTCGACGCAGCGCACCGAGACCACGGTCGAGTTCTACATCACGCCGCGGATCGTGACCGACCGCGGCGATCTGCCGCTGACCGGCTCCTGACGTGGGCCGGCGCCTGCTCGCCGTCGTCGGCACGCGCGCCGAAGCCGTCAAGATGGCGCCGGTGATCCGGGCGCTCGCGGCGACGCCAGGGCTGTCGTGCCGCGTGCTCGCGACCGCGCAGCACCGCGAGCTGCTCGACGGCGTGCTCGCGACGTTCGGCATCGTGCCGGACCGCGACCTCGATGTGATGCGGCCGGACCAGTCGCTCGGCGAACTCACCGCGCGCCTGCTGCCCGCCCTCGAGCGCGCGCTGGAGGACGAACGGCCCGACCTCGTGCTGGCGCAGGGTGACACCACGACGGTGATGGCCACCGCGCTCGCGGCGTTCTATCGGCGGGTGCCGTTCGCGCACGTCGAGGCCGGTCTGCGGACCGGGCGGCTCGACCGACCGTTCCCCGAAGAGGCCAACCGCGCGATCGTGGCGCGGCTCGCGGCGGTGCACCTCGCGCCGACCGAACACGCGCGCAGCAACCTGCTGCGCGAGGGCGTGCCGGCCGAGCACGTGCACGTCGTAGGCAACCCGGTGGTCGACGCGCTGCTCGCGACCCTGCCGCGCGCCGATGCGGCGAAGTTCGCACCGGCCGCCGGCCGCCGGCTGGTCTTCGTCACCACGCACCGCCGCGAGCACTTCGGCGCGCCGCTCGAACGGCTCTGCCGCGGGCTGGCCGCGATCGCCGACCGTCCCGACGTCGAGCTGTTGCTGCCGCTGCATCCGAACCCGAACGTCGCGCCCGCGGTGCGCGCCGCGCTCGGCGCCCACCCGTGGGTCCGGCTCGCGCCGCCGCTCGGCTACGAGGACACGGTCGCGGCGATGGCCGCCGCCGCGCTGATCCTGACCGACAGCGGCGGCATCCAGGAGGAAGCGCCGTCGCTCGGCGTGCCGGTGCTCGTGCTGCGCGAGGAGACCGAGCGGCCGGAAGGCATCGCCGCCGGCGTCGCCCGGCTGGTCGGCACGGATGCCGCGGTGATCGCGCGCGAGGCCGCGCGGCTGCTCGACGACCCGGCCGCGCACGCCGCCATGGCAACGGCCGCAAATCCTTATGGCGACGGCAGGAGCGCCGGGCGGATCGCGGCGATCCTGGCGGCGCTGCCGCTGTCGCCCGGCTCGCCGGGAAGTTCCGGTTAGCATGCGCGTCGAAAGCCCGATGTCCGATCCCACGCAGAACCGCGCCGGCGAACGCGGCGTCGCCCTGGTGCTGACGCTGATCTTCGCGATCCTGCTCTACATCCTGGTCGCGGAGCTGGTGGTGTCGGGGCGCATGGTGCGCGCGACCGGCGAGAACGACGCGCTGCTCGCGCGTATGCGCAACCAGATGATGTACCAGCTGGTCGAGGCCGAGGACCAGCTGCTGACCGACATGCAGGGCGCCGCGGCCGGCGCCGAGTCGGGCGGTGCCGGTGGCCTCGGCGAGATGCTCGGCAGCGCCGGCGGTGCGGGGGCGGCCGGTGGGGCCGCCGCGGGTGGCGGCGA
>JAGQRB010000646.1 GCA_020425925.1 Planctomycetota bacterium
CTGTCCCCCGGGCTCGCGCGTTGGCCTGAGCGCTGGCGCGGGCGGGACGCACGACGTCCGGCCGGAGGGCCGGCGACGAAACGCCGGCGCTGGCGAGCAGCTCGAGTGGATTGGACATGCGATGACGGCACATCGCGACGCCACGGACTCCCGGGCGGTGCGAGGCCGCCCGAGGGCAAGGCCGCAACCCTGCCCTTCACCGATCGCATTGCCGCGGCGTCCGCGCGCGGCAGCTCGTCAGGCGACGCTGGCGCGCGGGTTCACCGCGGTTGGCCAAGAGGGGACACAGACCGTGCCCAAGCCCGGCCGGGCTCAACGGCTTCAGAGTCTGTGTGCCACGGTGTCCTCGACGTTTGGGGGGTTTCGGTCCGAGCGCGCGAGCATTCCGACTCGCGGCGGCGAACGCAACCCTCTGGACCTGCGGGAGCCACCCGCGTTCGTCTCGATTGTGTACCGCGTCGGACCGACGCTACGCCGGGACGAATTCGTTGAGCGCGAAGTAGCGACGCGCATCGAACCACTGCCGCCGCAGCCGCAGACCGGCGAGCTCGCCGAGTCGTTCGATGTCCTCGACCCGGAACTTGCGGGACGTTCCGACCTGGACCGCGTCGCCAGCGGCGAGCTGGACCTCCATGTGCATCGAGGAGACGTAGGCCGCCTGCGGGCGGTCGGTCACGAGTCGGAGCTGCACGCAGCGCGTCGCGATGCCTTCGTACGGCGGGTCGGCCTCGTACGGCGAGTGCTGATGGAACGCGTCGAGATCGAAGTTGGCGCCGAGCTCGCGGTTGATCCGCCGGATCATGTTCAGGAAGAACGCGCGGTTGCGCGCGCCGGCCTCGTACGCGGCGCGCAGCACGGCTTCGTCCTTGTGCAGGTCGGTGCCGACGACGAAGCGGTCGTCGGCCGTCATGCGGGCGCGGATCGTCTCGAGGAACTTGACGGTCTCGGGCAGGGTTTCGAGGTTGCCGATCGAGCCGCCGAAGCAGAGCACGAGCTTGGCGCGGTCGGTCGGCGTGCTCGCCAGCACGTCGTCGAAGCGACCGCAGCGCGGCACCACCTCGATTCGACCGGCGAAGCGCGCGTCGATCTCGGCCTTGGTCGCCTCGAGCGCGCCGATCGAGACGTCCACCGGGGTGTAGGTCGGGACGCGATCGTCGTCGCGAGCTACCGCCGCCTCGAGCAACACGGAGATCTTCTTCGCCGATCCGCAGCCGAGCTCGACGACCAGCTCGTCGTCATCGAGGATCTCGGCAGCGTTGCCGGCCAGGATCTCGAGCTCGGCATCGGTGAGGTAGTACTCGGGGCACTCGGTGTAGAGGTCGTACAGCCGCGAGGCCATCGAGTTCCAGATGAACGAGTGGTCGATCCGCTTGATCGGCGATTCGGACATGAACGCGGTGCGCACGACGGCCGCGAACTCCTCGTCGACGGGCGGTGACTTGGTCTCGAGCACGCGATAGCACCAGACCCGGAACAGCGCGTCGGGGTCCTTGTTCGGCAGATACGGCGCCGGCCCGGTGATCTCGAGCAGCTTCCAGGCCTGCGAACGGTCGAGCTCCTCCATCTTCGTGCGCACGCCCATCGCGTCCTGCTCGAAGAAGTCGACGCGCAAGGTGAACACGACGACGCCGCCCGGCTTGACCAGGCGCACGATCTCGTCGAGCGCGTGGGCCGGCGCCTGGCCATAGGAGAAGACCCCGACGAGGATGGCGGCGTCGAAGCTGCTGCACGGGAACGAATCGAGCGGCAGGCCGAGATCGGCCTCGGCGAGATGGCGGTAGACGCCCTTCTTGCGCGCCTGCTCGAGCATCGCCGGCGAGAGGTCGATGCCGGTCAGGTTGCGATAGCCCAGCTTCCGGAGCGCTTCGCCCGCCGCACCGGTGCCGGCGCCCGCGTCGAGCACCGACGTGACGGTCGCGAAGGGGGCGTAGCGCGCGAGCGTCGCGGCGGCGGTCTCGTGGCCGCGGAAGCCGACCGTCAGATGGTCCTCGTCGTACGAAGTCGCCCAGTCACGATACAGCGCGACGAGGTCGGCGCGGTCCTTGGCGGCGTAGGCGCGTTGCCAGATGCGGTCGAGGCGGTTCGCGCCGGCGCTCGCCGCGGCGCCGGTTCGGCCATCGGGGCCGGGGCCCTGGGAGGTACGGGTGTCGGTGGGCATGGGCTGCAGTGTGGAGTGGGATTTTCCGTTGGGTCCGGGGATCGGGTGGTGCGGCGGAGCGGTCGCAGCAGGTCAGCGGCGGTGGAGCACGGAGCGTTCGCGGTCGCTGCAACCTCGCAGCGCCTCGGCGGCCCGTTCGAAGGCGTCGCCCAACTCGCGCAGACCGCTCTGCAGCTGCGCACCGACATCGCTCCACGCCACTTCGAGGCGGATGAGCGTCACCAGCCGCGACTCGATGCGATCGAAGCGATACTGCAGGCTGCGCACGTTCGGCTCGAGTTCGACTCGGTCCGCCGCCTCGAGGTTCGCGACGGCCGCGGTCAACGCGTCGACGCGGTCGCGCCACGCCGCCAGTCGGCTGCGAGCGGAACGTACGGTGTTCGAGCTGCGGCTCACGCGCGCGCCCGGGAGCAAACGACGTGCCTGCCGCAAGCCGGCGCCGCGGACGCGCGCCGTCGCGCACGGATCGTCAGAGTGGGTGGACATCGGAAGCAATCCTTCCGATACTGCGAGCGGCGTGAGTTCCGAAGCGCAGCCGGAGTCGGAGACCCGGCCCCGGGTCTCGATCGCCCTGCCCGCCGGTGCGATGCGCGAGCGCATCATCGGCCGATTGCGCGGTTCGGGCGTCGACATCGACATCCTCGACGTCGCCGACGACCCTGCCGATCTCGCGGCCGAGATGCGCCGGTCGCGTTCCGACATCGTGCTGGTGCACTCCGACGACGTCGACGCCCGCGAGCTCGATGCGCTCGTCAGCTCGACGGTCGAAGGGGAAGACCCGGGCTTCGCCGTGATCGGCGAACACGACCCAGCGAGGCGGGCCCGGTTGTTCGCGGCCGGCGCCAGCGAGGTCTGGACCGGCGACGAACGCCCGCCGGAGCTCGGCTCGGCGCTCGAAGCGCTCGCCGGTGGCGGCGCCCGCGGCCCCGAGGTCCGCGGCAGCGAGGCGCAGCCGCGGCTCGCTGATTTCCTGACCCAGGCACCGTGCATGCGGCGTTTCGTCGAGGTCGTCCGGCGGGTGGTCGACGTCGACACCACGCTGCTGATCAGCGGGCCGACCGGCGTCGGCAAGGAACGGCTGGCGCGGGCGATCCACGCCGAGGGCGCGCGCGCCGCCGGGCCGTTCGTAGCCGTCAACTGCGGCGCGATTCCGGAGGCGCTGCTCGAGTCGGAGCTCTTCGGCCACGAGAAGGGCGCGTTCACCGGCGCCGAGAAGCAGCGGCGCGGGCACTTCGAGCTCGCTTCGGGCGGCACGATCTTCCTCGACGAGATCGGCGAGATGCCGAGCCACCTCCAGGTCAAGCTGCTGACCGTGCTGCAACGCCACGAAGTCGTGCGGGTCGGTGGCCAGCAGACGATCCCGGTCGACGTCCGGGTGGTCGCGGCGACCAACCGCGACCTGCAGGCCGAGGCCGAGAGTGGCCGCTTCCGGGCGGACCTGTTCTACCGCCTGAGCATCGTTCCGCTGGTGATCCCGGCGCTGCAGGACCGCCCGAGCGACATCCCGGATCTCGCGGGTCGCTTCATCGCACACTTCCGCGAGGTGATGCCGCAGACGCGCGTCGAGTCGATCTCGAACGCGGCCGTCGACGCGCTGCTGGCGCACTCGTGGCCGGGCAACGTGCGCGAGCTCATCAATGTCATCGAGCGCGCGATGGTGCTCGGCCGCGGCCGTGAGATCACACTCGACGAGCTGCCGCCGGCGATTGCACGGCCGCAGCTGTCGCCTGCCGCGCCCGTATCGCCCGTCACCCCCGTCGGAGCGAGGGCTCTGCCGCCGAGCTGGCGCGAGCTCTCGCTGAAGAGCGTCCGCGACCACGCGGTGCGCGAGGCCGAATCGGCCTACCTGGAGGCGCTGCTCACGGAGACTGCCGGACACATCGGCGAAACCGCCAGGCGGGCGAAGGTGAGCTCACGCGCGCTCTACGACCGCATGAAGCGCTACGACCTCCGCAAGGAGGACTTCAAGACCGAGTAGAGGCGTCGGTTCGGGCGCCATCTGCGGCCGCGGTCAGCGAAGCGATCAGCGCTCGCAGCAGCGCGCGCACCTCGGCCGGTGACTCGATCAGCCAGTCGGCGTGCGGCGCGTCGGTGCCGACGTGCGCGCAGCAGCTCCCGGCGACGTGCTGCAACGCTTCGTACATCTCGTGGTCCGTGCGATCGTCGCCGATGCACAGCACGCTCGTTCCGGGCTTGGTCGCAGCGAGAACACGCCGCACGTATTCGCCCTTGTCGGCGCGCACGGGCCGGATCTCGATGACGCGATCGCCATGGATGAACTCGAGGCCGAGGCCGTGCGCTTCCGACTCGAGTCGCATCAGCAGCCCGCTCGCGGCCCACAACCCGTACTCGGGATCGGCCTCCCGGTAGTGCCACGCCAGCGAGAAGCGCTTGCGCTCGATGCGCGAACCGAGCACCTCGGCAGTGACCTCGGCCAGGATCGCCTCGACCGCGGGCTGCCAGCCGAGCTCGAACACGGTCGCCGCCGACCATTCCGAGGCGCCGCGCGCGCGTGTGACGGTGCCGTACTCGGCCGCCAGATGGATGTCGAGGTCACCGAACCAGGTCGCGAGTGCGGCGGCTTGTCGGCTGCTGAGCAGGTGCACCTCGGTGGCCGGCAGCGCGCCGAGGCGTCGCAACAGGCCGACGATC
Organism: Planctomycetota bacterium; assembly: GCA_020425925.1. Lineage (GTDB taxonomy): Bacteria > Planctomycetota > UBA1135 > UBA1135 > UBA2386 > JAGQRA01. The sequence goes on from JAGQRB010000646.1 coordinate 4,811, forward strand.
TCCGGCGTCGGCGCGGCACGCTCGGGACGGTTCGCGAGTTCGGCGAGGGTGCCGTCGTAGGCGACGATCAACAGCCGCGCGGGCGCCGTCGCGAGCCGTCGCGTCAGCTCGGCCTGGGCGGCGCGATCGAGCACCCGGTGATTGCGCTGCTCGTGCCGACGGCGTTCGGTGGCCGCGGCCAGCTTGGCCAGGAACGCGCGCGCCCAGGACCGGCAGTCCATCGCGCCGATGCGATCGATCATCGGCCGCATTCGCGCGTCGCGCTCCGCGTTCGGGAGTCGCAGCGCTTCGGCGAGCGCGCGTCGGAACTGCTCGATGTCCCACGGGTTGACGAGCAGCGCGTCGCCGAGAAGGTGCGCCGCGCCGGCGAACTCGCTCAGCACCAGGATGCCGCGACCGTCGCGCTGGCAGTGGACGTACTCCTGCGCGACGAGGTTCATGCCGTCGCGGATCGGCGTCACCACGGCGACGTCGGCGAGCTGGTAGAGCGCCACCAGCTCATTCGGTTCCAGGCTGCGGAAGACGTAGTCGACCGGCGTCCGGCCGGGGCCACCGAAGCGACCGTTGATGCGCGCGACCTGGCGTTCGACCTGCTGCCGGAGCTCGGCGTACTCGGGCGTCTTCGTACGCGAGGGCACCACGACCTGCAGCATCGTCACTTCGCCGGCCAGCGCGGGCTGCTCGGCGAGCAGCGCCTCGAATGCGCTGAGCTCGTGCAGCAGGCCCTTGGTGTAGTCGAGTCGCGAGACGCTCAGCAGCAGCTTCTTGCCGCCGTAGCGGGCGCGATAGTCGGCATACGTCGCCACGGTCTGCGGCGCTCGCATCACCCGATCGAAGTGCGCGGCGTCGATGCCGATCGGATGGCGCCCGATGCCCACCGTTCGTCCCTCCAGCCGGATGCCGTCCGGGTCCGAGTCGAGACCGAGCAGGCGCATGCAGGAGGTGCGGAAGTGCATCGCGTAATCACTGGTGTGGAACGCGACGTAGTCGGCGCCGAGCAGTCCGCGCAGGATCTCCCGCCGCGGCGGCAACAGCCGGAACAGCTCCGACGATGGCCACGGCACGTGCAGGAAGAAGCCGATCTCGAGGTCGGGTCGGGCGGCGCGCAGCAGCCCGGGGACCAGCATCAGGTGGAAGTCGTGGATCCAGACCCGGCTGCCGTGCGGCGCGGATTCGAGCACCGCCGTCGCGAAGCGCCGGTTGATCTGCTCGTAGCCGCGCCAGTGCTCCGGCTCGAAATGCACCTTGTCGGTGAAGTAGTGGAACAACGGCCAGAGCACCTCGTTGGCCATGCCCTGGTAGTAGGAGCGTTCCTCGTCCGCCGAGAGCAGCACGGCGATCAGTCCGTCGCGCGCGAGCTCGGCGCGGACGTCGGCGGCGAGGGCATCGGGCACGGTGCAGCCGGGCCAACCGATCCAGGTCATCGCGCCACCGCGCGCGAGGCCGTCGAGCGCCGCGACGAGGCCTCCCGAACTCGCATGCGACCGCCAGTGCTCGCCCTCGATCTCGAGCGAGACCGGCAGGCGGTTGCTGACGACGACGAGATGCGGTTCGGGAGGCTCGCCGTCGCCGTCGGCCGCAGCGTCGGCTGCGGGTGTCGCGGCGGCGGCGTCGGCCGGGATCGACAGGGTGGTGCTCATCGACTCATGTAGGACGCGAGTGCCGTGCCACCGAGGCTCGCCGTCGGAACGCCGGTAGCTCGCACTTCGACCCATGACCGACGCACGACCTCCCGGGACCGGCGAACTCGCTGCCGCGATGACGCCCGTCCGGGCCACCGTGACGCGGGGTCACGGCATCGACCTCGTTCGCGACGCCACGTGAGAGGCGTGCCGGTATCGGGGTCAGGTGATCATGTCACTTCGCCGCTGATCGCGACCTCTCGCAGCGTCTCGCGCAGCACGTCGGCGCCCTTGGCGATCTGCTCGGCGCCGACGTACTCCTCGGGAGCGTGGCTGATTCCGGCGCGGCAGGGCACGAACAGCATGCCGACCGGAATGCGGCCGCTGGCCCGTTCGCTCAGCGCGACGACGACCGCGTCGTGACCGGCGCCGCTCGGCAGCTCGCGGTGCGAGTAGCCGAGTCGTGCGGCTGCAGCCCCGAGCCGGGTGCGGAGCCGCGGGTCGAGCTCGGGCAGGCCGGACGCCTTGTCGGTCTGCTGCACGATCGCCTTGACGTGGAACTCGTGCGCCGTGCGCCAGGTCACCCGCAGCACCTCGGCGGCGTAGCTGTCCATGAATGCGTCGTCGGCCGCCATGATGTCGAGCGTGAAGTAGGCGAGGCCGCTGACCTTGGTGACCGAGTTGCCGCGCACCGCCGGGAACTGGCGATCGATCTCGGGGTCGGAGTTGATGATCCCGACGGTCTGGGTGAACTCCTGGCCCTGCCGCCGCCGTTCCTCCGCGAGCCCGTCCAGGCGCGTCAGGATGTGAGCCAATGCGAGATTGGAGTCGCTGCGGAAGCTGTTCCCCATCGGCGTTGCGCCGGAGTGGTCGAAGCGACCCTCGAGGACGATCAGGAACCGCCGGTCGCCGGCGATGCTGGTGACGATGCCGAGATCGAGATTCTCGCGTTCGAGTCGCACGCCTTGCTCGATGTGCAGTTCGAGGTAGCCGAGCACGGAGTCGATGTAGTCCTGCGCCAACGACGGCTCGCGCCCGTCGATGCAGGCCGGGTCGAATCCCTGGCTCGCGATCGCGTCCCGCAGCGTCGTGCCGTCGTAGACGTTGTGCAGGACGTGGGTCTCGGAGCAGCCGAACGCCGCGGCGCTGCCCTTGTAGACCGCGTTGTAGGTGTGCTCCTCGCCGCGCCAGACCACGAGATCGATGCCGGCCCGGAACGATTCCGCCTCGGCGACCAGCGGTCGCATCGCCTCGAGCCCGGCGATCACGCCGGCGGCACCGTCGTAGTTGCCGCCGCGCGGCACCGAGTCGAGATGCGAGCCGACCAGCATCCTGCGCTCGTGCCCGCCCGGCAGCGCCAGGATCAGGTTGCCGATGCGGTCGTAGCGCCCTTCCAGGCCGAAGGCCTCACCCTCGGAGCGCACCATCGCGATCGCCGACGACTCGGCGTCGGTCCAGGCGATCCGACTGATCGAGCCGTCGGGCTGCACGCCGATGGTCGCGAGTCGCGCGAGGTGGCTCTCGATGTGCTGCGCCGGCGAGAACATCTCGGCCGAGATCCGTTCGGGGTTCTTCGCGGGGTTCATGGGCGCGGCGCAGGGCAAACATCGTGCCGGTAGGCGTCGCTCGCCGCTCGCCGGGCCCGGCCCCACATTTGCAGTCGTCTCGGCAGAACGAACATGTCCAACCACGTCTACAAGAAGATCGAGCTCACGGGCTCGTCGTCCGACGGCTTCGACGCCGCGGTCGCGAACGCGTTGCGCCGCGCGCACCGCACGATCCGCGACATGCGTTGGTTCGAGGTGGTCGACACCCGCGGTCACATCGAGAACGGCGAGGTCGCGCACTGGCAGGTGACGATCAAGGTCGGCTTCACGCTCGAGGAGTGACGCGGCCGGCACGCGTCGCGGGCTCAGCTGCGTTCGGCGCCGAGCTCGCCCGCGAGTCGCCGGGGGTCGAGCAGCTCGGTGAGCCGGTCAGGCTCGAGGTCGGTGCGCTCGCGTGCGATCTCGAGCACGGTGCGGCCGCTCTGCTCGGCGGCGTGCGCGAGCTCGGCGGCGACGTCGTAGCCCAGCACCGGAGCGAGACCGGTCGCGAGAATGGGATTCGCGTCGACGCGGGCCGCGGCGCCGGCGGCGGGCCGCAGGCCGGTCAGGCAATGGGTGTCGAGCGCGCCGGCTGCAGCGGCGAGCAGCTCGACGGCTTCGAGCGCGTTGCGTGCGACCAGCGGGATCATGGTGTGGAGCTCGAACTGGCCCTGCGAGTTCGCGAAGCCGACGGCCGCGTCGTTGCCGACGATCTGCGCGCAGCACATCAGAACCGCCTCACAGACCACCGGGTTGACCTTGCCCGGCATGATCGAGCTGCCGGGCTGCAGCACCGGGATCTCGAGCTCGCGGAGCGCGTCGGAAGCCTGCCAGCGCAGGTCGTTGGTGATCTTGTACAGCACGGATCCGCTGACCCGCACGCTCGCGACCAGCCCGGCGACCGCGTCGAAGCCACCCTGTACGCCGAGATGATGCGCGGTCTCGTGCACCTCGAGTCCGGTGTCGCGTCGAAGCTCGGCGCAGACCTCGGCCGCGAACCCCGGTGGACAGCCGATGCCGGTGCCCACGGCGGTGCCGCCGAGCGGCAGCGCGCGGCAACGGGCGAGCGCGTCGCCGAGGCTAGCGCCCGCGGCGGCGAGTTGGTCGGCGTAGCCGCGCAGCCGCTGGCCGAGCCGGATCGGCGCCGCGCGCATCAGATGGGTCCGGCCGTCGCGGAGCTCGTCCCAGTTGGTGTCGGCGAGATCGTGGAGCCGTGCGACGAGTGCGCCCCAGGCCGGCAGCAGGCGGTGCGTGCCGCGTTCGAGCAGCGCGATCTGCACCGCCGAGGGCATCGTGTCGTTGCTCGACTGGCCGAGGTTGACGTGGTCGTTGGGGTGCACAGCCCTGCCGCCGCGCGGCTGCCCGAGCAGCTCGGCGGCACGGTTCGCCAGCACCTCGTTCATGTTCATGTTCGTGCTGGTCGCGGAGCCGGTCTGGAACACGTCGAGCACGAAGTCGCCGTCGTGCCGGCCGTCGACGACCTCGCGGGCGGCGGTCTCGATCGCGTCGGCGAGCTCCGCC
>JAGQRB010000647.1 GCA_020425925.1 Planctomycetota bacterium
CCGCACCTGATCCGCTGCGGCCTGCTCGCGCGCACGCCGCGCGGCCGCGTCGCCACGCCGCGCGCCTACGAACACCTCGGCCTCGAGCCCGGCGCCGCCGGGTCGGCCAGCGGCGAGCTGCCGTTCGCATGAACGGCGCGGCTGGGGCATGACCGCCGTCTTCCGCTTCGAGCTGCTCGCGACCCGCGGCAAGCTCCGGCGTGGGCGCTACCACACCCCGCACGGCACCTTCGAGACGCCGTGCTTCGCGCCGGTCGGTACCTACGCGACGCTCAAGGGCCTGACCCCGGAACAGGTGCGGGCGACCGGCGCCGAGCTCGTGCTCGCCAACAGCTACCACCTGCACGTGCGGCCCGGCGCCGAACGCGTCGAACGCCTCGGCGGCCTGCTCCGGTTCATGGGCTGGGACGGCCCGATCCTGACCGACAGCGGCGGCTACCAGGTGTTCTCGCTCGGTAGCCGGCTCCGGATCGACGACGACGGCGTCGACTTCCGGTCGGTGATCGACGGCAGCGCGCACCGCATCACGCCCGAGTCGGTGCTCGAGTTCCAGCGCCAGCTCGGTCCGGACATCGCGATGGTGCTCGACCACTGTCCACCCGGCGACGGCGATGCCGAGCTGCAGCGCCAGGCGCACGAACGCACGCTCGCCTGGGCCCGCCGCGCCCGCGACCTGCACGACCGCTGGGGCGGCAGCAGTCGCGGCCAGGCGGTGTTCGGGATCTGCCAGGGCGGCATCCACCCCGAGCTGCGGGCCGCGAGCGCGCGTGCGCTGGTCGCGATGGACTTCGACGGCTACGCGATCGGCGGCCTCAGCGTCGGCGAGACCAAAGCCCAGATGGCCGTCGCGCTCGACGCCTGCGTCGCCGAGCTGCCGGCGGATCGGTTGCGTTACATGATGGGCGTCGGCATGCCCGAGGATCTGATCGCCGCGTCGCAAGCCGGCGTCGATCTCTTCGACTGCGTCGTGCCGACGCGCCACGGCCGCAACCACTCGGCCTTCGGCCCCGAGGGCACGACGCTGAAGCTGCGGAACCAGCAGTACGCCGACGATCCGCGGCCGCTGGTCGAGGGCTGCGCCTGCTACGCCTGCCGCAACTTCACCCGCGCCTACCTCCGCCACCTCTCGGTCTGCAACGAAATGCTCGCCGGCACCCTGCTGTCGATCCACAACATCCACTTCCTGCAGGATCTGATGCGTCGTCTGCGCGACGGCGATTGAACGCCTCGCGACCGGCGTGCAAGCCACGTTGGCATCGCACTTGCCGCCCACCGACGCCATCGCGGGGCCCCAATCCGGGACGGCGGGCCATGCGCAGCGCCGCATGCACAGCCGCGATGGGATAGTTTTCTTCGTCGAGATCGGGGCTGGCGCCACACCCGGCCACGCCCGACGTTCTTCCTGTCATGCGCCAACCTCCGTACTCCTATCTCCGAACTGCGCTCGCGGCCGTCTGCGCGACGGCCCTGCCGCTCCTGGCGCAGCAGCCGACCTACCATGCTGCCGTCGAGTCTCCGAACGACCCGGCGCTGTCGAATGTCGCCGGCGGCGCCTTCCTGGCGCTGCCCGGATTGTTCACCGATCTCGTCGTGTCCGGCGGCGGTCAGTTCGTCGAACTGCCGAACGGTAGCGCGCGACTCACCGGCCGCGTCTTCGCCGCCAGCAGCCTCTACTCGGCGTTCCTGTTCGACATCGAGCTGCAGGGCAAGGTCGAGCCCGGCCAGGCCAACTATCCGCCGGCCGGCAGTCCTGCGCTCGGCCTCTTGCCGTCGGCCTACCTGCCGATGGGCACCGTCGACCCGGGCACGTTCGTCTACTACACGCAGGCCAGCGGCACGCTGACCGGCGTCCGCGATTTCGACGGCGCGGTGCTCGATCTGCAGCTCAGCGGCCCGGCCGTGCAGGTCGGTGTCGGCGCCAACAACCGCAACGGCAACCTCGGCGCGACCGCGACCTTCGCGGTGACCGTGATCCAGCAGCCGACGCTGCAGCTGCCGCCGCTGACGACCGCCGAACTCTCGCTCGATCTGCCGACGCACCGCACCGACGACGTCACGCATCCGCAGGTCGACAGCACGCGCTCCAACCTGACGGCTGGGCGCGCGATGGTGCTGCCCGGCGTCGCGGACGACTACGTCTTCGTGCCGGCCGGTGACTTCACCGAGTACGACGACGGCCACGCCGAGCTGTTCGGCACGCTCGCACGTCTGACCGCGCTCGACGACCGTTGGGACATCGCACTCCAGCTGACCGGTCGCATCGATCCCGGCGAGGTCGGCTGTCCGCCGGTCGGCAGCCCGGTGCTGCAGATGCTGCCGTCGGCCTACGTCGGCAACGGCGGCACGATGGACCCCGACCACTGGCACTACTACCAGACGGCGACCGGCACGCTCACGGGCGGCGGAATCAACGACGGTGGCCTGATCGATCTGACCAATACGGTCGCGGTCCAGTACGGCGGTGCGGCAAACCAGACCAACACCTACTTCGGCTACTACGGCGCGTTCGCCGCGACCGTTTCGACCCAGCCGACCGGTCGCACGATCGCGCTCAGCGGCGCCGACACCGAGATCTTCGGTCTGACCGCGGTCTTCCCGGTGCTGCCGTTCCCGGTGCTCACCCCAGCGACACCGAACTACACGCTGCCGACGCTGACCGATCAGGGCGTGCTCGTGCAGGGCGACAACCTGGCGTGGGCCGAGCTCGTCGGCATCGGCTTCGACCTCAACGGCAAGGGCACCGAGACCCGGTGGTATGCGGGCTACTTCCGCGTCGTCGACAACCAGACGCTCGAGGTCCATCCGCGGCCCGGCCAGGCCCCCGGCACCTACCAGCTCGCGGTCTACAACCCCGCGATCCGGAGCAACATCGTGCCGCTCGACCTCACCGCGCCGACGACCGGAGCGCTCTACGCCGAGACCGCGGTCGGCACCTACGACACGGTCCACCTCTACATCCACCATGGCGCGATCGCCGGCCCGGCGCTGTCCGCGGTCGCGATCAGCGGCTCGCTGCTGCCGACCGTGCTGCCCGGCATCGTCTCGCTCGGCATCGGCAACCAGCAGCCCGAGCTGATCGTGCTCGGCGGCTCGTTCCTGCACGATCCCGCCACCGGCATCGCGCACTTCGACATCGGCCCGGTGCCGCCCAACTTCGGCAACTTCACCTGGCACTTCCAGGCGATGACCGTCGACCTCACGACGCCGACGCTCCCGCTGCCGACCACGAACGTCTGGTCGGTGACGTTCCAGTAGCGCCTCGCCCGACTAGCGCGGCCCGTCGATCGCGACCGGATCCGCGCGCTCGCTGCGGCGCTGCAGCGGTGCCGCCGGCGCCACCACCGTGGCACGGAACACGCCGTCGGGACCCTGCTCGAACCCGACCTCGAGTTCGAGCAGCTCGCCACACGCGCTCACCAGTGCGAGCCCGAGTCCGGCGTGCTCGCCGCCGGCGCGCGCCGCATCGCGGCGCCAGAACGGTTCCGTGAGGTGCTCGAGTTCGGCGGCAGACATCGGCTCGGCCGCGTTCTCGAACGCGATGCGGACCAGCCCGCCGTCGCGCACGGCGCGGCAGCGCACCACGCTGTCGGGCAACGCGTGGCTCGCGGCGTTGCCGACCAGGTTGTCGACCACGATCGCGAACTTGTCGGCATCGGTGACGATCTCGAGGTCGTCGGCGACCGCCAGCTCGAACCGCCGCCCGACCGCCCCGGCGCGCGCCGCATGGCGCTGCCAGGCCGCCCGCACCAGCGGCAGCACGGCGACCCGCGCCCGCAGCACCGGCTCGCGGCCCGAGTGACAGCGCGCCAGCAGCAGCAGGTTCGTGATCACCGCATCCATGTGCGCCGCGATGTCCCGCACGTCGCCGAAGAAGCCGTCGGGCACGTCGTCGGGCCAGCGCAACGCCACCGCGGCCAGCGAGCGCAGCTCGGCGACCGGAGTGCGCAGCTCGTGGGCGACGTTGCCGGCGAAACGACGTTCGCGGGCCATCGCGGCGCGCAACCGCCGCACGAACGCGTTGAGCTGCTCGACGACCGGCGCCAGCTCGCCCGGCGTCCACGGCAGCGCGACCTCGCGCTCGAGATCCGCCGGCGACATCCGGGCGACCTGCGCCGCCAGATCGCCGACCGGACGCAGACCGCGCGCCACGATCCACCACACCAGCAGGGCGGCGAACAGCACCGCGATCGCGGCGCCACCGACGATCGCGCCGCTCGCCCGCGCCAGCAGGGTGTCGAGATGTTCGCGCCCGCGGCCGACCGCGATGACCACCGGCGGCGGCGGCGGCGCCAACGCGGCCGGCGGGCTGCCGGCCGGTTCGCCGGCCTCGAGTGGTTCGTCCGGCGCGGCTTCGGCGACGAACCCGGCCCACGCCACCCGGACCTGCCGGCCGTTGCCGAGCGCGACGTCCGCCATCCGAGGCTCGACGTCGTACGGCGGCGGCGCGATCAGGTCCTGCTGCAGCCGGGCCGAGCGGAACGTGACGCCCTGCTCGGGCAGCCAGATCTGGAAGTAGTCGGGATCGCCCTCGCGTTCGAACTCGGGGTGGAAGCGCGCGACGTAGTCGAACTCGATGCGGCCGTCGGCCTCGGCTTCGCACAGGCTCGCGAGCTGGCGCGCGCGCTGCACCAGGCCAGCGTCGAAGTCGGCGGTGACGTGCCGCCGGACCTCGGCGGTCACCCACCACGCGACGCCGCCGAGCAACACCAGGAAGCTCGCCGCGAGCGCGACGCAGAGCCGCAGACGCAGGGATCGGGCGCGCACCATCACTCGATCATGTAGCCGTGGCCGCGCTTGGTGCGGATCACGGCACCGGCCGCCGGCGCGAGCTTCTTCCGCAGCTGGTGCACGAAGACCTCGACGGTGTTGTCGGTGCCACAGCTGGCGTCGGTGTAGAGCCGTTCGAGCAGCTCGGTCTTGCTGACCACCTGACCGCGCTTCAGCACGAGGTGTTCGAGTACCGCGTATTCGCGGGCCGACAGCTCGATCTCGCGCTCGGCGCAGATCGCGGACCGCGCAGCGGTGTCGAGTTCGAGGTCGCCGACCTTGTGCACCGGGTTCTTGGCCGCGTACTTGCGGCGGATCAGCGCCCGTAGCCGCGCCACCAGCTCGTCGAAGTCGAACGGCTTGACGAGGTAGTCGTCGGCGCCGAGGCGCAGCCCCTCGATGCGGTGCGCGACCTGATCGCGGGCCGACAGGATCAGCACGTGCACCGGGTTCTGCTCGACACGCAGCTGCCGCAGCACGCTGAGGCCGTCGAGCTTCGGCAACATGAGGTCGAGGACGATCGCGTCGTAGCCGCCATAGCGCGCGTACTCGAGGCCTTCGCGGCCGTCGGCGACGACGTCGACCGAGAACCCGAGCCGCCGCAGCCCGACCTCGAGGGAACGGCCGAGGCGCTCGGAATCTTCGATGATGAGGGTCTTCATGGCTCACGCGGGCCAGGGCCCGCCGACGACATCCTGCATCCTAACCTGAGGGGTAGCTGAGCGCGGGATGTGTCGGCGCGCCGGCGTCAGGGCTCGATGACATCGACGAGTTCGGCGCGCTCGCCGGTCGCGAGGTTGATGGTCAGGACGGCGCCGATACCCGGGGCGTAGAACTTGTGCTCGCGCACGCCCGGCTCGAGCGGCGTGAAGTCCTCGGTCTGGAGGCAGTTCGTGAACGTGCCGTACGGCACCGTCACGGTCACGCCGAGTGCGAGCACGCGCCCGACGTCCTCGGCCTCACCGAGCAGGAACTCCTGGCGGTAGGTCTCGCCGACCTGCGGCGCCGCGCGCATCACGATGCCGGGCTTGGCGTGGTCGACCGCGGTGGTCCACGAGCCGCCGAGATCGGTCAGCACGCCGTCCTCGTAGTTCTTGGCGATCTCGCCGAGGTACCAGACGTTGCCCTGCTGGTCCTGGGCGTACCAGTCGAGCGTGTCCTCGAGCAGTTCACCGTCGATCCGTACGACGTCGCGCACGACCCGACACTCGATGCCGGCGATCTCGATGGTGTCGTCGAGCGCCTTCACGCGGGTGCGCTCGACGCCCTCGGCGGTCGACTTGCGATAGACCAGCACGCGGCCGGGCACGAGTGGGAAGTACTGGTTGGTGATGTCGGGCGAGAACTGCTGCGGCGCGAGCATCGGATCGTAGGCCCCCGAGCCGATGGCCTGACAGAGCGCGAGCCGCTCGCCGTAGACCGCGTTCGCGTGCTGCCGCGCCGCGAACCACTCGGGCAGCAGCTGCACCGCGCAGAGCAGCGGATGCCCGCCCTCGTTGATGCAGTTGCCGACCGCGACGAAGTAATCCGCCCGTGCCGCGGTCGTCTCGGCGCCGAAGGCAGCGAGCGCGGTGTCTTCGCAGGCACCGCAGAACGGCAGCGGCAGCGCGGCCGGCAGCAACAGGCTCGCCGGTGCGATGAACTCGTCGAGGCGGATCGGGCCCGGACCATCGGGCCAGGAGGTCTCTCCGGTCGGCAGCGAGAGGGCGAGCGAAGCGGCGATCAGAATGGCTGGCATGTGTCGTCTCCTTGTTGGTTTCGAGGAGCGCACAGCCTGAACGGCGGCTCTGAGACGCCGCTTAGTCGGGAGCAGAGATCACGGCGATTGCAAGTTTCACCACCAGAACCACCGCACCGCGACGAGCGCCATCGCGAGCGCGACGATCACCGCCACGATCTGCGACCGGACGCGCGCGCGGCGCTCCCGACGCTCGCCCGACTCCTGTTCGGGCCCCCAGCCGTCCGGAATGTCGAGGCTCCGGTAGGCGATCTCCTCCTCGTCCTGCCAGCCGGTCTCGGCGTCGCTACCGCACTCCCTGCAGACCTTCGCGCCGATCGGCACTTCGGCGTCGCAGTGCGGACACGAGAACCGCCCACGACTCACGGCAGCTTCTCGAGCCGCAGGTAGTCGAGCCCGAACATGTAGGCCGGGAGCGCCTTGCCGTGCTTGCCGAGGATCGTGACCCGCAGCATCGCCTCGCCGGCATCGAGCTCGACCTCGCCGAGCTCGCGCTGGCCGGTGCTCTGCACCCGCGTCGCATAGCCCTCGAGCGGCGCGCCGAGCTTCTGATCCTCGAGGGTGAGCTGCACGGTGCCGTAGTCGTTCGCGGTGCAGAACGCGCCGGACACCCGATAGCGCCCGGCCTCCGCGACCGGCACCGCGAGCACCAGGGTGTCGCCGGGCTTGCCGTGTTTCCACCAGCGCTGGGCGTCGCGCGAGAACTGGTTCTCGAAGTGTGCCATGTCCTGCACCTCGTGCTCGCCACCGGTGACCGCGACGACCCGCAACGACTCACCCTCGATCACGCCTTCGGCGACGAACACCGGCGGCGGCCCGAGGCGGTCGAGCGTGCGCTCGGCCGCCGGCGGCAGCGGCGGCAGGCCCGAGGTCGCGCCCGACGCGCCGTACCAGTAGGCGACGCTGGTGTAGTCGAGCCGCTTGTTCTCGACCCAGTGCCAGACCTCGAGGTCGAACCGGAACGAGCGCTGGAACGGCACGCTGTCGAGCAGCTGCGTGCGGTGCAGCGCCGTGAAGCCGTAGTTGCCCGGTCCGTCGCATTCGTTCTGGGTGTGGAACGCGGCGTCGAACGGCTCCGGACTGCACCAGGCGTAACCGAAATAGTCCTCGGTGCCGGTGCCGAACGTCGACGGGAAGTCCTCGCCGTCGACCCAGAACTTCTCGTCGCCCTCGCCCCACCACGCGCGGGTCGGGTTCTTGACCAGCAGCGAGCAGCCGACGAAGCGGCCGCGGCCCGCGGCGTCGAGGATCGTGAAGTCGTGGAACGGCCGCGACTCGAAGTCCTTGCGCTGGTGGTAACCGGCCCGGAACAGCAGCGGATCGTCGATCGTCAGCCCGGCGTAGCGCACCAGATCGAGCGACGCGTGTAGCGGCAGGTCGTCCTCGGACTCGAGCCGCAGCTCGCCGCCCTCGGGCATCGGCATCGGGAAGCGGCAACCGGCCTTGTTGTCGTCGATCCAGAGGAACCGGGTCGCGTACGAGTACCAGTCGGCGCCGCCACAGAAGAAGTCGAGCACCGGCACGCGCACGGTCTCCTCGCGGCCGCAGTGCACCACCAGCACGATCTTGCGCAGCAGGTCGCCGAGCTGCTGACCTTCGGGCACCCGACCGGTGAGGTTGATGCCGAACTCGGTCAAGACGCACCCCGCCGGCACCGCCATGCTGACGATCGGGGCCGCGCCGCCGCGCGGCAGCTCGCTCGGCCGGGCGCCGACCGCCGCCGCCCGGATCGCATCGGCGTGGCGTTCGAGCAACGCCGGCGCGAAGCTGTCGACCGTCGTGCCCGGTGCGAACCGCGTGACGTTGCACTGGTAGTAGAAGTCGTTCTTGCTCGCCGTGACCTTCAGGTGCTCGGCGAACGGGATCGGCAGGTAGCAGTTCGCGCCCCGCGCCCGCACGCCGGCGAGCGCGCCGCCGATCGGATCGATCTCGCCGCTGGTCAGCGCCCGGAAGTCGACCGTCCAGACCAGCTCGCCATCGACGTAGACGAAGAGCTCACCCGACGGGTTCGCCGACCACAGCCGCGACATCACCCCCGGCCCGTCGAAGTCGACCATCACGTACTCCTTGCGGCCGTCGCGCTCCTCGACCCGCAGGTAGTTGCCGCGATCGTCGTTCGCGTACCAGGCGTCGAAGTCCGAGGGCCCGGCATCGCTGCGGCGGTCATAGCTGCTGAACTGCAGGCTGCGCTCGCCGGCCGCCGGCGGCCGGCAGAGCCAGCTCGGATCGACCGTGCGCTGCAGCAGGTCGGGATACGACAGGTGTCGCCCTTCCTGGGCGACGAGCCCGGCGAAGGTCAGGACGGCCGAAGCCACGAGAGGAGCTGCCCGCATCCGTGCACGATAGCCGCGCCGCCGTCCGACGAAATCCGAATGCGTGCGACGGCCGGAGCAGCCTTGCGCTGCGCGCCACCCCGCGGCTCACTTTCGCGGGTCCCGCGATGCGACCCTCCCTGCCCCCCGCCTTGCTCCTGCTCGCCGCCTGCTCGACCGTCGAGTGGCAGGCGCACCCCGACGACCTGCCGGACGGCTGGCGCGACTATCGCCTGTTCGTCAGCGACGCTGCCTACGTGCTGGCGCGCGACGGCAGCGCCGCCGCCGAGGTCCTCGATCGCGTCGGCGCCGCGCGCGCCGAGGTGGCCCAAGCCCTCGGTGGCGGCGACCCGGGGCGCGGCCTCGTCATCGCGCTCTCGTTCGACGACCCGTTGCCGGTGGCCGGCAGCGCCGGCGATGGCGGCGCCGGCTACGGCAACGCCCTGGGCGAATGGCGCAAGCAGGTGCTCGGCTTCGCCGCGCCGGCAGACCCGTCCACCGCCGGCGGCTTCAGGGGGCCGAACGGTGAGACGATCGAGATCGATCCCGAGATCCCGTTGCGCATGCAGGCCGCCCCGGTAGTCGGTGACGACCCGCGCCTGGCGCTGCCGCCGGCGCTGGTGGCGGCGGCCACCTGCGTCGCGCTGGTGCCGACCGACTCCTGCATCGCGACCTGCACCGACCGCTTCATCGATGCCGCGCTCGCGGCGCAGGGGATCTCGAGCCTGACCTACTCCGCGATGCGCGTCTTCCTCGGTGACCCTGCCGAACAGGTGCGCGAGGGCCTGCGCGAGCAGGCGCATCGGACCCTGGTCGACACCTGGTCGGCAGCGTTGGCGGTCGACGCGCTGCCGGGCGCCGATCCGGGCACGATCGAGGTGCCCGCACTCCGGGCCGCATGGACCGCGCGATGAAGTGCCCCGCGTTCCTCGGCAGCGCGCTCGTCGTCACCGCGGCGCTCGCGGCACAGAACCCGGGCACCTCGTCGTCGCCGACCCAGAACCCGGTCGCCGGCAGCGGCGAGGCCGGCGCACCGCCAGCCGGCTACGACCCGCTCGCCGGCATGGATCCGAACGGTCGGATCCCGAAGCCGCAGTTCCCGAGCGACCTCGTGCACCCCGAGCGCTGGCGCTACACGCCGCCGGGTCGCATCAAACCCGGCAACGTCTTCGATCGCTTCCTGGTCAGCAGCTTCCTGTCGCCGGTGTTGTTCCGCGAGAAGGACATCGGTTTCGGCGGCGGCTTCGCGCTCACCGACGTCGACTTCCGCAACCAGCACTACCGCGAGTTCGCCAACATCGTGATGACGTACTCGGAGGAGGGGCAGCAGGCCTACCGGGTGTTCTGGGCACGCTGGTTGCATCACCGCGAGCTGCCGAACGGCGGCATCGTGCGCGAGGAACGCGGCCGCGTGTTCGGCAGCGCGGGCTACGAGAAGACGCTGACGCGGCGATTCTTCGGCTTCGGCAGCCGCACGCCCCAGACCGCCGAGACCAGCTTCACCGAGGAGGTCTCCTACGTCGGGCTCGGCATCCGCGACGCGCTCGGCGAACCCGGCGATCCTTGGCTCTACCAGCTCGGGGTCCGCGGCGAACATCACGGGCTGTCGGGCGGTCGGGTGCTCGGCGTGCCGAGCACCGAACAGGTGTTCCCCGACCTCGTGCGCGCGGGCGACGGCGACGACTTCCTCTGGCTCGCGGGCAGCTTCGCCCACGACACCCGCGACAGCATCCACCAGCCGTACTCGGGGCACCGCTTCGGCGTCAGCGTCGACGGCGCGCTACACGGCGGCGGTTCGACCGGCGCCGTGCTCGGCGCCGACCTGCGCCAGTACTTCCCGGTCCCACCGCTGCTGCACGGCGGCGCCGAGGGCCGCGAGGAGAACCCGCCGACCGACGTGATCGCGCTCGGCGCATTCGTCTCCGACACGATCG
Organism: Planctomycetota bacterium; assembly: GCA_020425925.1. Taxonomy (GTDB): domain Bacteria; phylum Planctomycetota; class UBA1135; order UBA1135; family UBA2386; genus JAGQRA01. The sequence goes on from JAGQRB010000647.1 coordinate 10,752, forward strand.
GCGAGCTGCCGTACTACCACCTGCCGTCGCTCGGCGGCTCGACGGCGCTGCGCGCCTTCGTGCCCAACCGCTTCACCGATCGGTCGGCGGCGTATGCGGCGGCCGAGTACCGCTTCGGCATCGTGCCGCGCGGCATCACGTTCACCGACACGATCCGGATCGAGCGCATCGGCATCGCGCTGTTCGGCGAGCTCGGCACCGTCGCGCCGGGCATCGAGGACCTCGCCGACGGCCGCTGGCATCACAGCTACGGCTTCGGGCTGCGGCTCGCGTTCTCGCGCGAGGCGTCGTTCCGGATCGACATCGGCTACGGCGACGAGGGCTCCAACTTCACGCTCGCGTTCGGCAACGCGTTCTGACCACCGGGCCCGGGCGGTCCGAACGGACGACTTTGCGACACTTTCGCGGCCATCGGGTGCCGCCGCCGGGCCGGCCGGCGGCGTATCATCCGGGGCCCCCCTCGAGGGGTCTCCCCCCGCAGCCCCGAACCGAAGCCATGCGACGACCGCTGACCCTCGCGGTTCTCCTCACCGTTCACCTCGCCTGCCTGCCCGCGCTCCTCGCCCAGGGTGAAGCCCGCGGCTCCCGGCTGTCACTGCCGCCCGACCCGGTGTTCGCCGCCGCGATGGTCGACGGCCTGGCGTGGCGCAACCTCGGCCCGGTGAACCCGGCCGGCCGCGTCACCGACGTCGCGGTGCACCGGGATCGGCGCAGCACCTGGTTCGTCGGCACCGCCGGCGGCGGTGTGTTCCGCACCGAGAACGCCGGCACCACGTTCGAGAACGTGTTCGACCGCCAGGGCTCGGTCTCGATCGGCGACATCGCGATCGCGCCGAGCGATCCAGACATCGTCTGGATCGGCACCGGCGAGGAGAACGCGCGCAACTCGGTGCAGTGGGGCGACGGCGTCTACA